>JAZRXM010000020.1:0-22509 GCA_045600205.1 Oscillospiraceae bacterium | reverse complement strand
ATTTCAGCAAGGTTACATCGGTCATTTAAGCACCCCCCTTCGCTTTAAATTCGTTGCCGTATTGTCAACGCCTTTAGTATAACACATAGTTGCGGTTTTGTCAACTTGTGAATATAAACAAAGATAAGTGTTGACATTTAGGCATACTTATGATATAATGCAAACAAAGGAGGTGGCACTATGAGCATTACAGTTGAACGAATTATACAAAGACGAAAAGAACTCTCAATGAGCCAAGAAGAATTAGCCGCGGCAATCGGATATAAGGACAAGTCAAGCATTTGCAGAATTGAAAGCGGAGAACGCGAAATTCGACAAAGCACCTTATTAAAAATTGCAGAAGCATTAAAAGTAACGGTGCCATGGCTCATGGGATATGATGAAGAAAATCCGCCTGCTCCGCAACCAACAGCAGAACAGACGGCGATCCTTGAACGAATTGAGAAGTTAAACCCCGAACAGCTTCAGGAAGTCGGACAGTTTGTTGAGTTCCTCATTTCCAAGAGACAAGACAGCGAGCATGATTGATTCTTTTGTGACTTCCATTTGCAATTCCTCCGTTTCATTCCAATACGAACTTATGTTCTTTTTGCAGATAAAAAAATACGCTCAAACCGAGAGCGACAAGAAAGGATTGATATGACATGAAAGGGAAAGATGCTGAAAAGTTTTCATATGAAGAATTGAGCCATTTCAAATGGGACGACCTCAGACTGCCGCCGAAAGAGTTAGTTGAGCGAATCCGCAAAGACAACAGGATCTTGCCTGCTCAAACAGTTGAAAAACTTCTTGCGCTCTGTTCCGAACTAAATGCTGAAGGTGCTGATATCAAACCTAAGAAGCAAAAATTAACAATAGCAGAAGCATTTGCTTTGCTGACTTTGATTATCAACTACTTGAATCTACTGCCGGATATATCTGAGAAATACGCTCCAATGGTTCAGGAACTGATTGATACTATTTTCGGTCTTTTTCAATAATTTCTATGATATGAAGCTCCGAAATAAAACACATTGACAGCATCGTGGAATCCGCCTTGTCATCAAGACCGCTAATGATCAGAAATACCCATATGACGAGTAAGCAGATAAGAAAAGTGCGATAGTGCTTCATCTTGACCTCACCCCCTGAAGTAGTTTTTGACCGTTTGCTTTCATAATCAACGTCACAATAAGGACTACAACACCGCCGAAAAGTCTTCCGAGATAAAACAGCACGATGGAACGATAAGCACTTTTGTTTCACACATTAACATCCTTTCGCGTTATAGTTCGATTCGGGATGCGAATGTTTGTTCCTATAATTCCAGTCTAGCATATATTTTCGGGAATGTCAATACCAGTTTCATGTGATGTGCAAAATACTGCACATCTTTTCAGCAGTTTCTATGTTGTTTATCATACAAGAGGTGTATTATGAAAGAACTCGACAAAGAAATGCGGTTTTTGCTCTATCGTGATGCAGAAGACGATGTTACTGTCAATGCCGCAATGCTCAATGAGAGCATCTGGGTGACGCAGAAAACAATGGCTGAACTGTTTGACGTCGATACATCCACAATCAGCAGGCATTTGAAAAATATATTTGATGAGCAAGAATTAGATGCTGAAGTGGTTATTGCAAAAATTGCAACAACCACTCAACACGGTGCTATTGCTGGCAAAACGCAAACCAGAGAGACTAATTTCTACAATCTCGATGCCATCATTTCTGTGGGATACCGTGTCAATTCACGCCGTGCAACACGCTTCCGCATCTGGGCGACAAGCGTCATCAAAGAATACATGATAAAAGGCTTTGTCATTGATGATGAACGTCTGAAACAGGGCGAGAACGTCTTTGGCAAGGACTATTTCCATGAACTTCTGGAACGGGTTCGTTCGATTCGTGCGAGTGAACGACGCGTCTGGCAGAAAATCACGGATATTTTCGCGGAATGCAGCATTGATTACGATAAGGAATCGCAGGTAACACACGAGTTCTATGCAACTGTCCAGAACAAATTTCATTATGCAATCACAGGACATACTGCGGCAGAAATCATCTATTCTTCCGCTGACCATACCAAGGAGCATATGGGACTGACGACATGGAAAGATGCACCTGACGGACGAATCCTGAAATCAGATACACACGTTGCCAAGAATTACCTCACCGAACAGCAAATTCACACACTGGAACGAAGCGTTTCTGCATATTTTGACTATATTGAAGGTTTGATTGAGCGTGGAAACACATTCACCATGTCTGAATTTGCAGAAAGCATCAATGCATTTCTTTCGTTCAATCAGTATCGGATTTTAAAAGATAAAGGCAGCGTATCAAGCGCTGATGCAAAGCGGAAGGCTTCTGCTGAGTATGACATTTTTAATAAAACACAGAAAATCTCATCCGATTTTGACAAGGAAGTAAATAAAATGATTGAACAGAAATGATTCGGAGGTGACTGCGCATGAAGCCGAAATGCAAACACCGCCTGCGTCTGAGTATCGGCAAGGGTGCTGACGGCATCTACCACTACAAAAGCTTTACCGGCTACGGCGACACGCCGGCACAGGCTCGCAGAGAAGCGGAACGGCTCTCACGCGAATGGCAGGTCCTGCATAAATCAGATTCTCACGGCTCTGGCATGAAGCTTTCGGAGGCATTTCAGCGGTACATCGACAGCCGCACCAATGTCTGCTCACCATCCACAATCAGAAAATATGTCTCAATTTCAAAAAACAACTTGCAATCTATTATGAACTGCTACGTGGATGAGCTGACGCAAGAGATGATCCAGCAGGCAATCAATACGGAATCCGGAACACGAAAGCCGAAAACCGTGCGGAACATACATGGTCTGCTGTCCGCTGTTCTGAAACAATCGGGCGCAAATTTGTCGTTGAACACAAAGTTACCACAGAAAATAAGGTACGTACCATATGTACCATCAAATGACGACATCAACCGTCTGATACAGGTAGCGAAGCCTGACGAACTGAAAATAATCCTGTTGGCAGCTATTGGTAGTTTCCGGCGCAGCGAGATCTGCGGATTTATGCCGTGTGATATTTCAGGAAACACAATTACGGTCAATCGCGTAATTGTCAAGGACACAGCAGGAAAGTACGTCGTGAAGCTTCAAGGAAAGTCGGAGGATTCGCTTCGAACCGTCACGTTGCCGCCTCATGTGATTGAGAAGCTCGTTCCGCCTGATGGAAGCGAGTATATCGTTGGCATGAATCCTGACAACGCATATAAGGCTTTCAAGCGTGCGCTGAAACGTGCCGGACTGCATGACTTTCGTCTCCACGATCTGCGTCACTATCAAGCATCGATTTTACACGCGATGGGTGTTCCAGACAAATACATCATGGCACGCGGTGGGTGGAAAACGGATTCGACGCTCAAGAACATATATCAACACGCCATGTCTGAAAAACAAAAAGAAGTAGACGCAACCATCTGCGACTACTTCACTGACAAGTTCAAATTATGACACATTTTCGACCACGTTTTACGAGAAAGCAGCAGATGCGTGATAATATATGTTATATGTGGGGTTCGATTCCCCTCGCCCGCTCCACGGCAAAAGCCGCATAAGCACTGGATTACCTAGTGTTTATGCGGCTTTTATTATGCATATTCTACCCTTAGTTTTTCTCAAGGCTCATACGGAATTCATCGCAAAAATTGCGTGATACACGCAGTGTTTCCTTATTTTCCAGCATAACGGTCAATGTACGGTCACCGTCTGCCTTATACCCGACAATACGCTCCAGATTAACGATCACAGACTTGGAAATACGCAAAAATTTCCGCCCGATCACCATATTTTCGACCTCAAACAACCGCTGCTTGATTTCGAATTTTCCGTTTTTCAGCGTAGCGAATACCTTTTTGTTGGCAGATTCAAAATACATCACCTGTCCAAGCTGCACCTTATGCATCAGCCCCTCATGCATGATAAATATGACTGCTGCATTCTTGTCAAAATGAGATATGGAATCGCGCATCTCATCCTCCGACACAGAGGCGGATTC
This sequence comes from Oscillospiraceae bacterium, assembly GCA_045600205.1. Lineage (GTDB taxonomy): Bacteria > Bacillota > Clostridia > Oscillospirales > Ruminococcaceae > Firm-04. The sequence goes on along the minus strand of JAZRXM010000020.1, from coordinate 18,484 downwards.
TGACATTACATCCAAATTGCCGCGAATGGACAAAATCTCCAATCCAATGGCAAGATGCTTGGCAAACTGCTTTGCAAGTGACGTAAATACATTTTCTTCCGCATAGCCCATGGTCATGTAGCCATAAATTTTCTTATCAAAGCACAGCGGCAGCACATGTATATTTTTGATCGCGCCATATGCAAAAACCGGCGGATGGATCTCCTTTGCAGGAAACAGCATCGTTTCGCCGTTGATCAGATAATCCTTCAGATACACACAATTTGCAACTTCATCGCCGCGATTCATCAGGTTGACACCAACGCTGATCTGGTCACGGATCAGATATTTGTGATTCTTGATAAACAGGGAAAAATCCGTCAACGACTGTATTTTATAGAGTTTTTCCTCCAGACAGCTGTTGCGGAATTCCATGTTTGCAGTTTCCGCTTTCTGAAGCTCATCCAATCGCACACGCACATTGAACTTCCGGTTTTCACCGCATCCACAGCTCATGCCCGTTACTAACGGCTGCTGTCTTGCAGGAATTTCTTCCGGCTCTCCGCCATGAATCAGCGATTCCAACAGCGCAACCGCTCTGCGTCCGCATTCCATGGTATCCGCACGCACTGTGGTAATGGAAACGGCGTCATTTTCCGCATAATGTGAAGCGTCATAACCCGTGACAAGAATATCCTCCGGAACACGGATGCCGAATTTATACAGGTTTTTGATTAACGCATACGCAATTTCATCATTCAGGCACATGACGGCATCAGGCTTTGCCACCACATCATAGGAAATATCCTTGGCAAGTGCCTCCGCCCCCTGAATCCAGTAGCCGCCGTATAAAACATTCTCATCATTGCAGGGCAGACCATGCTGCTTCATCACATTGCGAAAACCGTCAATACGCTCATCTGCAATATTTTTGTCGCCGCCCAGACAGTAGATCTTCTTGCAGCCGTGTACCTCGATCAGATGCTCTGCAATCTGCTCATACTTTGACTGGTTGTACACGCGCACCACATTCGAAAAATTCTCCGATGCACCGATCACCACCACCGGACAATGACATTTCTTCTTGATGGCTTCCTCGATTGGCAGGATCAAATTCCGATGTGCGGCAAAACTGCGCTCCGAAAAAATAACACCGTCATATATATCAAAATCAATCAGCTCAAAAACGAAGTCTTCCTCATTCGTATAAAGTTCGCTGAGCTGCGGCATGGAAAAGGTATACGTGCGGTATCCGTAAGCGTTTGCCTGCTTTTGTATGCCCAACACGTAGCCGTCATTAAAATCGTTCTTGATATCGGAAAAGATTATGCAGATTTTTCCGTTCTCAGCCATAGGATACCTCCCCCTTCCTGCGAGTCTACGATTTCATTGTAGCATACGCCGCGGCATTTTGTCAAGATATTTTTGCGACGAAATCCCGTTTTTGCGCGACGACCTGCCAAGCCGTGCGACAAGATGCCAAATCCGGCATCTTAGTAGCCAAAAACGGGATTTCATCCTCAAAAAGCGGGATTTCGTCGCGAAATCCGCCCTGTTGTCAAAATCGCTTGCAATTTCTTTTTACATATGCTATAATACAAATAAATAGAACAAGCGGCTGTCAGCAGATAGAAACGAGCATAAGAATGTATCGTATAGCGAATCAAGAGGAAACATTTTGAGAGGGTTATCTGACAGCCGCTTGTCCTCCCAGAGCTATCTTTTCTCCTCAGAATGGATTGAAGCATTCAGCGGACGGGAATCCCATATGATCCTTCAAACCATCGTACCGATGAAACAGGCAGCCTGAAATTTAAGGGATTCAGGCTGCCTGCTTCATACCATCCCCCATAAAACGAGCCCGCAGCAGAATCGCATCTGCTGCGGGCTGTTTGTTTCTATGAAATAACTTCGCTTTTCCATGATTTCGAAAACAGCGGCAATAGAATTTCAGGTGATTTTCATTGCCATCACGGTAATGTCATCAAACTGTTCGCTGCCATCCGCAAACGCATCCAAATCCGATTTGAGCATTTTCAGTTGTTCCGCAACGGACTGCTCACGACAGGTTTCCAGACAATCCAGCAGGCGTTTTTCGCCATAAAGCTGATTATCTGCATTGGTTGCCTCGGTGACGCCATCCGTATAGAAGAACATCTCATCTCCCACAGCAAGCTGAATTTCTGCCTGCTGATATTGATAATCCTCTAAACCCGCAAGAACAAATCCACTTTTCTGTTTGATGAATTCTGCTTTTTTTCCGTTCCGAAGGATCACAGGCGGATTGTGCCCTGCATTAACATACGTCAGCACACCCGTTTCGGTATTGTATACCGCCGCCCAACAGGTCAGAAACAAACCTGCATCATTATTTTCGCAAAGCTGACGGTTCGCATTCGTCAGTGCTTCGGCAGGCGAAATACCAAGTTGAAGCTGATTTTTCAGCACCGTTTTGGAAATCGTCATATACAGTGCCGCACCAACGCCTTTTCCTGATACATCCGCAATTACAACTCCGACATGGGTTTCGTCGATCTTGAAATAATCATAGAAATCACCGCCGACTTCCTTTGCAGGATGATATGCCGCCCGCAGATCGATGTAGTCATGTTCCGGAAACGCCGGCAGAATACACGGCAGCATCCCCGCTTGAATCTGTTTCGCCAGATTCAGTTCAGTTTCGATGCGTGCGGTTTTTTTGACGTTTTCAGACTGCATTTCGATCATGCGCTTTCCGCGGATTGCCACATAGCGGCACGACACTGATAAACATAGAAACACGATGCAGCGCGGGATAAATTCGTTCAGAAACAGCTCTTTTGTATATTTGACACGGTTGATATCATCGGCAGTGATTGCTTCGCGTAATCTGGAACCTGCGGCAACCGTAAGCGTAGTGTTCTCAGAAAACCGCAGCATATTCAGGTTCACAATACCGAAAAAGCCGCTGATCACGCCCGAAACCGCAAATACCAAGGCTGTCAGGATCGCAACATTGCGCGTATATTTGGAATCAAAATAGCGTGTGCTGACCACCAGCGGAAATACTATCACCAACGTGATATTATGTCCCAGTGCCGCCGAAAGGATCGCGCAGACCAGAACCAGATCCACCATGAGCGGAATTTTGAGCCAGCTTTTCGTTCCGACATAAATGGAATTCAGCACGGTGATCGGCACTTCCACGACAGATGCCAGCAGCACTGCCCAACGCATTGCTGCTTTGTCTGCGGAAAACACGCCGACCTCATTCAGAAGCAGGCAAATCAGCATGGCTGCAAAAATCAACATCATTGTCGTACCGACCATGACATTCGCGGTTATTTCATTGGCAAGAACGCTGTTTCCATTCGCCTGTGCCTGTTTGACGGCTTCCAGCATACGTGCTCTTGCAGATTTCGTTGTTGGCATAATTTCTGCTCCTGTTCTGTATTTGTTGTTTTGTATCTTTCAGTTCACAAATGCGCCTTATTGCAAAAGTTGCAGTATATTCGGCTCCTGCTGATTTGCCTGTGCAAGCATTGCCTGTGCCGTTTGCTCCAAAATTTGTTCTCTCGCAGCATTCGTCGCATCCTTTGCCAAATCAGCATCCGAAAACGTGCTTTCCGCAGGCTGCAAATTTTCAGAGCTGGGAGTCAGATTGCTGCTTGTGCAGTCCGGTCGGTTACGTGCTGCTCCGATGTATGCCTCTTGATCCAGACACCGCTGCAATGCCGGATCAGGTACTTTCAATGCCGAATTTGCATCGCGGCTGCTGCGCATATTCTCAAGGTCCAAATTTATCGCTTGATTTTCTTTCCCGTTACTCAAAGATTTTCCGTTGAACGTGGTCAATGCATTGTCATCAATCTGTGCAATGCTATTTTCAATTTCCTTTTGAATCGAGGCTCGGTCAACCTCCGTATTGGTGTCGGTTGCCGCACTGACTGCTTTTTCTTTCAGCGTCCGGAGGATATCGATCGTAGAAGATACCGCACCCTCCGCGCTCTTCGCCATACTCTCGCCGTTTTGTGCGTTGTAGTTTGCCTGATCTATTCCGCGAATCTGTCCTCTCATGCGCTCACTGATCTGAAAATCTGAAGGCGAATTCACTGAAGGATTGATTTTGCTGCCGCTCGATAATCTCTGCAAGGATCGGGAAAGCGCACTATGGTTTCTGTTGAGCTGATTCAGCGTATTTAATTCGGGTACTTTGTGTTCATCGCTCATTACGCCGCCTGTTACCTGTTCCAGTTCATCATCGCTCAGTGCTTTTATTTTTTCGTCCAACATTTTACACATCTCCTTTCGGTTCTTTCGATGCATATATGATCGGCATGAAACCGTTCTTCGAATCACGCATCTCGTTATTGATTATTTCCATACTGTTTTTGCAATTCTCTGCTTCGCATTCTCCGCCTGTGACCTTTTCCAGATCCTGTTCCATGATTTCCTGTTTCTCATTCATGTGTTACACCTCCATAGTAAGTTGCTGACGTTCTACCAATCTGGCAAAGCCGCCATTTTTATGCATCAATTCCTCGTAGGTTCCGTCCTCCATGATTTTTCCATGCTCCATATACAGAATACGGTCCGCGTGACGAATCGTGGAAAGACGATGTGCGATCACAATGCGCGTACAGTGCAGTGTATCCACGGCATCGCTCACCTTCTGCTGTGTGATATTATCGAGCGCGCTGGTTGCCTCATCAAACATCAGAACGCTCGGCGTGGAAACAACAGCTCTTGCAATCATGAGCCGCTGTTTCTGTCCGCCTGAAATACCGCCCTGTCCCTCACAGATCACTGTAAACATACCCATAGGCATCTCGCGGATGTCCTCCGCAACTGCTGCGATTTCTGCCGCTTTCCACGCATCCTCCACGGTAAGCTGCGGTGCGGTGATCACAATGTTGGAGTAAATATCGCCGTGAAACAGCTTTCCGTCCTGCATGACAACACCGATCCTTTTTCTGAGCGATTCCAGATCTATTTTGGTGATGTCCTTTTTGTCATAGGTGATGATGCCCTTCTGTGGAGTTTCAAACCCCAGCAAAAGCCGCAAAAGCGTACTTTTTCCGCATCCTGTCGGTCCCACGATCGCAACGTATTTTCCAGCAGGAATCCGTAATGACAGGTCGTCGATCACATTCGGCATGGATTCGTCATAACGGAATGATACGTTGGAAAGTTCCACAGCACCGCGCAAATCCGTGATGATTTCCTTACGCTTGTGCGCTTCGGGTATCGCCTGAAGAATCGGGTTTGCCATTTGAAGCGTCGGGCGAATGGTCGCCACGGATACCGCAATGGAGGAAAGTGCCATAAACGCGGCGGAAACCATACCATATGCAGTCGAAAATGCATAGTAGTCCGCCACCGCCACCTGACTGCGGATCGCGATTGCATATAGAAACAGCGTACCGATCAAGGATACCGCCAAACTGATGGTCCTGCTGAGTTTCAGGAACATCGGCGGGTTATATTCCAGCTGCGCTTCTTTGGCATATAGTTTTGCCCAACGAGAAAACATTCGCTTTTCTGCGCCAGCCAGCTTGATTTTCTGGATACCCGTAATCGTTGAATAGGTCATGCCGCTAAGATTTGCCGCAAGATTCATTTTCGCGCTTGAAATCCGCATCTGCGCAAATGTAGTCATCAAAGATATGACAAGCGTCAAGAGAATGATCACGAAAGACGGCATGGCAAGTGTCGGGGCAAATGTGAAAATCTGTCCGATGTAAATCAGCGAAAACAACGAGGTCAGCCCCGTCATACCGATATTGTTGAACAGATTGGAGCAAAGTGACTGCACATAAGAGGCACGCTGCGCCAGTTCACCTGCCGAATACCCTTTGAAAAATGACGGTGAAAGGCTCAGGATGCGATTCATAATTGCAGCCTGCACCGCGATATTCTGCTTAATTTCAATGCGGGAATGCATCAACGCCTGAAACGCATTGAAACAAAGCTGACTCATCGAAAAACAGACCATAAAGACTGCCAGTGCCACCAAAACCTGCCAATTCCCCGATGCCAGCACATCTCCGAACAACCAGCGTGTAAACAGCGGCGAAAGCAATCCCATTGCCGCCGAAATCGCCATCAGCAGCAAAATCGCAGCGATATCCGCAGCATTCAATTGCTGCACCATGAATTTCATCATATCGCCGATGGAAAGCGCACGCTGCGGCAGCGGTTCGTAAAAACAGACAGCTTCTTTATCAAGACATTGTTCCGTTTTGCGATTCAATCTGACCCGCTTGCCGCTTTGAATATCCACAAGCGTATATCCCGATATTTTCGATGGGATCAGCGCAACTGCCGCGCCGTTTTCTTTCATGGTACCAAGCATGGCACCTACGGAATGACGATACCAGCCCTTTTCGAGCGTCACACTGCGGTACATGATGCCAAACGGTCGCATCCGATAGGCAATCTGTTCCTCCACTGTCTGACATTTCGACGGAAACGACTCGTTTTTCGGTTTGCAATGATAATATTTCAGGATCTCATCCATTGCGGAACCCGCAATCTCATTCTGACTCAGAGCATCTCGCAGGCGGTTTCCCATGATCGCATTTGCAATGGAGTCCAGTGAGTCGGAAAACTCTGCATCATCATGAAGTTCGCGTGCCCGCAATTGTTCTTCAAACCAACTCATGCCTGCTCACCTCCTTCTCCCGCACTGACCAGACTGCGGTAGATATCGCAGGTGCGCAGAAGCTCTGCGTGTGTGCCGCGTGCCTGTATTTTCCCATGGTCCATGACGATGATCTCATCGCAGGAGCGAATGGTGGAGAGCCGATGCGCAACCACAATGCAGGCAATACCGCGGTCACGAATTGCCTTGACGACTTCATATTCCGTTTGTGCATCCAGTGCGCTGGTTGCTTCATCCATGATGATAATGGTCGGATCCTGAGCGAGTGCGCGGGCAATTTCCATTCGCTGCCGCTGTCCGCCCGAGAAATCCGTGCCGCCCTCATGCATTCTGTACTGATACGCATTCGGACGCTGCATAATATCTTCATGAATCTGCGCATCGCGTGCTGCAAGGATCATTTCGAAGTCCTCAATGCTGTCATCCCACATTTTGATATTGTTCGCAATCGTATCTGCAAACAAAATGATATCCTGATCCACCACGGCAAGTGAACCGCGAAATACACTTTTCGGAATCTGCTGCATCGGTTTGCCGTCGAAAAGAATCTCTCCGCTCCACGGCTGATACAGTCCCGCAATCAACTTGGAAATGGTTGATTTTCCGCACCCCGATGCGCCGACAATCGCAACACTTTTGCCAATTTGCACTGTCATGTTGAAATCGCGGATCAGAGGTTCGTTCAGCGGTGAATACCCGAATGTGACGTTTTTCAGTTCCACTTTGCCGGAAAGCTTCTGCATCTCGCCTTCCGTTTCCGCATCCGCAAAGATTTCCTCATCGGGATATTCCATGACATCATTGACACGCTCCATTTGTGTGCGCATTTCCTGCAAGGTTTGTCCCGATGAAATCAGCATGGCGGCAGGCTCCATAAAGGCTGACAAAAAGCCCTGAAACGCCATCACCATACCAACCGTGAACTTACCCTGCATCGTCAGCCAAACGCCGAGTGTCAGGACAGAAATTGTCGCAATCGAGGATATCAGCTGCGGAATCATACCAAGATACTGATTCAGCTTGAGATATTTTACCTGTTGGGTATTGACACTTGCCTGATAGCCGGCCCATTTCTGAAAATACCCGTTTTCTGCACCCGATGCTTTCATCGTTTCGATCATATCAATGCCTGCCACCGTTGCAGAGGAAAGTTTCGCATTGTCACGCATGGAAACACGAATGATATTCATACGTTTCTTGGAAATATACGCAGATACCAGCGCATTGATCGTCATTGATGCAATGCCGATGAATGTCAGCATCACGCTATACCGCAGCATAATGACAAGATAAAACAGCATCATCAAAAGGTTCAGTAAAAGCGGCGCAAATGTGGCAATCAATGTATTGGCAACGGTTGCGTTGGATGTCTGTCGCCCCTGAATATCTCCTGCCATGCGCTGAGAGAAAAACTGCATCGGCATTTTCAGGACTTTCCACATATAGGAAGCACTGCCGACCGCTGCCATTTTACCGTTGATCCGCAGGGAATACACCGATTGCAAGGCGGAAACCGCAAGTTCAATCAACGTAAATGCCGACAGAAAAATCAAAAACGGTGTTACCCATGCCGGATTCTTCCCATTCAGCAAATGATCTAAAAACACACGCGAAAAAGCAGGCTGGATAAATCCCATCAGTGCTGCAATCACACTGACCAGCATCGTAAATGCGATCGCCGCGCCACTGCCTTTCAGACGGTTGGCAGCAAATTCCAACATACTTTTCTGTTTGCCCGATGGTACAAATGTTTCAGTCGGTTCAAATTGCAGACAAACACCCGTAAACGATTCGTCAAATGTATCCATGGAAACACTGTATGTGCCCTTTGCCGGGTCATTCAGATAGGCTTTGTTGCCGCGAAATCCGCAAAGCACCACAAAATGATTGAAATTCCAGTGAATGATACAAGGGAAACTCCCCTGTGCCTTGAGCGTATCCGTTTCAAAACGATAACCTTTCGCTGATAGTCCGTAGTATCTTGCTGCTTTCAGAATATTCCGTGCATTGGAGCCATCCCGCGATACGCCGCAATCTTCACGCACCTGCTCCAACGGAATCCATTTCCGATAATACGCCAGAATCATGCAAAGACTTGCCGCGCCGCATTCCAATGCTTCCAACTGCATTACAACGGGCACTTTGGCAACGCCTTTGGGAATCGGTTTCTTTTGTTTGAATGCCATAATGCTGTCCTCAATTGAATACGAAGTCGATTGGCTTATAGGTTGAAATTACAATTTTTCCGTCATAAAGTCCGTCAGGAATCGGCTGCTCGGATTCCAGCAGACAGATGTACCATTGTTCGTCTTTTTCCGCGGTACTGCTGACAACCGCCTCCATGCCGTCAAACTTGACCTTCATGCCTGCCTGCACCGCAGAGATATCCTCCTCTGCAATATAACAGGCAGCGATCTCATTTTCCGCGTATACAATGGTTGACACGGTACTTTCAATTTTTCCGCACACGCCCCATACACACGCGCCCGCCAACAGTACGATAATACTCACCAAAAGAAGCCATATTCCCGGATTGGATACACAGATGTAATCGTTCAAAGAATCAGGCGATTTGATTTTATCAAGACTTTTTTTTCTGAAAATTTCTGCATTCATTGCCCTTCAACCCCTTGCTGTAATATTTCATGGCTTTCGTCATCTGTTTATATCATTATATCACATATTGAATATAATTTCAAGAGAAATCGGAATAATACAGTAAAAAATTATATGTTTGCAAAATATATAACTTGACAAAGTGTAAGGCACATGATATAATAATTGCAGAATATACAGCATCAATCAGTATAATATCATGAAACATCTAACCTTTCGAAAGGAGAAAAATTATGGAAATTCGTAAAAATCAAAGTGGCTCAGAACTGACCGTATCCCTCATCGGCAGATTGGATACCACCACCGCACCTGCACTGGAATCCACCCTCAAACAATCACTGGATGACATCACTGCCCTCACGCTCGATTTTGCAGAGCTTGAATACATCTCCTCCGCAGGACTGCGTGTTCTGCTCTCTGCGCAAAAACAAATGAATAAGCAAGGAAAAATGACGCTCCTGCACGTAAATGAGAATATCAAGGAAGTGTTCGACATCACCGGTTTTTCCGATATTCTCACCATAGCTTGAGGGCTGACCACCATGAAAGAGTTGACAACGGAAGCAACTATTGACAACATCGGCGTTGTGACCGATTTTGTCAACGAACAGTTGCAGGCACTTGCATGCCCGATGAAAGTACAGCTTCAAATCGACATGGCAATTGATGAACTGTTCAGCAACATTGCCCGCTACGCATATCACCCCGAAATCGGCAGCGCAACTGTTCGCGTGGATGTCACGGAACATCCGATGGCAGTCCGCATCACATTCATTGATCAGGGCATCCCCTATGATCCGCTCTCCGCTGCGAATCCGGATACAACACTTTCTGCAGAAGAACGCAACCCCGGCGGTTTGGGCATCTATCTTGTCAGACAAACCATGGACGATGTTTCGTATGAATATCGCGGCGGTCAGAATATTCTGACCATACAGAAGCAGTTGTGATGCGTATTCATCCCTGCATATGAAAACACAGCCCCATTCCCGATGATCGGAATGAAGCTGTGTTTTTTCTATCATATCATCTGCATCGCGGATGATACCCCGTGCTTTTTCATCCAACAAAACACCCCCGCCATAATCATGACAGGGGTGTTTTTGATTTACAGGATTATTCGTAATACTTGAAGATCCAGTTGCGTGCAGAAACTTCCTTCGTGGAACTGTTGATGCAGGCATTCAGCAGATTGTAGTCATTCTGGGTAATCTTGCCGTCCATATCAATATCCGCATTGATCAGGGACTGGTCATTGGTGACAGTCTTGCCGATGTAGGTCTTCAGCTTGGCAAGATCGTTTTTGTCGTAGTGGCTGTCTCTGTTAACATTGCCAAGTCCAGCGATATTCGTGACCGCCTCCGGACGAGTGGACGGACCGCCAGAGAGCACCCAGTAATAATTCTGGTGACCGTTGCTGTTAAACGTAGCATCTGTGCAGAGGAAGTTGTTATATTCCAGACCGTTTTTCGCCTCGTAGCTCTGATCATCCCAGCAGCAGTCAGCATGATACCACTTGCCGCCAAGTTTGAGCATATTCCATGCATGACCGTCCAGGCTGTACTGCTTCTTGTTACCGCCGGAGCATTCATAGGCTTCAATGCCTGCCTTGTTCAGCAGCAATGCGTAGCATTTTGCATAGCCTTCGCAAACCGTGTATCTGACACCGTTTCTCTGGTGCAGGAATACCGAAGCATCCACATGGTTTTTGGACGACATCGCACCGGAAGGATTGAGAACACCCTTTGCAACATCATCCCAGTATTTTGCTTCCTCCGGGTCATAGGTGACACGGTCGAGGATCCATTTGCGCAGCTTGACTGCTTTCTGGAGGTCGGTCATGGAAGAATTGGTGACAGTCTTTGCAACATAGGTTGCCATCTTGTCAACATAATCCTCCATGAAGTCATAGTAGGCGTACTCATCGAAGTGCTCCTTGATGTAGCTGCTGTACTTGCTGTAGAAATAAGGCTCAGCATTTGAGGGCGCAACAACAATTTCGTTGCCATTGATCTTGTGCAGCTTGGACTGGTCAAACACTGTCTTGTAACGGCCGACAAAATCGCTGCGGTTTGCTTCAGTGGAAGAAACAGTCAGATTTTCCAGACTGGTCAAACCATAGAAATGTCTGGTATCCATGCTGCGGGGAATATAATTCGGAAGAGAAAGCGAGACCAGATACGTGTTATTGGCAATAGCACCGTCCGGAATCGTGCGTGCATTGCAGGTGAAACTGGTGGAATATCTCTTAGGCGGGTAGCAGTACAGAGTATTGCCGTCGTAGGAATACAGCGCACTGTTGATGGTTTTGATTGCGGTGTTGCCACTCTCAACAATGAAGCTGGAAGTATTGTAGAGGTTTGCAAATGCCGTATCATTGACATATTTCAGATTCTTGCTGAGGCGGACGGTAGAAGGCAGATATGCATATTCAAATGCACCCTTACCGAGCGTAGTGACAGAAGAAGGAATCTGGAAATTCGTCAGCTGCGTGCAGTATTGGAAGCAATAGTCAGGAATGGTTTTCAGGGTAGACGGAAACGTGATGTTGTTGACCATAGAAGACGAGAAAGAGTACTTACCGAGCAGCAGGTCAACGGTAGAATTCTTGAAGTATACGTTTCGAAGCGCACGGTTTCCGCTGAATACGCCATCGCCAAGAGTGATATACTTGACGGTGGATTCAAAGCTGACGGTATTCAGATAATCGCAGCCTGAGAAAGTGTAACCGGTCATCTGAACGCTTCTGCCATAGAATGTTGCAGTCTGAATTTTGGAACCAGTGAATACATTGTTGCCGATCGTCAGCATCGGAGCATTGGTTGCGGTGCTGCCGATCTTGATCGTTGTGACAGAGGATCCGCGGAAAGCATCATCATAGATTCTGCGCAGATAGGTTGCTTTGGTCAGATCAACATTTTGCAGTTTCTGGCTGGCATAAAATGCACTTGCATTGATGCACTTGACCTGAACACTCTTTCCTTTCCAGCTGATGGTAGCAGGAATGGTCAGTGTGGTACTGCTGGTGTTGACACCATTGACGGAAGCCATCTTGGTGCCGTCATCATCGGTCTGGATGACATAGCTGATGCCGTTGACGGTGACATAGTCTTCCGGCATGGAAACGGCACTTGCGGAAATGCTGTAATCAGGAAGAACATGAGCGACTTCAGGAATACATGGCATGGTTGCGAGTGCGGTGACAGAGAGAATAGCTGCTGTGACTTTTGTAAATTTCATTGGTATATAACCTCCTTCTGGTGATTGACTCACCACGGACAGTATAACACAATCAAACATGAAAATCAATTAAGAAATGATTAAGATATTATGAGTTTATCTATTTCTGCCAATTCAAAATAATATTCTCACAATTCAAAAATAAAAATAGTAAACAATAACAATCCCTTGCAATATGATGAAAGGCAGCGTAAAACGCAATTTATAAATTATTATTAAAAAACGCTTGACAATCAGAACGACCTGTGCTATAATACGAATTGTTTTCAAGGGGTCGGTATTTCCGGCACACGGATTTCGAACATGACAATACTGTGTTTTCCATAAACGGTACGGGTTCATGTTTGCTGTTTCCTGTTTCTCTTTGACAATTTCATATTTTTATCTTTATCTATCATTTTACTTTATTTTCACCATTCATCTTTTTAATTCATTTACGCTCGTAACGGACGTACAAAAGCGCATTCTGTGCTTTGTACCCGTTATATATATTTTAACTGATGCAACAACATCAGAATACTTTTTGGAGGATTTATTATGAAACGCAACGCAAAATCCATTCTCATCGCCGCAACAATTCTTGCAACACTTGCATCCACAGCAATGCCTGTATCTGCAATGGCATTCAAGGCAGCTCCCGCTGTCGCACTGGAATCCCTTGCTGATGTCACCAGAGAAGATGGGCTGACCACAGTTGACGGATCATTCTCTGCAAAAAAGATTTCCAATAAAAAGGATGCAAAAGCTGTCATCGCATCGATCGCATCCCAGCTTGGCATTCAGAATGTCAGCAAGGAACTTGCTTTTGTTGACGCTTCCGACAGCAATGAATTCAATACCGTTTATACGTTCCAGCAGACCTATCAGGGTGTCAAGGTGGCTGACGGCTTTGTAAAACTGGTTGTTGACAAGGCAACCAAGCAGGCAGAGTACCTGAGCAGCAGCTTTGCACAGCTTGATATGGATGTTACACCCGCAATTTCTTCCGGTATGGCTTCTGCTCTGCTGCGTGAAAAATACGGCTACGGCACTTTGCATAACGCTGAACTGATCATCGTTTCAGATCAAGACGGCACGCACAAGCTCGCATGGCTCGCAGAACTTCCCGCTGAAGCTGCTATTTCCGGCGCATTCGTTGACGCTCAGAACGGTGAAATCATCTCTGAGATCACCGATGACGGCTACACCAAGCAGGAAAGCTACTACTATTCCGCCAAGAGCAATAACCCGATCACCGGCACCAAGAATTTCACCATCCAGATGCTGTATGACTATGACAAGACCTATAACTGGAGCAAACACATCATGTTCGACCAGCCCAGAAATATCCGCGTGGTCATGGAAAAGTCTATCGAATGCGAAATGGAACGCGTATGCGCTACCTATGGTCAGAATTACCTGAACAATAATCCCAAGTGGTTTGAAAACAACCGCAAGGATTGGCTGGACGGCTACACCCTGAAGCATGAGGGTACGGGCGAATCGATTCCCAACAACTGGACAACAGAACTCGGCGATCAGATTGCTGCCGGCACGATGTACCAGATGGAACAGGTATATGATACTTTCTATTACTACTACGGATGGAAGGGCACTGACGGCAACAGCTCTCTGCTCTGTGTTGAACCCGCAAACGTTGGCGGTCGCGCTGATGGCGATGCTCACGCAAGCTGCTTCGGCAACTACATCAAGTTGGGCTTTGAGCGTCAGGACAATGTCAATGCGTATACCGCTGCTGCCCGCGATGTAGCCGCACATGAATACACCCACCGCATTTCCGGCTATAAGGCAAAGTGGAACTTCAGCAGCACCCAAGGCGAAACCGGCTGCCTGAATGAAGGTTACAGCGATATTCTCGGCGAGTACGCAGATTCGCATCAGGACTGGGTACTCGGCGCAGATATGTACAAAAATCTGAACTGGGATACCAAATACACCAGAGATTACCGTGTCACCCTGCCTTCCATCGCAGGTGCATGGTACGGCGGTCAGATCTACAAGTACACCACTGCTTCTGACTTCAAGAATATGGAGTGCCACGAAGGTTCTACCGTTCTTTCCCATGCTGCATACCTGATGGACAAGGCTGGTCTGAGTCAGGATCTCGCTCGCAGAATCTGGTTCACTTCTCTGGATTATCTGCCGCAGGGCGCAGATAAAGCAAAGTTCAAGGATGCCCGTCTGGCTGTATTCAAGGCAGCAGATAAGGTCATTAACTCTTACACCACCAACAAGACCACCAGAGATAACCTGAAAATGAAGGTCGTTCACGCTTTCGATGAGGTCAACCTGCATTCCGAGGGCAGCGGCAAATACAGACGCGGCGACCTCAACGGTGACAGCTACTATGATGTTTCGGATGTCATTATTCTTTCCTCTGTCATTTCCTCTCACAGTTATGATCTGACCTGTCAGCAGCTTGCTGCCGCTGATGTCAACTTTGACGGCGTACTGAATTCGAGTGATTCTACGCTCATTAACAGAGCAATTGTAAAATACTCCGATGCCGTGACTCAGCTGACCAAAAACTTTAATAAATAATCCCCTTTCCCATATATCCTAAAAAAACGAGCCCTGCATCAGCAGGGTTCGTTTTTGTCTTTTGATAAAGTTGTATCTGCGATGCATTCATTCTCAGGATGCCAACATTTGCAGGATTTCGGAAACATCCGCAATTGTCAGCAAACCATCCGCATTGATATCCGTAACCGCTTTTTCAGCGTATCCCGCCTGTTTGTCCTCCACAAGAATTCTTGCAAGCAAAACCGCATCTGCAACGGAAACCTGTCCGTCTGCGTTGATATCTCCCAACCGTTCTTCCACGACAGATGCCGTTGTTATCGTTGTTGTTGTCACAGCATCCAATACAACAAACGGAATCTTGTGAAAAACCGCATAGCGCTCCACATCCGAATGATAATATCCATACAGCGTATTGCAAGGCGCAAACGCATCATCTGCAATCTGAATGTACCAAGAAAGCAGTGTGACAGATGCCAGATTGTCACAGTCCGCAAACGCTTTTCTTTCAATTTCCAATACCGAAGCAGGAAGCGTGATGTCTGCCAGACTCTCACATCCCTCAAATGCCGATTTCCCGATATAGTCAACAGTTTGCGGAATGCTGACATCTGTGAGATTGGTACACACTTTAAATGCTTCTTCCCCAATTTTCGTGACGGAATCGGGAATCGTGACAGAGGTCAGACCCGTGCAGCCGTAAAATGCGCGATATTCTACTGCCGAAAGAGAATCCGGTAATTCAACAGTCGTCAGACTTTTACAATTATAAAATGCACATTCCCCGATAGCGGTCAATGTATTCGGCAAAGAAATGGAGGACAGTGCCGTATAATCCCGAAACGCCATATAACCAATCCCGATGACAGGCATATCTGCAATGGTTTCAGGAATCGTAATGCTCGTAATTTTCGAAATATCCGAACACTTTACACCGGTAATTGTGATTCTCCGATTGATGGTATCCGTATCGTATGTAAACTGCATATCTGCTTCCGTTTTTGTCATTGCAGACACACATCCGCACGATACGGCAGCAGTGTTCATCGAAAAGGATCCTGATACATCAGAAATACAGACCATGCCGCAACATAAAACAACAGACAACCATTTTTGACCTTTCATATATGTCAATTCCTCCTGCACCGGCAAATTTTATCCATTCAATCATCCGACTTGCACAGTGTCCTTTGCAGATGATATCTCTATTCTGCCATATTTTCAGGGATTTGTCAAGCACCGTCTCCAAACGGAAAGCACGAAAATAAAGGCTGTTCATGATTTTTTCGCGCTTGCATTTTCCATGCCGATCTGCTATAATAGAGCAAATCGCAAATGCGGCGGATAGAATTTCTTTTTTCAAAAACTGTAACCAACCGCCAGAATAATACGCTATCATGGGTGTAAGGCCTTATTCAGCACAACAGGAAAGGAGGTCAGGGCATTGGAAGATGCAAATATCGTCGAATTGTTTTTACAGCGCAATGAATCCGCCATTCAGCGTACAGCCGAGCAATACGGCACCAGATTACGCGAAATTTCTTATCACATCACCGGCGACCGCATGACTGCCGAAGAATGCGAAAACGACACATATCTGGAAGCATGGCGTCTGATTCCGCCCAACGAGCCGCGAAATTATCTCTATGCTTTTCTTGTGCGCATCATCAGACACCTTTCCATTGACCGCTGTCGGGCGCAAAAAAGTCTGAAACGCGACGCATTGCTCGTGGAACTTTCCGAAGAACTGGAGCTTTGCCTGCCTGCATCCGAAAATGTGGAAGCCGTTCTGGACAAAAAAATACTCGGAGAAACCATCAGTCGCTTTCTATTGACGCAAAAACAAGAAAAACGCATCATTTTCATGCGGCGTTACTTCTATCTGGATTCCATCACCGAAATCGCAGAGCGGCTCGGCATCAAGGAAAGCAAAGTCAAAACCACGCTGTTCCGTACCCGCAATGACCTCAAAGACTTTTTGATGAAGGAGGGCTACTCATTATGAAAAAGAATCAGATGCTTGACAGCATGGAATATGTGGATGAAAAGCTGATTTCCGAAGCAGATGCTCCGATTTCCATGCATAGAACACATACCCGCAGCATTGCCGCGTGGAGTGCGGCTGCTGCCTGCCTTTGTCTGACAGTCATCGGCGGTGTGGCTGCATTTCGGCATTCCGATGCGATAAAGCCGCAAAAACCGAGTATCGCCGAAGAAAGCAGCAATGCTTCGATTGTACCGTCCGAAACCTCACCCGTATCGTCAAAAGGCACTGTGCCCGTATCCGCAACACCGCAATCCCCTGCTGTATCGGACGGCACGACACTTGTAATCACGGGCGATTTTGAGCCGCAAATCCCGTCTGTTACGGAAATTTCTCCGCAGGTGACAGGCATTGCTCCGATCATCACCGATGCACCCAAGCAAACGAACACCGTCACGCCGCCGCCCGTTTCCGATAACAACGAACTGTATCCTACGGAAGGAAGTGCGCATACCTCAGAGGATGAAGGCATGGGAAACTGGCATGGACTGCTTGTAACCTTCGGACTGGAAAAAGAACTGCAAAATGCCAAAGGCTCCGATTTGCTCACGCTGTATATCTCGCCAACCGTTTTGGATGACAGCTTTGTCTACAAGGGACGCACAATTGCAGAGTATTATCTGGATTTCGCCCATGAGCGCAATCTCCCGGAGGTGCTCTGGCAACTGCTGAAACAGGGCGATGAACTGAAATACGGTCCTGCACTCTATCAGACAGGCTCACCCAATGGATATCTGTGGGACAAGAATTTCTACGAACAGAGAGTTGCATTCTACGGTGAAGCAATTCTCAACAAATACATCGTAGATGGAGAATTTCTGCAAGAAAAACTGGAGCAGGATATCGAAGTTGCCACCGCTGCTCATGCAGCAAATGATGCCTATCAGGAAGCGCAAAAAGCACAGTATCAGGCACTTGCCAATGACCTGCACGGTACGCTTGACCCCGTATACCGCATCCGTGTCACCATGACAAAAGATGAACTGGCTGCTTTTTCCTACCCCAACTGCGAGAAATGGATTTTTGACAACCGCCCATATAACAGCTTTGCGGTCGACGTTGAAGCAATCGCTTCGGAGCAACAATAAGGGATCACCGAATAACCGCAAAACAAAAACCGCTCATGTCATTCGGCATGGGCGGTTCTGCTTGTAGATAAAGTAGTATCTGCGATGCATTGCAGAAATAATAGGCTTCTATATGAAAAGCTTAGCCCGATTTCGCTCGGAATGACCAGATTCGGCGTTTGGCTGTCTTCCATAACGGCTCCAATCTTCGCTGTTTGACGAATCTGCACGCTTTAATCTATGTGATGTACCGTGCCATAAGGTGTATCTTCGAATGAACCGTGTATAATCAGTCTCTCCTCAAACCAAATAAAACCCGCGAAGTATCGACAAAAGCGATAAACATGGTATAATAGAAGTGCTGTAAGGCACGAA
>JAZRXM010000019.1:0-27715 GCA_045600205.1 Oscillospiraceae bacterium | reverse complement strand
GCAGGTCTGGACGCTGAGATGGTCAAGGGCGATGCTTACAAGGCAAACCCGACATGGAATCCTGATGAAGGAATCCTCGCATTCACCCCGAACAAGGGTAACAATGCAACTGCTACTGACGGCAAGACTGTTGTTTCCTTCAACATTACGCCTTCCGCTAAGAAGCAGTACACCATCGGTCTGGATAACTCCGACAGCAAGTGGGAGCACTCCATCACCGATGAAAACGGTAAGGAACTCAAGTACACATTCATCGGCATCGTTGTCGATGCAATGGACAATGTAACTCCTACCACAACCACCAAAGTTACTCCTGTTGCAACCGGTCTGACCTACGAACTGGTCAATGCCGCAGGCAACAACACTGTTAAGAACGGTCAGAACTACTCGCAAGTCAAAGCAGGTGAATCTGTCACCGTTGATCTGATCGTTAAGAATGACCCCGGTACCGCAGGTATCCAGTTCAAGATGGATCTCGCCGGTCTGAGCGCAACTGTTCTGAAGGGCAACGCTTACAAGGCAAATCCGACTTGGAATGGCGATGAGGGCATTCTGACATTCCTGACCAACAAGGGTACCAATGTCACCGTTGCTGACGGTACTGTCATTGCATCCTTTGTAGTCACTCCTTCCGCAGAGAAGCAGTACAAGCTGGGTCTGGATAACTCCGACTCCAAGTGGCAGCATTCTGTTGAGGACGAGAGCGGCAAGATCTATGACTTTGATTTCGTCGGTCTGGTTCTGGATGCACAGTCCGGTACTGTTGATCCCGGCACCGATCCCGGCACAAGCGATGACGATCCCGGCACGGATACTCCGATTGACGGTTACACCCTCCAGCTCGTAAACGCAAACGGCACCACCACTTATAAGAATAATGCAAATTATTCCCGCGTAAACGTCGGTGAGGAAGTCACTGTCAACATGATCGTCAACAACGATCCCGGCACTGCAGGTATCCAGCTGAAGCTTGACTTTGCCGGTCTGGATGCAACCATGGTCAAGGGCGATGCTTACAAGGCAAACCCGACATGGAATCCTGAAGAAGGAATCCTCGCATTCACTCCGAACAAGGGCAACAACGCGACTGCTGCTGACGGCAAGACCGTTGTTTCGTTCAATGTTACACTTCCTGCTGCAAAGCAGTATGCAATCGGTCTGGATAACTCCGACAGCAAGTGGGAACACTCCATCACCGATGAGGATGGCAAGGAACTGAAGTACACCTTCATTGGTATCGTTCTTGACGGTACTCCTGCTCCTGTCACCACCACCAAGGCTGAAGAAACCGATCCTGTGGTTCCTGCTGGTAAAGCCGGTTGGACCATCGCAAAGGTTGAAGCAGCTGCAGGTGCAAAGGTTTCTGTTCCTGTTACCGTAAGCGGTGATGAGGGAACTTCGGGCTTCGTTGCAACCTTTAAGATTGCTGACGGTCTGAGCTTCCTGAACGCTGACTTCGGCGGCGCATACAGCGCAAATGGCTCCGCACTGATCAATGGCAAAGAACTGAGTGTTGTCTGGGCTGCAGATAACGGCGGCGATGTAAAGGCTGCTGACGGTTCTACCGTTGTCACCCTGAACTTTACCGCTCCGACCGCTGCAGGTACTTATGCAGTTGAGTTCGCAGATCTGAAGGTCGTCAACACTTCTGGCGAAGCTCTGAATGTTGAAAAGACCAACGGCGCAGTTGTTGTCAAGGAATCCTCGACAGCAGGCAGCGCAACATGGACCATCAACACGGTCACCGCTGAAAAGGGTGCAACTGTTAAGGTTCCTGTTATCGTAAGCAAGGATCAGGGTACCTCCGGTATCACTGTTGACTTCACTTACAACTCCGCTCTGAAACTTCAGGGTATCGAATGGGGTACCGCTTATGCAGGCGAAGCCCTCATCAATACCAAAGAAGCAGCTGTTGTCTGGGCAAACGATAAGGGCAGCGATGATAAGGCAACTGACAATGCAGTTGTTCTGAATCTCGTATTCACTGCTCCGAATGCTGCAGGCACGTATGGGGTTTCCTTCGGCGATCTGAAGGTTGTCAACACCGATGGCGCACCGCTGACCATTACTAAGGTATACGGCAGCGTGATCGTAACAGGTGGCGATGAACCCGTTGACCCGATCGTGAACCCCGGCAAGGCAGGCTGGGATATCGCTGAGGTAACTGCTGCGAAGGGTGCAAACGTTTCCGTTCCTGTATTTATCAATGCAGACGAGGGAACCGCAGGCATCGTTGCAGAGTTCAAGGCTGATTCCGCTCTGACCTTCAACAGCATCACTTGGGGTACTGCTTACACCGGCGATGCACTCGTGAACAACGCTGAGAAGACCTTCGTTTGGGCTTCTGATGATGCAAATGATCAGAAAGCTGCTGACGGTTCCATCGTTGCTTACCTGAACTTCACCGCACCGAATGCTGCTGGCGTTTATAAGGTCGAATTTGCTGATCTTAAGATCACCAACACTTCCGGTAAGGCACTCACAGTTGAAACTGACAACGGTTCTGTCACCGTTACGGATGGCGAGCCTGTCGTTACAACAACCGTTACGACTCCGAGCATTGACGATACTACTACGACTTCCGTTGTGATTCCTGCAGGTTATGCTGCATGGTTCATTGGCGAAAAGACTGTAGCTCCCGGTGCAAAGGTCGCTGTTCCTGTTTCCGTTTCCAAGGATCAGGGTACTGCCGGCTTCAACGTAACCTTCAATGCAGCTTCCGGGCTGACATTCGACGGTTTCACCTGGGGCGATGCATACACCGGCGAACCGCTCCTCAACAACAAGGAACTGACCGCAGTTTGGAGCGCAGACGACGGCAACAGCCAGAAGGCTGCTGATAACGCTGCCGTTCTCTATCTGAACTTCACAGCTCCGACCACCGCAGGCAAATACGCTGTCAACTTCGGCGATATCTCCGTTGTTGATACCAACGGAAAGAAACTGGATCTCATTACGCTGAATGGCTATGTTGAGGTTCAGGATACTACCGTAACCACCGTTTCTGAGAATCCGACGCAGACCACGACCGTAACGAATGTTACTCCGGCTGATGTTACCAGCACATCTGATAATGGCGGCAGCACAGGCGACGATACGACTTCTACGGTTGCAACGGATGCACCGATTCCCGGAACCACTGAGGCAACCACTCCGATCGTAATCGAACCCGGCTTCGTCGGCTGGATCATCGGCAACAAGACCGTGACCGCAGGCGAAAAGGTTGCAATCCCTGTTACCATTCAGCAGGATCAGGGTACCGCAGGCTTTGGCGTTACATTTAACGCAAAAGCAGGTATCACCTTCGATGGTATCACATGGGGCGATGCTTACACAGGCAGTGCTCTTGTGAACAACAAGGAGTACACCATTGTCTGGGCAAGCGATGACGGTAATGATCAGAAGGCTTCCGATGGCGCAGTTGTTGCTTACCTGAACTTCACCGTTCCTGCAGATGCTGCAGTTGGTAAGTACGACATCACCTTCGCAGACCTGAAGGTTGTCAACACCGATGGCGGCAAGGTCAGCACGTTCAACTTTAATGGATTCATTGAGGTTGTTGCTCCTACCACCACTCCTGCAATCACCACAACAGTATCTGAGCCTGTTGTTACCACGACAGTATCCGAGCCTGTTGTCACCACAACAGTATCCGAGCCTGTTGTCACCACGACTTCGAACGTTGGTACCGATGTCACTACCACAGTCAGCCAGACACCGACTACCACCACTTCCGTAACTGATGATACCACTCTCGGTACGACAGCTACCGAACCCGGCACAACAGTTTCGATCCCGAAGACCGATCCGACTACGACGAATCCCGGTGCTTCCGGCTTCGTTGGCTGGCTCATCGACAAGGAGAACGGCGTTGTAGGCGAGGAAGTCAAACTCCCGATCACTGTTCAGAAGGATCCCGGCACGGCAGCATTCAACTTCACGCTTGACATTCCTGAAGGTCTGACCCTGAAGGCAGTCGAATGGGGCAATGCATACACCGGCAAGGAACAGCTGATGGTCAACCTCGCAGAGAAGACCATTGTCTGGGACAACAAGAGCGGTGCAAATCAGGTCGCAGAGGATGGCGCAACCGTTGTATATCTGGTACTTGTACCGTCTGCAACAGGCGTATTCCCGGTTTCCTTCAAGGAAATCAATGTTGCTGATTCTGATGGACAGAGCCTCAGCGTATTCAAGACCGATGGTTCCGTTACTGTAACAGATAAGCCGGTAACTACCACAACGATCGTTACGACCGTTTCTGCTACCGAGCCTGTTGTGACTACCACGGTGAATACCATTGTTTCCGGCGATGTCACCACCGTCAGCGAGGATGGCAAGACCACTACCACCATTCCGGTTGGTACGGATGTCACCACTACCGTCAGCGAGGATGGCAAGACTACTACCACCACTCCGGCTGGTACGGATGTCACCACCACCGATGGCGGCGAAGGTCAGACCACCACTACCACCAGCGCTACCAACGGCGGCGATGAGCCTGGCGTTACCACCACGGTTGTCGCTAAGAGCAACTACTCGATCGACTTCAAGGAGCCTGGTCGCGTATACTACTGGTCGCACGATGAACGTTCCTTCAACGAGATTCCGGACGGCTTGAACGGTATGCAGGTCATGATGACTGTTGAGAAGTGGTTCGAGGATGCTCAGGGCAATATCGTTGATGAAAACGGTAATGCAGCTGAAAAGACTGTCAAGACTCTGGATATCACCGAAATGTGCAGCACCGACATTGCATCCCCGAAGGATGTCTATGCAACGGTTGAGCATACTGTCGGTGTTTACGAGCCTGACAACCACAAGTTTGTAGTTCCTGTATCCTACGACTCCAGCAAGGCAACGGATAAGGACTTCGTAATCGGCGAGGGTGAAACCGTTAAGGTTGGCGACTTCAAGATCTTCATTGGTCTGAAGGGCGACATCACGCTGGATGAAAAGGTTTCTGAATTCGATGCTACCACAGTACTCAAGTTCTATGCTTCGATCAGTTTGCTGACGCACGAGTACTATGAGCTGAATGCAGACGAGGATCTCCAGAAACTCGCATTCTACCTCGGCGATGTTGCACAGCCGATGGGCATGGATGAAAACAGCGCGGACTATGACGGCGAGGCACTGTATGAGTACTACTACAACCTCACTGAGTTCGATGCTACTGCAATCCTGCGCTACTTCGCTTATGTCGATGTCATGGACGAGGAACCCGGTCACGATGCTTGGGTTTACGCTGCTGGCTTCGACTTCCCCGATGAGGTCAATCTTGGCTGATATCGGATCATCCAAAGCAACAAACGGGCAGAGCTTCGGCTCTGCTCGTTTTGTTTTATGAGAGAAATAGCGGTGCTGCGTGAATACAGCATCGCTATTTTCGTTGACAAAAAATGCTTGTGTTTTCAGAAATCGTATGGTATAATAGTACTATCTGAGTTTAAAAGTGGAGGCGGCTATGGCATCTATCTGGAATCATCGAATCAGCATTTCCTTGTTTGGCGAGGCAGAAGGTCCCGCAATCGGCGTCGTCCTCGATAATCTTCCCCCTGGGGAGTACGTGGAACTGGAGGCGTTGGCTCGTTTTATGACGCGCCGCACGCGCTCGCTGTTTGTTCCGTCTGACCCCAATATGCCTAGAGAAGAACTGGATTTCCCACAGGTGCTTTCGGGTCTGGTTGCTGACCGCACCACAGGCTCGCCGCTCTGCGCATTTTTGAATAATCCTCGCGGCAGTGAGCCGTTTGATTACCGCAGTGTGTCGCATCTCGCAAGACCGGGTCATGCGGATTATACAGGTGCTATGCGCTACCGTGGTTTTGCGGATTGCCGCAGCGGAGGACACCTTTCGGAGCGCATGACTGTACCGCTTTGCTTTGCGGGTGCGGTTTGCCAGCAGATTTTGGAACGCCGCGGCATTTATGTCGGCGCACAGATTACGTCCGTACACAACATTAAGGACAAGCCCCTATCGCCCACAGAGGTGACCAAGGAGCAGATTTTGGCGATTCGGAACCGCCGTTTCCCTGTCAATAACCCGACGCAGGGCAAAAAAATGCTTGCGGATATCCAGAAAGCATCCATGGGCGGTGAAACGCTCGGCGGCACCATTTCCTGCTATGCGGTCAATGTGCCGGCGGGGATCGGCTCTCCGATTTTTGACGGACTCGAAAATTCCATTGCACAACTCATTTTCGGTATTCCGGGCGTGCGCGGACTCGAATTCGGTGCAGGCTTCCAGACCGCAAAAATGACGGGTAGTCAGTGCAATGACGAATTCTACGTCAATGAGCGCGGTCATGTCATGACGAAAACCAACAATCATGGCGGTATTCTTGGCGGTATTTCCTCGGGTATGCCGATTTCCCTGAGTGTGGCAATCAAACCTGCTGCATCAATCGGTAAGCCGCAGGGAACTGTTGACTACTCCGCGATGAAAAATGAAGTCCTGCAAAATGAAACCGTACAGCATCCGTGCCTTGTGCCCGAATCCGTACCGAGCGTGGAGGCGGCGGTGTGTATTGCACTGGTATCGCATTTGCTGGATTATCCGAACTTTACCTGATTTCCGAAGGAGGTGCGCAGCATGGAGCTGTTCCAACTGAATGAGATTCCTGAACCGCTGGAAATACCGGGGCAGCTTGCGTTTTTTCCTGAACAGCGCACCACACAGGAGCATACGACACCGAAAAAGCGCACGTACCCTGAACTGATGCCGCTTTCCCTCAATGACCCGCATCTTGTGAGCATTCTGATTTGCAGCGTGCTGTTGCGTTTTGACGGCAGACTGCCCGAGGAATGGCTTTATGAGGTCATAGTGGCTTCGGGGCATGTCAGCTATTTCCTTTACGCCGATGCCATCGGATTTTTGCAGGAGAACGACGCGGTCGTGGAGGAGCAGGACGGCACAAAGCAGCCTGTCTATTTCCTGACGGAACGCGGCAGAATGACAGCTCAAAAATTGCGTCAGTACGTGCCAAAACCGTTCCGCGATCAGGTGATGCTGACCGCTTTGCGATTTGTATCCCGCGAAAAAGCACTGCGCGACTTGTCCATCGCCTACGAGCACGATGACGACGGCTGTGCGCTCTGTATGACTTGCAAAGACGGCGGTCACGATATGTTTTCGTTGCGGATTCATGCGCCGAGTGAGGATTCTGCACAGATGCTCGGAGAACGTATTTTGCGTAATCCGGCAGGATTTTTCGGAAAAATCATTGACATTGCCATGAACAACGAGGAAGAAACTTACGATCTTTCTGATAACTAAAGGAGGCGTCTATGGCAGATTCAAAGGCATGGAACTGGATCGAAAATACGGAGGATTTCTGGAAAATTCCGAGTGCCGAAAGTTACTACTGCGCGGCACGCTGGAAAGACATGGGATTCACGGATCTGTTGGATTTTGGCTGTGGACTGGGCAGACACGCGATTCATTTTGCCAAGAACGGCTTTGCGGTATCTGCGTTTGATTTGTCCGCAGATGCGGTCAAATCCACACTGACATGGGCGGAACGTGATAATCTCTCCATCCCGACCGTTTGCTGCGATATGCAGCAGCTTCCCTACGCGGACGCCGGTTTTGACTGCCTTTTCGCCTATCATGTGATCTCGCACACCGATTCGCAGGGAATCCTGCGCATTCTTTCGGAGATTCGCCGTGTGCTGCGCGTGGGAGGCGAGGCGTTTGTAACGCTCTGCTCGAAAGATACATGGTCATTCCGCGATGCCGGCTATCCGAAAATTGACGAAAATACTGTGATAAAGACCTGTGATGGTCCCGAATACGGCATTCCGCATTTCTATGTCAATATGGATGATATCGAGTCGTTGTTTGCAGGATTTGAGCTGCAAAGCGTGCGGCATACCGATGACTGCTTCTGGAACGGGAAACGTCATTGCAGTACTCATTACTTTATTCTGGCGCGAAAAATCTAATAATTTCGAAAAAACGCTTGCCAAAGCAGGCAAAGTATGATATAATGGAATTTGTACGTTGTACGCAACAAAAACAGAAAGGCGATTTGAACATGAAGAAAATGATTCGTCAGGCAGCAGGTCTGTTTGCTGCCGTTTCGACCACAGCCCTTCTTTCGCTGACCGCTTTTGCGGAGGGCGAGGCTGCGGCATCCGCATCCGGTACGGCACAGCAGCCCTATTCGACAGGTCAGTGGCTGGTATCGCTGCTGCCGTTTGTGATCGTGCTGTTGCTGATGTGGCTGTTTTTATTCCGTCCGCAGCAGAAGCGCGACAAGGAAGCAAAGCTGATGCGCGAAAATGTACGCGTCGGCGATGAAATCTGTACCGCAGGCGGTCTGGTCGGCATTGTCATCAAGGTGTCTGATGATACCGTTGTGCTGGAAACAGGCGGCGAGCGCAGTAAGATTCGCGTCAAGAAATGGGCAATCCACGAGAACATCACGCAGCTTGAGGAAGCACAGGCTGCCGAAAAAGCACGCAAAGCTGCAAAGCAGTCCACGATTGCAGCAGCAGGCGTCAGCACCGACGAGAAGCCGAAAAAGTCCAAGAAGGACGAAGATTGATTTCAAAAAGTCCCGCAGATTCGTTTGGAACGATTGCGGGGCTTTTTTCTGTCAGCAGAAATCTGAAATTACCCTAAAAGATAGAAAATTCCGCATAAAAATCAGGGATGCTGCTTGACATCTTGTGAAAAATCGTGTATCATGGAAGTGACGGAATGTGCGGGTGTGTACCAAACACGCACTGGCAACGTCAAAATTTTGAGAGGGGGAATTTCCCATGAGAAGCAAGAAAATCACCGCTCTGGTAACAGCGGCAACTCTTGCACTGTCTGCGATGCCGCTCAGTTCCATGAGCGCAATGTCCGCAGGCGCAGCTTCCGGCTATAACTACGCGGAAGCATTGCAGAAATCCATGTTCTTCTATGAAGTACAGCAGTCCGGCGTTCTGCCTGATTGGAACAAAGTTTCATGGAGAGCGGATTCCATGGTCGACGAAAGCGGAAAGGATACCGATTTCGTTCCCGGCGGCTGGTTTGACGCAGGCGACCACTTTAAATTCACACTGACCAATGCGTACTCCGCATCCCTGATGGCTTGGGGCTACATTCAGTACGAGGATGCCGTCAAGCAAGCAGGACTCGATGAGGAAATGCGCAACAACATCGAATGGGGTCTGGACTATGTTGCAGCCTGCGATCAGGGCAGCGGTAAAATGGTCGGCACCATCGGCGACTTCAAGGGCGGTTCGACTGACCACAACATCTGGTGCAGCGCAGAGGTCTACCTCCGCAAGCATCATCTCAACAACGGCGACTGGAAGCGTCCGTATGACATCATTTCCAATGCATCGGTTGCAGGTGTTTCTGCGGCAGCTCTTGCAGAGGGCTACATCATGTTCAAGGACAGCAAGCCCGATAAAGCCGCAAATTATCTGAAACACGCAAAAGACCTGTTCGACGGCGCAAACAAGATCAAAGATAACAAAGACGTTGGCGGTATGTCGGGTATGTACAATACCTCCTCATGGCTCGATGACTGTATGTACGCTGCAAACTGGCTCTATATGGCAACGGGCGATACGAGCTACCTCGATATCATTAAAAAGGATTATATCCCGAACTTCCCGTTGGAAAACCAGTCCACGGACAGAAAGTACACATGGGGTCTTTGCTGGGATGATACCTCTCAGGCAGCCGCATACCTCTACGCACTGAATACAGGCGATGAGGAGTGGATCAACCATGTCAAGCGTCACCTGTCCTACTGGATGAACGAGGACAGCAAGAAGTTTGAGGGCAGCTATACCTCTGATGGTCTGGCTTGGCTGACAAACTGGGGCTGCCTGCGTCATGCTGCAAATACCGCATGGCTGGCAAAACTGGCAAGCGATACGCTCTTCAAGGATGATGCGACCCTTTCTGCAAAGTACGACAAATGGGCTGACGGTCAGATGAACTATATGTTCGGCGACAACAAGCAGAAGCTCAGCTACGTGCTTGGCATGGGCGATAAGTACCCTGTTGCAATTCACCACAGAACCGCTTCCGGTATCCACGATGACCACTGGAACGAACTGGGTCAGGCAAAGAGCAGCTCTACTTCCGGTGAGGAGTGGCAGACTGAATATGCACACACCCTCTACGGCGCACTGGTCGGCGGTCCTGACAGCTCCGGTAACTACGGCAACTACAAGGTTTCCGATTACCAGTACACCGAGGTCGCAATCGACTACAACGCAGGTTATACCGCAGCACTCTGCGCACTGATCGCCGATTACGGCGGAACGAAACTGGATAACTTCCCTCCGACCGAAACTCCGACTTGGGCAGAGTGGGAAGTTGCAGCAGTTCTGAACGGCAGCGGCAACAGCTACACCGAGATCAAGGCATGGGCAATGAACCATACTGCATGGCCGGCAAGAGTTGCTGAGAACATTTCGTTCAACTACTACTTTGATGTTTCTGAACTGCTGGCAGCAGGTCTGTCCGTAGACGACATCAAGTGCGAGGGCAAATCGCAGCAGTATTCCGCAGGCGAGCAGGGCTACGCAACCGTTTCGGGTCCCTACAAGTACGAGGGCGACTCCACGGGCATGACCTACTACGCAAAGATCCAGTTTGAGGACGGCAGAGCCATCCAGCCGACCGGTCAGAGCGAGCACAGAGATGAAGTACAGTTCCGTATTTCCATTCCTGATGCAATCGATGGCAAGTCCACTGCAGGCGCGTGGGATGCTTCCAATGACTGGTCGTTTGACGGTGTTGACAAACACGATAACATCAAGTCCTCCTCCTCGCTCTGCGACCATATCACCATGTATGTGGACGACAAGCTGGTCTGGGGTACTGAGCCTGATGGCACCACGCCTGCTCCTTACTCTCCTGAAACGGATACCCCGAAAACCACTACGACCACACAGCCGCCTGTAATCACCACCACAACCACCGAGCCTGCTGCAAAGGTTACTCTGGGCGATGTGGATTGCAACGGCAAGATCGCAATTGCTGACGTTGTCATGCTGAGCCGCTATGTCAACGAGGATACTGCCGTCAAGGTGACCTCACAGGGTCTGCTGAACGGTGACTGTGACGGTGTCAAGGGTCTGACCTCTGATGATGCAGCCGCGATTCTGAAAGTCATCGCAAGACTGCTTTCGGAAAGCGACCTCAGAACCCCGCAATAAGTAAAACAAAAGCAGCTCCTGAGCAATCAGGAGTTGCTTTTTGTAAGAATCTGAAAGGAGTTTTTTCCAATGCCGTTTATCAACGTCAAAACAAACTGCAAAGCCGATGCAAAACAGGTCGAGGCAATCAAATCCAAACTGGGGCTTGCCATTACCGCCGTTCCGGGAAAATCGGAAAGCTGGCTCATGGTGGAGGTCGAGGACGACCGCAAGCTGTATTTTCAGGGCAGCGATGCTCCCGCAGCTATGGTGCAGGTCAGCCTGTACGGCGATGCTTCTTCCAATGCGCTGACGACTCTCACCAGTCATATCACGGGCATTCTGCTGGATGTTCTGCAAATTCCGTCCAACAGGGTGTATGTCAGCTATCAGTGTACCGAGAACTGGGGCTGGAACGGCTCTAATTTCTGATGTAAGCGGCGAGGTTTGGAGCAGCACTCCATTATGAATGCATCGCAGATACTACTTTATCTACAAGCTGAAATCAGGAGGGGGTATGAGAACCCCCTCCTGATTTACGTATATGAAAAAGTTTTGCGAGTGACGCTGCTTATTTCCACTGCATTTTCGCAGCAGTCAGGGTGTTGCGCATGAGAATTGCACGGGTCATCGGTCCGACACCACCCGGTACAGGTGTAATCGCGGATGCCTTTGCTGCAACTTCATCATAGCAAACATCACCGACAAGCTTGCCGTTTGCGTCACGATTCATGCCGACATCAATGACGACTGCACCCTCTTTGACCATATCTGCGGTGACAAAGCCCGCCTTGCCGACTGCCGCAACCAGAATATCTGCCTGACGGGTCTGCTCTGCGAGGTCCTTGGTGCGCGAATGGCAAATCGTGACGGTGCCGTTGCGATGGAGCAGCAGCATTGCCATCGGCTTGCCGACAATGTTACTTCTGCCGATGACAACACAATGTTTGCCGTTGATGTCAATTTTCATATAATCCAGCATTTCGATGACGCCTGCGGGAGTGCAGGGCAGGAACGAATAATCGCCGATCATGATTCTGCCGACGTTTTCGGGGTGGAATGCGTCCACATCCTTTGCAGGCGAAATTGCATGCAGAATGGTCTGCTCACAGATCTGCTTGGGGAGAGGAAGCTGTACCAGAATGCCGTTGATATTCTTATCATTGTTGAGTTTTGCCACCAGTTCGAGCAGTTCTGCCTCGGTGGTTTCCTCGGGCAGCGCGTATTCATAGGACTGGAACCCGACCTCAGCGCAGTCTTTTTCCTTGTTGCTGACGTAAACGCGGGATGCGGGATTGTTGCCGACGAGTACGACTGCAAGACCGGGATTTGCCCCCTTTGCCTTGAGCTGTTCGACTTCAGCACGTACTTCCTCTTTGACCTTTGCGGCAATTTTCTTGCCGTCGATGATTTCTGCCATGTGATTAGTCCTCCTTGATGTTTTCAGATTGTATTTCTTCGGTCGGTTCTGCATCATTTTCTGCAAGAATCGACTCTTTTTTTTCTTCCTGCGGCTGAGCAACTGCGGATTTCTCCTTTTTTGCCGCCTTGCGTTCCTGATATGTCTTTTCTTTCTGCTCGGCTTCCAGCAAAAGCTGCTTGGATTCTTCCGTGTTACAGTAGAGAACATAATCGCTGCCCATGCGCTTGACGCGGCTGAAGCAGACAATCAGCAGAATGATGCCGGCTACAACGGAAATCGCTGCAACCATCTGCGAAACGCGAATCGTGCCGAGGTAGAGGCTGTCCGTGCGCAGACCTTCGATGAAGAATCTGCCTGCGCCGTACCAGACGATGTACATGAGGAAGATCTGACCATCAAATTTGCGGCACTTTTTCGAGATGATGTGCAGCAAAATCAAGCCTGCCAGACACCACATGGATTCATAGAAGAAGCAGGGATGAACAGGCGTCAGCGGGTCAATGAAACCGTCAGGATATGCAGAACGCAGGTAATCCTGAATTTTTCCGCTGGACATACCGAACAGACCGTTGGTGTTGCAGCCGAATGCCTCGTGATTGGCAAAATTGCCCCAGCGTCCGATGCACTGACCGATCAGCAAACCCAGTGCCACAACGTCAAACATCGGCAGCAGGCGTACTTTGCGGATCTTACAGATGATCGAACCGACCAGCAACGCACCGATAATGCCGCCGTAAATCGCCAGACCACCCGTGCGGATATTGAGAATGTGTTTGATATCGCCGTTGAATTCGTCCCAGTGGAAGATGACGTAGTAAGCGCGGGCACCGATGATGCCGCCGATACCGCCGCCGATGATGGCATCAATCGCACGGTCAACATCCAGACCGAATTCACGCATTCTTGCAAAGCCATATAACATGGCGAGCAGGAAACCTGTCGCAATCAGAATGCCGTACCATGTGATGTCGATGTTGCCGATGGTAAAGGCAACGCTTTTGATCGTCCAGTCAATGCCGAGTTTTGGGAATACCAACTGATAGTATTCCAGAGTTGCAAGATCAGTCATGGGGATTATCCTTTCTGTGATTCATCAGGCTCAATGACGGACAGGCAAACGCGGTCGGAGCGGAAGCGTTCGCAAAGACAGCCCTGTGCGTCAGCAAGCGTCAACTGAGATAAGATCTCGCCGCGTGCAAACGGAGAGATGCGGTCGGTCATGAAAGAATCCACCAGTGTGCTGACTGCGCCCTCAGGTGTGGTGTTTGCGGTGATCGCCTCACCGTACGCAGCACGTTTGAGTGTATTGAACAGGTTTTCATCCAGACCGTTGACCTTCGCATTTTCGATTTCGGCAAGCAATGCATCCAGTACTGCCTGCGGGTCATCGGACTCACCATCCGCGACCATACAGAAGAAACCGTCGCCGCTGAAAAAGTCGGTGGAGAAGGTGTCATTGATGAGTCCTTCCGCCATGAGTTTCTGATAAAGCGGGGAAGCGGTGCCTGCCAGTACCGAGAACGTGAGTGTCGCAAGCAGTGCGGCGCGCAGTTCATTGACGCCATGCTCCGGACGGCTTTTGAAGCCGATCATGAACATTTTTTTGCCGACTGCCATTTTTGTGGAGCAGTACGGCTTGACGATGGTTTCTGGTTCAGGCAGGAATGCGGATTCGAGCCCCTGATTTTCTACGGGAATCAGCAGTTTGTCTGCGATTTTCAGCACCTGCTTGGCGGTAATGTTGCCTGAGCAGCAAAGCACCATGTTGTGCAGATTATAAAATGTGCGGTAGCAGGTGTAGAGCAGCTCCGGTGTGATCTGTGCAATGCTTTCCACGCTGCCCGCGACATCAATACGGACGGGGTGATTGTGATATAATCCGCGCAACAACTGATAAAACAATCTGTCACCGGGATCGTCGAGATACATTTTGATCTCCTGCGCAATGATGCCCTGTTCCTTGGCTACGGTTGCCGCGGTGAAGTAGGGTTTTTGCACGAAATCCAGCAGAATTTCCAGTGCTTTGTCGAAATTCTGCGAGCAGGAGAACAGATAAACCGTGCGGTCAAAGGAGGTATAGGCATTGGCATTGGCACCGACTTTGTTGAACAGCGAGAACGTATCGCAGTCCTCGTTTTCAAACAGCTTATGCTCCAGAAAATGTGCGATGCCTGCGGGCACCTCGGTAAAAGTCGGGTCGGATGCCTTGCGGAACCGTGTGTTGATCGAGCCGTATTTGGTACCGAACTGTGCGTGTGCGGTCGAAAAATTCGGCTGCTCCATAATGCGGATCTCCAATCCGCTCGGATGCTGGATGCAGGTGCAGGTATCACCTGTGCGTGCATCGGTGTAAACCCTGGTCTGAGAAATCATTCGGCAGCCTCCTCTCCGTTTTCGTCCTCGCTCAGTGTGGCTTTGAGAATATAAATCGTGTCCAGTTTCAGCTTGTTTGCCGCCGCAATGACCTGTTCACGGGTCACTTGCCGCAGCGCTTCCAGCGATTGCTCCATAGTGCGGTCAGAGCCTGTTACTTTCTGGCTGAACACCCATGCTGCAAATCCGCTCTGGGATTCGGTCGCATCAGCCAGAGCGTGTGCCTGGAACATGACGGATTCCTGCATGAGGGCATCTGTGAATTCGCCCTGTTTCAGCAGCTCAATTTGTTCCAGAATCGCCTCGCGGGCTTCCTCCAGTTTATCGGTGCGCACACCGCAATCAATGGAAAGCGCGTGCTTGCTGCGCTGATAACGGGATGCACAGTAATAGCAAAGACTTTTCTTTTCGCGGACATTGTTGAACAGCAGCGAGCCTGTGGTACCGCCCAACAACAGATTCAGCATTTTCATCGCATCATGGTCGATTTCGGTATCTGCGCCTGTTTTCAGTGACAGTACCATTTTGCACTGTGTAACAGGCATCGGCTCCTCGGTGATCTGCGGCTCTGTTTTGCAGGGACTTGCCGTTTCAAAGGCGATCGGGAGCGGCTGACGATTGGGCAGAAACGTGAATGCTGTTTCCAGTTTGATGCGAAGCTGCGGTTTTTCCGATGGCAATACCGCCGCAATTTCGATCTGTGCGGTGCGAAGCATTTCTTCCCATGCTGCGTAGGCACTCTGCGGCGTGATGGCTTCTGCGGATGCTCTCGTGCCGTAAAGCGGAGATGCGGCAGGCTCTCCCGCAAAGGTCAGTTCTGCGCACTTTTGCAGGGCATAGCTGCGCTTCTGGTTGATTTCGCAATCAATGGTGTCCAGCAGATTCTGCTTGGCAAACTTGAACGCTGCCTCATCGAATGCGCCGTTTTTGACATTCGGACGCAGCAGGCAGCCGAGTGTCAGGTCGAGGGCGGCATCGGTGACGGACTCCTGATCCAGCGCGTAGCGGTCATCGAGCCAGCTTGCCGAAATGGTCAGTTCCTGTACATCGCCCACGGCACTGCGCTTGCTGCTGACTGCTGCGCCGTAAAGCCACTGTTTGCGCAAAGAAAGTGCAGCAAGTGTGGGATAATCGGCGGAACAGTTGGTCAGAAGGTCAATCACCAATGAGCGGACAGCGGCTTTTTCAGGTTCCCGCTTGAGATAAAGGCGGATGAAAAGTCCGCAGGTCTTGAATTTTTCGTCATGGATTTCAGTATATCGGATGCCCTCACCGAGGGGAACGGACGGATAAAACCGGTGCATGAAGATGTCCTCCGTATCAGAAAAATTGTGCGGTCAGAAATCAAGCCCGCAATGCTTTTTTATTATACCACAAAGAAAAGAAAAAAGCGAGTGTTTTTTAGTTTTTTTCATAATTTTTTTATGTCAGATTTGTAACTTTGAACAAACTGTGGTACACGAATCAATAAAAAACTGGTCTGTCTATTGACAAACCTTTCGTTTCATGTTAAAATAAAGACACTCATAGCTATGCCTTCACGAAAGGGGGGTCGTTTTTCATGATGCACGGACGAAAAGTATTTGCACTCTGTACAGCGCATATCCAGAATGATGAGATTCTGGAGTGCGTGCAGGCGTTTGTCAAAGAGGCAGGCAGCCGTGGGTACGGAGTTCTGATATATA
This sequence comes from Oscillospiraceae bacterium, assembly GCA_045600205.1. Taxonomy (GTDB): domain Bacteria; phylum Bacillota; class Clostridia; order Oscillospirales; family Ruminococcaceae; genus Firm-04. Next base: position 11,080 of record JAZRXM010000019.1, on the reverse strand, counting down.
ATGCCGATTTTGATGCAAGTGTTGCACTTTCCAACAGTATTGCCAGCTACAGCGCCTATAAACTCATTCCCTATTCTAAGGTGGACGCAGTTGTCATTATGACCGAAACCATCCGCAATCATTTTGTGGTGGATTCTATCTGCGAAAACGCTGAAAACGCGAATATCCCCGTGATTTCCTATGACGGCATCCTGACAGGACATCCTTCTGTATACAGCTATCCCCATGAGGGGTTTTCAGATGTGATGAATCATGTCATGGATATCCACGGCTGTAAAAAGGTCGATTTGCTGACCGGTATTCGTGGCAATTACGGCTCCGAATGCATGGTTGTTTCTTATCAGGAGGTCCTGCGCAATCACGGACTGGAATTTGATTCCAACCGCGTTGATTACGGTGACTACTGGGAATTGCCCGCCGCTGCTGCCGTAGAACGACTGCTGGCTTATGATATCCCTGATGCTTTCTTCTGCGCCAACGATTCCATGGCAATGGCTTGTTGCGCAGTACTTCGTGAGCGCGGACTCCGTGTGCCGGAGGACGTCATTGTGACGGGTCTGGACGGCATAGTCATGGAGCGTTACCATATACCGCGCCTGACCACCGTTTCCAAGGATCTGCACAATATGGCGGACGCTGCCATTGATACCCTTGAAATGTTGCTGGAGGGCGAGGAAGTTGATCGTGCGTGCAGCATCCCGCCGATCGTGAGCTATTCCGAATCGTGCGGCTGTCGGGTCACCGAGCAGCGCGACCAGAATGCAGCTATCAGTATGCTCCACCGCAGATGCGAAATTCATGTGGCGCAGGAGCAGGATGAACACCGTACCCTTCATATCCTGATGCAGAGAAAACAGCCGAATGTCATTGATTATCTGGACGTTCTGGCAAGCAATATGCCCGAGCAGGCTTGCCTGTGTCTGCGCGACAGCATCGCGCCGGACACCGAGCCTGAACAGTTTGAACGCTATGTCAATGCGGCAGAACTGATGAGTACGGTTTCGATTCAGCGCAAGGAAAAACGTTACGCTATGGTTTCCCGTGCGCAAATCATCCCAACGCTGGAAGCCGTTCTGGAAGCAGGACAGGTGCCGATTATTTCTTCGGTTTATTTCCGGAATGAGATTTACGGTTATTATGTATATTATGGCAGCCCGGAAAACGATGAGATCTTCAAGCTGCCGAAATTCCTCCACAGTGCAGGTTATATTATCGGTGCAGGACTGTTTTCCTCCCGCCTGCAAACAATGAACGATAAACTGGTGGCTGCCAAAACCAGAGATTCCCTGACGGGTATGCTCAACCTGAATGGTGCATTACGTGCATTGAATGCGCGGATTCAGGCTTGCGAAGATCCTGAAGCCAAGGTCAGTATGGTCGTGGTCGGATTGCGTAATCTGCGGCAGATCAACAGCATTTTCGGACATCTGGAGGGCGATCAGGCTCTGTTGAGCCTTTCCAATGCCATCAATGACTGCATCGACAGCGATGTGACCGCTGCAAGAATCGGCGGCGACGAATATATGGTGGCGTTTTTGCAAAGTGCATCGCTTTATTCCGCGGACGCTGCAGAAGCGTTCCTGACGGTGCTGCAAAATCGTTTGAGCAGCTATAATCAGGTTTCCGGCAAGAGTTACAGCATCGAAATTGCTGTCGGCAGAGTCAGTGCGCAGATCAATGCGGCACTTTCTCTCCAGGGAATGCTCAATGAAGCCATTGAAATGAAGGATACCTCCCGTGACGGTCTGCTTGGCGAAGAAGGCCATGCCTCCCGTGTGTCGCTGCTGGATCCTGTTGCCGTTCAGGTGGAACAGGTGCTCAATAAAAACCAGATGACATACCATTTCCAGCCGATCGTCAACGCGATGAATGGTCAGATCTATGCCTACGAGGCGCTGATGCGTACAACGGGCGATGCGGAGATTTCGCCGCTGACCGTGATTCAGTACGCTGCCATGATGGGCAGACTCTACGAGGTCGAGTGGCTGACTTACTGCAATGTCCTCGCCTATATGCGTGCGCATGAGAAAATGTTTGAAGATCGCAAGATTTTCATCAACAGTATTCCGGGACATTTCATCAGCGATGCCGATTTTGCAAAGCTGCGTGATCTTTATTCCGATTTGCTGCCGAAGCTTGTTGTGGAGTTTACCGAACAGGCGGAAAGCGACGGCGAGGAACTCAAGCAGATGCAGAATCGCTTGAACAACTACGGCATGGAAATTGCCGTTGACGACTATGGCACAGGTTATTCGAATATTTCGAATTTGCTGCGTTATTCTCCTAATTACGTCAAAATCGACCGCACCTTGATCTCTAATATCCATGAAGAACCCAAGAAACAGCATTTCGTCACCAATATCATCGAATTTGCACACGCAAACGGCTTCCGTGCGCTTGCAGAGGGCGTGGAAACCGTAGAGGAAATGCGTGCCGTGATTCGTTTTGGTGTGGACTTGATTCAGGGCAACTTTACCGCACTGCCGTCCGCGGAGCCTACAGAAGGCATCAATACCGGCACGGCGGCTGTCATCGTCAAAATCAGCAATGAGGCTTCCAAACAGTTCACCCGCAAAACCTTTATGCCGAACAATCGGCAGTCGGTGCGGCTGGATCAACTGGAACAGGAAAATTACACGGATGTGTTCATTGCGCATCCGAATGTGGAGCTGGTCGGCGATTTCAGTACGGTGACCACGATTACCGTCAAAATCAAAGACGGCATCGAAACACATCTTGTTCTGCGGGATGTCCATTTGTGTGCCGCACAGAGTTCACCTTGCATTATTCTGGGCAAGCATTCCAAGGTGACACTCGAATTCCGCGGCGACAACCGCATGGATAATGGCGGTATCTTTGTCCCCGAAACCTCTGAGCTGCATCTGACAGGACGCGGCAATCTGGCAATCAGCACCAGCGATAGTGAAGCGAGAAGCTGCGCGATCGGCAGCGATGCGGACACCTGTTTCGGTGACATCAACATTGATCTGGGCGGCTGCCTGCAACTCATCGTCAACGGCGACCAGGGCGTCGGCATTGGCGGCGGCGTGGTGCGCGGACAGAAAATTACTGTCTGCGGCACAAAGCTGTTCATTCAGATGAGCTGCGCAGAAGGCATCGGTATTGGTGCATGCAACGGCAACTGCAAAATCGAAATGTCAGGTTCTACGCTATATATGGAAACGCGTGTGGCAAATTGTTCCATCATCGGCGTCCATAACGGCAGACCTTCGATTTTGCTGAATACCGCGAACATTGAGGCTGCCGGCTCGGGCAGAAATCTGGTCGTGGTCGGTTCGCAGCATGGCGGCGCGGATATTATCGTGAAGGATTCAACGCTCAAGGCGGGCGTTACGGCACAGTCGATTATGATTATCGGCTCGTCTGACGGCGCACCGAAAATCTCTATGCGCAACACGAATCTGGATCTCACCTGCGAAGGCATGCAGTTTATGGATGTCGGCAGTGCGAGCGGTGATGCGGATCTGACACTGATCGATTCCGACTTCACAATGGATATTCGCAGCGCGAAAATCCTGCACATTATGGCGGATCCGGCAAAATGCATCCGCACGGGCATTACTGAACACATGAAGGTGAATGAATGACAACTTTTCTCTGGTATCTCGGCACGGCAATTGTATGCTATTTGCTGGGCTGCTTCAATACGGCGGCAGTCATTTCCCGTGCAAAGGGCTTTGACATCCGCGAAAAAGGCTCAGGCAACGCAGGCGCGTCCAATGCGTTGATCGTGATGGGAAAAGGAGCAGCTGCACTGACCACACTGGTGGACATGGCAAAAGCGTTTTTACCCGTATTTGCGTTGGAACATTGGATTCCTGCGGCAAAAGCAATTCCGTTTCTGAGTGTTTGGGCAGGTTGTGCGGTCATTGCGGGACATATTTTTCCGTTCTGGATGCATTTCCGCGGCGGAAAAGGCTTTGCGTCCCTGCTTGGCATGAGCCTCGCACTTGACTGGAAATTGTTTCTGGCGTTTCTGGTCATTACGGGCTTGCTGCTGTTGACAACCAAATATATCGCACTTGCGACAATTACCTGCGCCACTGTGTTCCCGTTTTATCAACTCTGGCAGACAGGTTCCCTCGTGGAGCTGTTGTTGCTGCTGATTATGGCTGCAATCATCTTTTGGAAGCATATTCCAAATCTCAAGCGCATGAAAAGCGGAAAGGAAATCGGACTCAATGATATCGGGAAACCGAAATCCTGAGCGGCATAAAAATGAAGAGCGAACTGAATCATCGGTTCGCTCTTTTGATAAACAATTCCTAAACACATAAAATATATAAAAATCATTCTTCAGGAAAGAGGGATGAGGATGAAGAAAAATTCGGAAGGTACCCCTACAGATGCACGTCAATCCAAGCAGTATTCTGTCAGAATAACGGCGAACTGTCTGCTGGCAACACTGATGATGCTGTATTCCATTGTCGTAACAATTTCCACTTTTTTGATTCGCCGTTTCTTCGGCGGGCTGAAAGTGGTTGCAATCGTGTTTACGCTCAAGTATTCACAGGGCTTCAGCAAGGAGATTTTGTGGATCATCGGACTGGCGGCGGTGCTGGCAGTCCTGCTCTGTATACTGTATTTCGTGATTTTACGCCGATTGATCCGTTCTTCACAGGAACGCAGAGAAAATCCGTCGCTGCGCAAGCGACCACATCTTGCTGCCATTTTCACATGGCTGCTCGCAATATCGGCAACGGTCTATTTCGTAAAGGGCATCGGTGTGGACGAATATCTGCGCTTCCACAGCGAAAATGCAACACTGTACGAGGATTACTATGTATCCCCTGATACGGTGAAACTGACATTTCCTGCGCAAAAACGCAATCTGATTTACATCAGTTTGGAGTCGATTGAATCGACCTATTCCTCCTACGAAAACGGCGGCGACAACGAAAAGGACTTTCTCCCGGAACTTTCCGCGCTGGCAAACGAAAACATTAATTTCTCCAACACGGAAAAACTCGGCGGACAGAGCGTCTTTTTCCCGCATATCACCTATACGATGGGTTCAGTGGTCGCACAGACCGCCGGCATCGCATTGGAAACCCCGATTTTTGAAAGCATTGCTGATAAGAAAAAACGCGGTTTTCTCCCCGGTGTGACCCGTCTGGAGGATATCCTTGCGGCGCAGGGGTATCGACAGTTGATTATTCAGGGCAGTGATGCTGATTTCGCAGGCTATTCAACCTATGCGGGTAGATGCGAAAACAGCAGTATCTACGATTATAATGCAGCAAAAAAAGCAGGCGATATCCCTGAGAACTACTACGAAAACTGGGGCATTGAGGATAAAACGCTGCTTGCACTTTCCAAGAAAAAAATTCTGGAACTGGCGGCACAACCTGATCCGTTTTGCGTGACGCTGTTTACTATGGATACGCACGGCTTTGAGGGCGGCTATCACTGTGAACTCTGCGATGCGTCCATTTCTGATTCCTATGAGGCGGCGGTGCGCTGTACCAGTTTGCAGGTCGCTGATTTGATTGATTGGATCAAACAACAGGATTTTTACGAAAATACGGTGATTATCCTGAACGGCGACCATCTTTCCGCAGTATCACCCAATAAGCATAGCATCGTTAAAAAAGATGACGGTTACGTGCGCACCGACTACAACTGTATCATCAATGCAGCCAAAGAACCAATTCATGAGAAAAATCGCGTTTTTTGCACGCTCGACTGGTTTCCGACCACTCTTTCGGCGCTTGGCGTGGAAATCGAGGGCGGACGACTGGGGCTTGGCACCGATTTGTTCTCTGAAATGCCAACCCTCTGCGAAAATATTGGCGCGGAGAATTTTGCGGAGCAGATACAATACGCCTCGCAGTATTACGACAAGCATTTTCTGAATCAGTGAACAACCAAAAATACGATGTAGGCAATGTTTCTGATCCTTCTTTCTTTGAGATGGTAACTGCTTGGGCTGAGCAGGCAGCGAAGTACAAGTCCGGCGAAATCTCCAAAGAGGACTATGATAAATGGCGTTACAGATTCCCCGAATTCGATACCACGCAGATTTGGGGCAAGGTACCGTCCAAAGAGCTGTCCGATGCGCTTGTTGATGCGTTCAAGGACAAGCTGAAAGACTAAGGTGATTTTGTGAAACAGCATTATTCTATTCGTAGATTCATCCCTCGAGATGCAGAAGAAGTAGCCGCTTTGATAGCAAAAACGCTTAAGATATCAAACGGAAAAGACTATTCAACGGATTATATTGAAGCCAATATTGCTTCTCATTCTGCCGAAGTGCTGATCGACCGAGCTACACACGCACATATATACGTTGTATGTATCGGTGAAGAAATCGTCGGGTGCGGAGCTATTGATGGTTATTGGGGAAGTACTTCTGAGAGTATTCTGCTGACGATTTTCGTGCTCCCCGAATATCAGGGTAATGGAATAGGTCGTTTAATCATCCAAACACTTGAGCAAGATGAGTATTTCTTACGAGCAAGACGAATCGAGATTCCAGCATCCATTACTGCTGTGGAGTTTTATAAAAAGATGGGCTATTCCTATAAGAACGGAGTTGCCGAAACCGATGAAGAACAGGTCTATCGGTTAGAAAAATACAGATAAGCTCCATTTCCTTATTCCAAATAAACGCCAAAAAGGCATTACCGACTGCAAAAGTCAGTAATGCCTTTTCGTTGTATTCAGATAATCTTTACTCGCAAACCGTCGGGAACTCAGAATAAATGAGTTTTGGCGGTTGCTATCATTTTGCTATCAAATCGAGGTTTGAAGGCTTGAAAACCCAGTAAAATCAAGGGTTTTCAGACTTCACGATTTATTCCCACTCGCTCCTTGAACCGTAATCTTAACCAATTCGAGTTAAGTTTTATCGCTTGTGGTATCTCTATTATCTCAGTTGTCTGTCAGATTTTGAGTATCTGATTTTTTGTTGCCATTGTGTTGCCGGGGGATATATTGAGTATAGCGCAGATTGAGACGGTTGTCAAGAGCATTTTCAATTTTATTCTTTTTGTCCTATTTCAATAATGTTATTATTATTCCTGCTAATGTTGCCAATAAAGTCGCAACTGCAACAAGAATAATTACTAAGTTGTTCTGAACCGAGGCAATCGAATTTAGGTAATCCAAGTTTTGCTCATATTGATTTAAAAAATGATCAGTGTACTCAGGATAGTTTATAAAACCATGTTTTTCGTTTTTTCCACGATAGAAGAATTTCCATTGAAAATAATCTGAATAGTATGTTTCGTCTTTATTATTTATAACTTTTTCAATTTTAGATTTCTGCTCTTTAATATATCTGATTTTGTTTATAAACCATTTTATATCTTTTGACAAGATAAAACGTTTTCTCGAGTTCAAATACTTGCGCATTTTCTTCTCTAATTCTGCTGTTTCAATGTGAAAGAATGCCCTATAATAAATCTCTGTAGAAAAAGTTGAACAGTATTGCAGTAAGGAAGGTGATGATAAGTATTTGCCAGTGTTATAACAAGTTAATTCAAAACGATCATATCTTAATGTTGAGATAATCATGTGCTTCCTTCCATTTTCATATGACTCACATAAAAATGGCTTTCTCAGTTTATTTCGTTTTTTGTTATTGTACTTGTGCAAACGCAAACAATACTCTATGGGCAATTTGTAATCTTTTCCATACTCTGTATAAAATAAATCGCAAATATACCCTTGAAGAATATCAGCAAAGAAAATAATGTCTAACTCTAAGAGTTCTTTATACCCTACAGTTTTTATTATTTTTTTGTTGGCATATGAGTGAAAATAAGACTCTTTTTGTATTTTCATTATTTCATCAACTACAAAATTGTGTATTTGTGTATACGTACTAATTATCTTTTTAAACCTGAATGTATACTGAATTAAACATTGAGATGAGTTAATATATGTGTAACTAATATCAATACTGTTTAACCAATTGTTTGACTTGAATTTGATTTCTGCAACAATTCCCGATATATTTCCATTAAGGTTAGAATTGATATAGTTTAGTTTCCTATATTTATGATATAGATACGGTGTGTCTACACTATATTGTTTTTTTCGGCTTTTAAGTTTGTATATATTTTTTATCAGTTTATTCATTCCGTCATTGTCAATAACATCATATAATGCGACATGACAAAATGAAGAAGAGAGTGGATCTGTTTTTGAACAATGCTTTAAAAACAGATCATAATTTGGCAATGCGATGGATCTTTTTAGATACTGCTTACAGAACCACTTTTGATAACGCCTATACTTTAGCTTTTTAAACATAGTTCCACACCCTCCCAAAAAATGATAAAAGAATTCCCTGAAACAACAAGATTATCCAGTATACCTACATTATACCACGATACCCATATTATTTCAAGGGAATTCGACTATATATTCTATTATTCCTGCCCCGACTTTTTCAAATTACAATCCCTGCAAAGCATCTGCAAGTTCTCAGGAACGGTCTTGCCGCCTGCGTGCCAGGGCTTGATATGATCTCCGTGCATCTGGGCAAACTCATAGTGCTTGTTGCAAATCGGGCAGATACCTTTCTGACGCTCATAGGCTTCTCGTTTTTGCGTATCGGAAAAGGCTCTGATGCTGAGGTTACGCTCCTCACCGTCAAGGATATAAGTGTATATTCCTTTCTTGTTGCCAACATCATCGTCAGCCATAAGCCTTGTTATAGCGGCTTCGAGAGCATCGGGATCAAGTTCTGCATCTTTGTATGTGTTATAGAGCAGTCCCCACTCTATGCCTTTCATTTCTTTGCGATATACGGGGAATATCGTTTCTACCCATTCAATCACTCGCTTGAAGTATATCCATATCTGGTTGGCGTTATCATCGTGCTGATGAAGCGCCATATATTCTTCTATCGTATCCAAACCGTCACGGGCAGCGATCCACCTGATAGCGGTTTCGAGGTATTCCTGCCTGATAGGAGAACCCGACACATAATTTTTCGCCATATTGTAGGCAGCACAGGTAGGCTTTGAAAAATGCAGTTTTGCATCTGAAAGCCAAGTACCTGTATAAGCAGTATTGCGAAGCTCCTGAGCTGTCAGCGGTTTACCTGCTATGTTTATGACCTTGAACCACTCATGTACTTCCGAGGGCGTACCGTCGCATACATAAATATCAAGGACATAATCATCTATCTGCTTTTGCAGGTCTTTCTCCAAGTTGAAGTAGTATTTTTCATCTACCGCAAATGTTCTCTCGCTTTCAGCAGCGTAACGGCAGATAGAAATAGTTCTTTGTTGTCCATCCATAAGCTCAAAGCGTCCGTCATCAGTTTTCGCCCAGTACATCGTGTTCAAGGGAAAGCCCTTCCTGACAGTACGAATAACCTCGTCACGCTCTTTGGGAGCATAAACATATTCACGCTGATATGGCGGTCTGACATCAAGCAATCCGCCATATGCAACAATACCTTCAATTCCGTCTGTACCTCGTTCTTCATAGCCTTGGCACAGATCTGCTACAGAGATTTGAATATGCTCAATTTTCATTTGGCTTCCTCCTTATCAATAGACGTTTATATTTTGATTTTCCATTAATTTTAGGCGTTACAATTTCCAATATCTCAAATTGCTCGGCACAATGGTACGGCAAGTATGTAATCGGCACGCCGATAATTCCTTTGTAGTTCTCAGGTATCTCTTTACAAATGCCGCACTCGATTGCATCATAGTCATCATAATGCGGATACTTCTCGTCATTATATTTAGCATATAAATCCAAAGGAATGTGCCTTTTCGGGATATCAAGATTTGTAAACCAGCAACTATTGCCCATTCTTCTCCATTTTTGCCCGGTTTCATCTTGTTTGTAATCTGTTCCTTTTGCCTCATAATAATCAGGTACACGAAACCAAAAATGACCGCTGTTATAGCCAAGCCACATTTGCTCCGACAAAATGAATGGTTTAACTTCGCTGAATGTAATGTGATTAACGTTTCCGAGAATGATAAAATGCTTTTCAGAGCTGATTAAAAGCGGAATATACTCTTTCATCAACGAAAACGGTGGATTCGTTACCACGATATCACACTCTGTCAGCAGAGCGATACACTCCTTGGAACGGAAATCTCCGTCCTCATTCAGAAGCGTGAGGGCGTTTTTCTTATTTCTCAGAAGATATTCCACATCACTCAGATCAACCGTTGCATCGCCGTTTGCATCAGTGACCTCTGTTATCTCTATCTTGTATGGTTTCTTTCCCTCGCCTGCGGGATAAGTGATCTCCTCATCAGCAAACAAAGAAAGCTGAGTATAGGTGATAGGAGAAGTTGCATAACAAGTGGTTATCAGCTTTTTCAGTCCGAGAGCATTGAAATTCAAAGCAAAATACTTGAAGAAATTGCTCTCATAAGGGTCATCGCAGTTACAGAGTACCGTCTTTCCCTTGAAATATTTCCTATAATGACGCAGTTCTTCCTCTATTGTGGATAGCTGCGTATAGAATTCATCAGTCTTTCCTGCCTTTGACATATGTAAATTGCTGTTGCCTGCCATATCGCACCTCCAAAACTTGCGAGCAAAGCAAGTTTTTGTTCGCTTACTTGCGCCTATATTAAGTATTATAGCACAATCTTAATTTTAATGCAAGTGATTTGGTGCATAATAGTACCAGAACGAAAGTGAGGTGCGACCATGGAAATATATGACAGAGGCGAGCTTATACGAAAACTTCGTACAGAAAGAAAAATCACACAGAAACAGTTAGCAGATCAATTAGGCGTTTCCGAAGCTACAGTATGCAAATATGAGAATAATACTTCTATTCCGCCATTTGAGACACTTCGCTCTATCGCCAGTATCTTCAACGTTTCAATGGATACCCTCTGCGGTATGAAGCATCAGGGTACGCTCTCTACTCACGGACTGACCGAAGCACAGACCGAGACTGTCAAAGCCCTGGTCGATGCCTATCGTATCAAAAACGCTCAGACGGGCAGGCAGCTCACACAGGAGCAGTTTGCGGTACTGGGGAAAATCACAGCCGAGCTGACAAAATAAAGCCGAAGGACTCACGCAGAATCCTTCGGCTCTCTGTTTATGGGGAGATCACGGC
>JAZRXM010000018.1:0-42631 GCA_045600205.1 Oscillospiraceae bacterium | reverse complement strand
ACAACATCTTATACTGCAACGAGCATGGCATTCGTCTTTCCGGCAAAAGACTCGGCAGACCGAAGAAGGATGCAGACAGTAAGGCGGAAAAGAAGATCGCATATATGGACAATACAGATTGAATTGAAGTGGAGCGGAAGTTTAGCCGCTCGCTACGTTATGTGTAATTTGCATGGCTTCACTCCTTTTTGATAGTATGCCCGCGCTGTTGATGATTAATCATAGCAATTGATTGCAATTCATTCTGTTATATCACAGAGAGTGTTTCTTGATTTTCCTTTTCCGATTTGCAAAGTTCGGTGTATTTTTTGGGGAGTGGCGATGCGACAAGATGCAAATCTGGCATCTTAGTAGCGAAAAACGGGATTTCGTCGCGAAATCTGCCCTGTTGTCCAAATCTATTGACATTTGATATAACAATGTGATATCATGTATCTGTCAGAATTGAATGGTATATTTTCTTGATTCTATGACGATATTGCACACCACATTCGGAAAAATGAATTCAAAATAGAGAAGAGCAAAACGCCAGCTGACAGCAGCAGCAAAATCATTTGAAGGACAGATGCCTTTTGAAAACAGCGAGTACAGGCAAAAAAAGGTATAGCAAAGCCGACCTCAGACCAAAACGTCCAAAGCCGAACCCACTATAGGAGTAATTCTGTCAGGCGATGCGCTTCACAGATTTCAGACAGCGATAAGAGCTTTCAGATTTCGTAACCGTTGCGGCAATGGCAACGGACAGCAAGGCGATATGTGCAATGCTAGTGAGGTTCTGTGCTGGCGAAAAGCTGTGAATCATACAAAGCGGCGCTTATTCTCCGATTTTCCGAATATCAAAAATATCTTTCAGCGGAATTGGATCCTCCGTTTGCAGAATCAGCATCTTTTCGGCGTCATCAATTCGGCGAAACACACCGTTTTTGCTGCAATAACTTCCGCCGTCTTTTTGCCTGTCCGCCTGAAAAAATGAAACTGTGATTTCCATTTCGCGTCCGTTTTCCCGCAAAAACGCCATCCATTCATCCAGATACGCCTTGCGGTCGTCATCCAATTCACGCGGCTGCTGCACAATACGGGCGGTTTCGTCCACGGCTTCTTCATAACCATTTAATGCCTTGAAAGATGCAAATTGTGCTGCGCGTTCACCATTCGACATAGCACGATGCTTGGACGATACATGATGCGGATAATCCATGATTTTTTCATATCTGGAAATCATGCACGATGCCCTCCCACCTGACCGTTTCGTTCGATTGTTTTTGCGCCTTCCTGCAAATTCATACCTTTGATAACCGCATTTTTTCCGAATCGGCTTTGCATCCGCAGAATGGCTTTTTGAAGAGATTTTTCCCGCTTTCCAGCTTCTTCCTGCCGCTGATACCGTAATGCTTCCGCTTCATAATCCGTAAATAAATCCAGTTGTACACAGGAATCCTGTGTATGCTCGCATTCGTATACAACATGATTTGCCACCACGTACATCCGCCGCACCATCAGACGGGAATCCACAATTTGACGGTAAAGCCGCATAACGGCACTAACAATTTTCTTGGTTGAGGACGTTACTTCGCCCAGATTGACAGAACCATGTGCCTGCTTTGGAACTCTTCTGCCGTAATAATCCGTTTCCCATTGCCCGTCATAGGTTTCAGGAATACCCAAATGATCATAGCCGACCGTCAACACCATCTGGTCAGTCATCATTTCCTTTTCTACCAAATCCAGCACCAGTAAATCCGTCATTTCGCGTACAATCAGCCTGCCTTTTTCATAAGAGTAAGGCTCCGAAAGCACCTGACCCTGACTGATACTGTGTACCGCGGGGCGATATGCCTTGATATCCGCAATAGTACAAGGCTCCCACCCCCATGCGTGATCAATCAAAAGTTGCGCATTCACACCGAATAAACGATACAGCAATTCTTCATTCTGCACGGAGATCTCTGCGATATCCCCCATAGTACAAATCCCATGCGCTTCCAGTTTTCTCGCAATTCCTCTGCCGACCCGCCAGAAATCCGTCAGCGGACGGTGTTCCCAGAGTTGCTGCCGATAAGAAAACTCATTCAATTCTGCAATGCGAACGCCATCTTTGTCCGGCGGCATTTTCTTTGCCACAATATCCATGGCGATTTTGCAAAGATACAGATTTGTACCGATGCCTGCCGTTGCCGTAATTTTGGTTTCCGCAAGTACATCCTGAATCATACGCATAGCTAATTCGCGGGCGGTCATACGATAGGTTTCCAAATAATTCGTCGCGTCAATGAACACCTCATCAATGGAATATACATGAATATCCTCAGGCGCGATATATCGCAGATAGATGTTGTATATCTGCGTGCTGACTTTCATATAATGCGCCATTTTGGGTACTGCAATATGAAATCCCAGTTCCAGCGCATTGTTTTTCGCAAGTTCCGAGGCTATGCTGGATTCCCCTTCAAATTTCTGATGGGGTGCCCGCAGCACTCTTTGCCGATTGACTTTCTGTACTTGTTGTCTGACCTCAAACAGGCGTGGTCTGCTCGGCACACCGACTGCTTTCAGGGATGGCGTAACTGCCAGACAAATGGTTTTATCAGTACGGGATTCGTCCGCGACCACCAAGTTGGTATCCAGCGGGTCCATTCCCAACAGAACACATTCTGCCGATGCGTAGAAGGATTTTAAATCTATTGCAATATAGGCTTTTTCCATTCCGCGCACCTCCCCGATCACGCTCTTGTATGCTTGAAAAATGTTGCATCTGGATGATACGGCAGCTTGAAATGCATTCCCAGTCGATTCATCTCCTGCATCTTGATCAGCAGCAGATTGATATTGACATTGAGCATCTGTGCAGTTCCTGCAATATCATAGCCCTCACGGAACAAATCCGCCATCTCACATTCGTCAATCAGAATATGCGCATTGCTTGCATTTGCTTCATATTCCATAATATTGGTCATGTCAAACAGTTCAAATTCCCGCAGACCGCCATTCCCTGCCTGCTTCCGATGCCGCAAGTCATGTCCGATTTCATGACCAAGCACCATACGGTATAAGATCTCATTGACATTCGGGTTCATCAAAATGATCCTGTGCTGCCATCTGTAGGTATACATACCGAGCAAATTCGTCAATTCGGGCACATCGTATACCAAAATGCCCATATCTTTTGCAAGCTTTACAGGGTCACGGGTGCCATACTGCATCACCAAACGATTCGCCTGCCGATATACTTCATAGGAATCCATTTGTCGCCTCAATCCTCATCCGAAGCCTGTTTTGCCGCATATTTCCGATTATCGGCTTTGCAGTCAAAATAGGCTTTTTGCAAAGCAATCATCACGGCATCCTTGTCGCTGTCAGAAAGCTCTCCGCCTGCAAACAGACCCGATAGTTCGGTGACCAAAGCCTCCGCCTGCGCTCTGCCGCGGCTGCCGTACTGCTCCGCAGCCTGCGTGATGAATTCCTCATCTTCCGTCAAAAGATAGTTGACCTCCACCCCGAAAAATGCTGCCAACTTCTGATAAATCTCACGTTTGCGCGGGTATCGCCCCTCGCACTCATAGCTGATATAAGTCCGTCTGGTCACACCGGCCGCTTCCGCGACCGTTTCCTGCGACTGTTCCTTTTCCATGCGCAGTTGTCTGAGCTTTTCCGCAAATTTCATAAGTTATCCTCCTATGTGAAATTTGATTTCACATACAGTATATCACATTTCACTGTGAAAGTCAATAGCACAGTATGAAATTCTTGCGGAATTTTTTTACTCTTGACATTATAGTCTGCTTCCGATATAATGAAAGAGAATTCCAAAGGCACTGAAAGGAGCCAACATGAAACATACCAAACAAATTGCGATGTTCTCAGCGGCAGTGCTTGGCTTGCAAACGTCACTGATTTCCGCATTTTCCGCTGACAGCAAGAATCTGCTTGATTTTCTGCTGACGCGCAGCAGTCCCCTGTTTGACGCTGCAAGCTGTGATCTGGACGACAACGGAATCCTCAATGCCATTGACCTTGCTTTGATGCTGAAATCTGCCCCAGCAACCACAGATGATGAATGGAATCTCGTATGGAGCGATGAATTTGACGGAAATGCCGTGGATACAAGCAAATGGGGATATGAAACAGGGAACTGGCTACTCAATGAAAACGGCGGCTTAGAAAGCTATGGCTGGGGGAACAATGAAAAAGAATTCTATACCGACAAAAACGCAACCGTTTCAAACGGTATTCTGACCATTGCCGCAAAAAAAGAACCCTACACCGATGAAGTGCAAGGTTCTTATGACTATACCTCCGCACGCTTGGTCACCAAAAACCGATTTTCCACCTGCGGCGGCAGAGTTGAAGTCCGTGCCCGTGTGGATAACGGCAAATCACTCTGGCCTGCAATCTGGATGCTGCCTGAGGACACCGTCTATGGCAAATGGGCAGCGTCAGGTGAAATCGACATTATGGAGGGTTGGGGCAGCACTCCTGAAAAAATCTGCGGCACGATTCACTTTGGCGATACATGGCCTGACAACACCTATCTGACCAAAGATTTCTATTTCACAGGCAGCGATAGCACCGAAAACTGGCACACTTACGCCATTGAATGGGATACCGCTGCAATTCGTTGGTTTGTGGATGAAACCTGCTACAGTACCCAGACCGACTGGTACAGCACAGGTCGTGCGTATCCAGCACCGTTTGACCAGAATTTCTATCTGCTGCTGAATCTGGCAGTCGGCGGCAATTTTGACGGTGTCAACGGTACCGATGCTGACGCTTCGATTTTTGCAAACGGCGATAAATGTATGCAGGTGGATTATGTTCGTGTCTACAAGAAAAACGGAGAAGAATTCAACCCCACAGAACTGAAAACGCCCTCCCTGACAGGCTACTTTGAGGGTGCAGACGCTTCTCTGAAAAATTCCGATGCGGGCACCACACTGACAATCAATTCAGTAGGCACGCTGGAATATGCAGCCATGGCGATATATGGCAAACAACCCGTAGAAACGGGAAAAACCTACCGTCTTTCCTTTGAATGCAAATCAAGCACTGCCCGCACCATGCGCCTTACTATTGAGGACAGTAACTATCAGCGGTATCTCGATGAACTGGTGAACATTTCACCTGACAGCACGCATTTTTCTTATGATGTCACATTCCCGAATACCATGAATGCCGATATTAAATTCCAGCTTGGCTGTACGGAAGGCGCAGACAGTTTGCCTGCTCATACCGTACAGATCACTGCGCTGGAATGGAATACACTATCATAAAAAGGAGTATTTGTATGCCGTATATTCAAATCAAGGGCTATCCGAAAGATGAAGCCACAAAAAAAGCAGTCGCCGCCAAGGTGACCGATGTGTTTGCCGAACTGTGGGGCTGCGCCAGAGAAGCTATCACCGTTTCCATTGAGGAAGTCGCTCCCGATGACTGGAATGAGAAAATCGTCATCGGAGAAATTGAGCCGAATATGGAAAATGTATTCATCCACGGCGGAAAACCAATCAAATAGTCTATCATAGAAAAACACCCCGAAAGCAGATATTCGCTACTTTCGGGGTGTTTTTTATTGCTCATCCGTAGTTTCTTCTTGTGCCTGTTTTTCCTTTTCCAGATTATCAAAATAGCTGTTCACTTTATCCTCTATCGACACATATTTCGGCAAATACCGCTTCATCAGTGTCAAATCCTCGGCAGTGAGTTTTCCGTCAAGCGTAAAATCCGCGCATTTCCATTCACTGAATTCCACAGGTTCACCCACCAGCCAACGCTGCACCAACACGACATCTGCAATGGTGGTCTTTCCGTCCTCGTTCACATCGCCGTCAATCACCAGCACCTCGGATTGAATCGGCGTAGAAATATTATGTGCGCCACTTCCCGAAGAACTAATCTTCTGCGTTTCATTTTCTTCCGCCGAAGTATCCGGCAACCATTCAGAAGCCTCGCCCCCGATATAGACCGTTTTCAAAGCAGGACAATCGCGAAAAGCATTTTCAGGAATTTGAGTGACATCAAAATCAGCAGGCAGATAAACCGTTTCCAAAGCATGACAAGAAGCAAACGCATACTCACCGATGGAGGCAACATTTTCAGGAATATGAATGGATTGCAGCTTTTTGCATTCTACAAATGCCCCCATGGGAATTGCCCGCAGAGAATCCGGCAATGTCACAGTAGTCATGTTATCAAAGCCGCTGAACAGGGTATCAATAATGCCAATCGTACCGTCAGGCACAACAAGTTCTTCCTTTGCAGAAGCATTATCATCATAAGCGTGAACAAGCCAGTCGTCATCAGACCAACCGACAACCCAATCGCCGACCATTCGGAAATCGCCTTCCGTGCGAAGCAGAGTATCCACCTTATAAAATGCGAGTGATCCGATTGTTTCGATCTGCTCCATGCCCACAACTTCATTCAATGCCTCGCAACCGTAAAACACAGTATCCTGAATGTGCGTGGTCGTGGAAGCGAGCGTCAGCTGCTCCAAAACAGGATTACGGAAAAATGCAGCCGCACCGATTATTTTCACGCCCTCCGCAATCGTATAGGAGGTATCGGTTCTGCCAAGCGGGTACGCGACCAGCGTTTCTCCTGTCTTGTCATACAAGACGCCATCCGAAACGGAAAGCGTTGGATGTTCTTCGTCCACAACAAACGTTTTCAGATGTTTTGCAAGAAAAAAGGAAATCGCTTCCACATTTGTAATGGTTTGCGGAATACGAATCTCCTCAGCAATGGTGTTTCTAAAAGCCAAAACATTGATTTCCGTGACAGGAATGCCCTCCACTTCCGCAGGGATTTCCAATACTTTTTGGTTGGTCGGCATGGTACGCACAGCGAGTGTACCGTCCTCACGTTCCAGATATGTGTAAATACTCGGGTCAATTTCCTTGATTGAATCGTAATAGTCAATTGCAGAAGCAGTATTGTTTGACAGCATCGGTTGTGCAAGTGGCATTGCAGTCACCATTGCAAGCGCGACAGCAGCCATTTTGAGAGAAAAGTGTTTCATCATCATCACCCTTTCAGAAATATAAGCAAAATCTGGATAATTAAAGTATATCATAGAAGCTTCCTTGTGTCAATATCCAAACAAGCCAATAATAAGTCAGCAAATTTGAATACATTTGCAATAATGCATTGACTTTTCTCGTCTGATATGCTATGCTTACATCAACAGAATGCGCAAATAAGAACCGCGCATCAGATTGGGGAAAATGCTATGAAACGAAATCAAAAAGTTTTGGGTACCCTTACGGCAGTCATGTTACTGACCGCCAATCTCGGAACCATTCCAACGAAGCAAAGTGCAAAAGCTGCTCCGACTGTCGAAAAAGTCTGCTGTCAGACTCTTTGCAGCCAGCCAAGCATTCTCGCAGATACCGTCTATACGGTTATGGTACGGCTAAGCGGCAAATACATCACAGTCAATGACAGCAACCGCCTGATCCAATGGGCAGATAATGGTGCGGAAACACAGCACTGGCTGTTCCGAGATGCAGGCGACGGCTACTGTAAAATTTGCCTTGCTTCTGACCCTACCATGGTCTGGACCGTGGAAAACGGCAACGGCGATGACGGCAATGCCATCGTACTTACAAAGGACAATGGTACTTCTGCGCAGCGATTCTGGCTCGCACAAACTGACGATGCCTTTACAATTACCGCAGAGTGTTCGCGTTCCAAAAACACCACCCTCGATGTCTACGATATCAGCTACAAAGACGGTGCGATCATTGACCAGTGGAACTACTGGGCAGGTGAAGGACAGAAATTTTACATCCGACCGCTTGACAATGCCTATACTTATCTGCGCGGTGACCTCAATATGGACGGTGTACTCGATGCGAAAGATCTGGTCATACTCAAAAAAGCCATCATCAACGGATGCGATGACAATATCGCACAGATTGCAGACATCAATGCAGACGGAAAATTTGATCCCGCCGATGCATCCGCAATGGTCAAAACGCTGACTTTCGGCACACTCTCTGATTATCAAAGCAAATGTGAGATTTCCTACGGCGAAGAACCCTCCGCTTATCTGTTTGCCTATTTCCTAGGCAATGCACCCGAACAGGAGCAGCTTTCCTATGCAGTCAGCTTGGACGGCTATCATTTTAATGCACTCAACGGGGGCAAATCGGTATGGAAATCAAGTGTCGGTACGGAATGCCTGCGTGACCCTTATATTTTCAAAGGCGAAGATGGCTTATATCATCTGCTTGCTACTGATATGAAATCCTCTCTTGGCTGGAGCAGCAACCGTCATCTGCTTTCTGCAAAATCCACTGACCTTGTACACTGGTTTGACGAAGCACAAATTCAAATTGCCAATGCGTATCAATCCATGCAGGGTGCAGACCGTGCATGGGCTCCGCAAGCAATCTTTGATGCAGAAAAGAAAACTTATATGATCTACTTTGCAGCGCGTGTTCCCGGCAGAGATGATCGCACGATCATGTATTACGCATACAGCCGTGATTTGAAAACACTGGATACCGAGCCGACTCTTCTGTTTGCACCGCAAAACGGCAACGATGCCATTGATGGCGACATCATCTATGAAAACGGCAAGTACTATATGTACTATAAAAATGAAACCAACAAACGGATTTATCTCGCAACTGCACAGCACGCAAACGGACCTTATCAGGAAATCAAGCAGGTTTCTGAGGGCAGTCTTGGCGTAGAGGGTCCGAATATTTACAGAATCATTGGCACCAACCGCTTTGTGATGATGTCAGATGCTTACGGTGACGGCTATTACGTCATGCAGGAAACCACGGATCTGCAAAACTTCACAACAGTCAACCGAAACAATTACAGCTTCGATTTCACACCCCGTCACGGCTATGTCATTCCGATTACCGCATCCCAGTATCGCGCACTGACTGCCGCATATCCCTCAAGCGGTCTGACAGCTTACAATTCGGGTATGGAAACGGTACGCGCCTCTGCATCAAAAGGAAGCCCGATTTCACTGCCTGATTCCGTCAATGCGCAGTACAGTGACGGCAGTACCATGGCACTCGGTGTTTCATGGGATTCCTCACAGATTTCCGCGCTGACAAATGCATCCGCCGGTACCTACACCATCAAAGGTACCGTGCAGACACCAAACTATGCAAACCCATTCATTGAAGAACGTGCTGACCCCTACATGGTCAAAGGCGAAGACGGTTACTACTACTTCACCGCATCGTATCCCGCATACGGTAGCGTAGACAAAGGCTACGACCGCATTATTCTGCGCAGAAGCAAAACGGTCGCAGGGCTAGCTTCCGCAGAAGAAAAAACGATCTGGAAAGCACATTCATCGGGTATTCTGTCCAAACATATCTGGGCCCCTGAAATGCACTATATCGGCGGCGCATGGTATATCTTCTTCGCGGCAGGCAGTAGCGACAACATCTGGGCAATT
This sequence comes from Oscillospiraceae bacterium, assembly GCA_045600205.1. Classification (GTDB taxonomy): domain Bacteria; phylum Bacillota; class Clostridia; order Oscillospirales; family Ruminococcaceae; genus Firm-04. The sequence continues at coordinate 33,204 of JAZRXM010000018.1, read as the reverse complement.
CGTCCGTATGTCCTCAAATGCAGCGGAGACCCTTATAACGGACAGTGGACCGAATGCGGTCAGATGCAGGCATCCTACGGCGATACCGAATCCTTCCAAGGTTTTTCACTGGATATGACATACTTTTCCTGTAACGGCAAGCACTATGTCATCTGGGCGGAAATCAAAGGCGATTCCTCACTGTTTATGGCAGAAATCAACCCCAGCGAGCCGTGGAAACTGACCTCAAAAGCAATTATGCTCACCAAACCCGAATACAACTGGGAAATGGTCAACAATCGCGTCAATGAGGGTGCAAGCGTATTGCAGGTCAACGGAAAAATCTATCTGTTTTTCTCGGCATCGGGTACAGGCTCGGAATACTGCGTCGGCAGAATGGAAGCGGATGCAAACGCCGACCTGATGAACATTGCAAGCTGGAAAAAACTGGACCACCCGGTTCTGCAAACCGCTAATCTGGTCGGAGAAGCAGGTCCCGGTCACAATAGTTTTATCACGGATGAAAACGGCTGTCTGTTGCTGGTCTATCACGCACGTCCTGCATCGCACTCCAATAAACAATGCGGCTCTTACAATTCTGACCCGCTCTATGACCCATGCCGTCACACCCGTTTGCTTCCTGTTTGCTTCGACGCAAGCGGCACGCCAATCCTGACGATGAATGCGGAGCATCTTCTCAATGAACAAAACCGAACAGTCACGGCGATTGTGACAATATACTGATACCAAAATGCGGACGACTTTTCTGGTCGTCCGCATTTTTGGTATCGGTTATCTACAGATATTCAGTTTTTGGGATTACGTGGCTTTTTCAAATCATCGGTATCAAGCCAGATTGTAAACGGTCCGTCATTTTCAAGTTCTACTTTCATATGCGCACCAAACACGCCGCTGTCAACATGCTTGACCGTTTCCCTGCATCTTGCCAGAAACGCCTCATACAGACGATTTGCTTCATCAGGCGGAGCGGCATGAGAAAAACTCGGTCTGGTACCCTTACGGCAATCCGCACAAAGCGTAAATTGCGACACCACCAGCAAACTTCCGTCAATATCCGACAAGCTACAATTGGTTTTGCCCTCTTCGTCAGAGAAAATACGCAGCTTCAGCATTTTATCGCAAAGCATTTCCATGTCGGCATCCGTATCTTCTTCCGTCACACCAAGCAACACCAGAAATCCACGCTCAATTGCACCTGTGATATTTCCCTCAACACTCACCTGCGCGTGATTCACACGCTGAATCAAAGCACGCATCGCTCATGCCTCCCCGTAGACGATTTTCGCATAGTCAACCGTTGCTTTGGCATCCTTTGCGTAGCAATCCGCGCCAATGGTTTTTGCATAGTCCTCGGTCAGCACGGCACCGCCGACAACTGTTTTGCAGGCAGGATACTGCTCGTGTAACAATGCAATCGTATCCGCCATCGCCCCGACAGTTGTAGTCATCAGCGCACTCAATCCGACCAGCGAAACCTTGTTTGCAATCGCAGCATCCACAATGGTCTGGGGCGGAACATCCTTACCGAGATCAATGACAGTGTAGCCATAGTTTTCCAGCAGCAACTTGACAATATTCTTTCCGATATCATGAACATCGCCCTGCACCGTTGCAATGACAATTTTGCCCTTATCGCCGCTGCCACTCTGCATAGATGCTTTCAAAACACCGAAAGCGCCCTGTGCAGCGGTCGCTGCCTGCAAAAGCTGCGGCAGGAACAATTTGCCCTTTTCGTAACCCTCACCGACCTTGTCAAGTGCAGGAATCAACATCTCATTGACAATATCCAACGGCTGTTTTCCTGTATCCAATGCTGCCTGCGTCAAATTGGCAGCATCCTGTTTGAGTCCGTGTATGACTGCTGCTTCCAGCGTTTGCTCGGATGCCGTATTCGCAACAGGTGCAGAAGCTACTGCAGCATCCTGATAGCAGGCAATGAAATCCGTACAATTGCTGTCATATCCGCCAAGCATACGGAATGCACGCACGGTATCCATCATCTCTGCAGACTTTGGATTCAGAATCGGAAGCGTCAGACCCGCAGAAAGTGCCATATTCAGAAAAACACGGTTAATGAGCGGACGATTCGGCAAACCAAAGCTGATGTTGGATACACCAAGCACGGTTTGCAGACCAAGTTCGTTATGCACACGCGAAAGTGCAGAAAGTGTTGTATTCGCCGCATCATCACCTGTTGATGCGGTCAATGTCAGGCAATCGAGATAAACATCCTGTTTCGGAATCCCAAGTGCTTCTGCGCGGGATAGGATCTTCTGACCGATCGCAAACCTTGCATCGGCAGTCGCCGGGATGCCGTCCTCGTCCAACGTCAATCCGACAATGCCTGCACCATAATGCTTCACAAGAGGCAGAATCGTTGCAAGGGATGCTTCTTTGCCGCAAACCGAATTGACGATCGGTTTACCTGCATAAATGCGCAATGCTGCCTCCAATGCAGCAGGGTCAGAAGAATCAAGCTGCAAGGGCAAATCAGTAACCTCACATATCGCCTTGACTGCCTGCGGTAATACTGCTTTTTCGTCAATACCGGGTGTACCGACATTGACATCGAGAATATCTGCGCCCGCTTCGGTCTGCGAAATCGCTTCGCTGCGCAGATAATCCATATCACCCTCCAGCAAAGCGGCTTTCATCAGCTTTTTGCCGGTCGGATTGATACGCTCGCCGATCACACGCGGCATATCCAGCAATACCGTTTTGGTGGCGGAACATACTGCATTCGGAATGTTACACACACGGTTTACACACGACTTACCTGCCAATGCTTTCCGCACCGCACGGATATAATCAGGGGTCGTACCGCAGCAGCCACCGAAAATACGCACACCGAATTCCGCATAGGTTGCAAGAATTTCCGCAAATGCTTCCGCAGAAATGTTATACGTACCCGTCACGGGGTCAGGCAGACCTGCATTCGGCTTCGCAATCAACGGCAAGGTTGTCCAGCGTGAAAGTTCCTCCATCAATGGACGTACTTCCTGCGGTCCGAGGGAACAATTCATACCGATTGCATCCACGCCCAAACCTTCCAGCGTTAATGCCATTGCCGAAATCGGAGTACCTGTAAATGTTCTGCCGTTTTCGGTAAATGTCATCGTACAGAAAACAGGCAGCTTGGTATTTTCTTTTGCTGCCAATACCGCGGCTTTCGTTTCCAGCAGATCGCTCATGGTTTCAATTGCAATCAGATCTGCGCCTGCCTGCTCACCGGCTACCATGACCTCACGGTAAGCCTCATATGCTTCCTCAAACGTCAGCGTACCGGCAGGCTGCAAAAGCTGTCCCGTCGGTCCGACATCCAGTGCAACTGCTGCCTGATCGCCTGCGGTTTCTTTTGCAAGTCTGACTGCCGCTTTGACACATTCCACCGCATCTACACCTGTTCCTGCAAGTTTCAGACGGTTTGCGCCAAAGGTGTCGGACATGAAAATCTGCGAACCTGCTTCGATATACGCACGATGAACCTTGGCGACACGTTCAGGTTCACTGAATACCAGACCTTCGGGCAATTCTCCTGCCGAAAGGTGCAGCATCGTACCCATACCACCGTCCAGAAATACAAAATCCTGCTGTAAAAGGGCTGAAATGTTCATAATGTTATCCTCTCGTTATATGTTACTGCTGAAACGGGCAGTCATCCCGCTGCGGGCAAAGCACACAGCTTTTGCCGCATCCGAACCGTCTTGCATCCTGTGTCGGATGCGAAGAAAGCCCGATCACTGCCGTCACGGATTTCATCGGGAGCAACAGATTACTCTGTGTCACCGTCAATCCGATGGTGCGCTCAGCATTCAGCATCCGCAGAAGCGTCCCTTGAATGCTGAGCGGAAAATCTCCGTATCCCGCAGAGAAACGCTCCGTATGATACGGCAGATCTGTACGCGACACAATTTCCTGTTCGGTCTGCGCACAGTAGTACTCCACGGCACTGCCTGCGGCGGCATCCAGCATCACCGCCTCTGCCATATCCCGCGCCTGTACAGAACGGATCAACGCATCCACAGATGCAGAAAGCGTGACTGCCATGACCGCAACCTGCGAACAACCATAGAGATGCTTTGCAATATCAGCACCCTCCAAAGGTATCTTCTCCAGATACGGCTTTTCCTCCTGCCAGTTCAGCGGAAAAATGCGGTATATCTGCCGCGGCTGCATCTTTCGGCAAAGCGTTTCCAGACAATGCTCCAGTTTCAATGAAAGCTGCTCGTCCAATATCGGAGTGCCGAGAAAACGCAGCAACTCCTCCCGATTAAAATCTGCGGGCTGCATCGACACCATCCACACCGTCACGGACTGCCTCTGTGATATACCGTGCGACATCCGCATTGTTCATCGTATAAATATGGACACCGTCTACACCATTTGCGTAAAGATCCAGAATCTGCTCAATTGCATATTCCAGTCCTGCCGCTTTCAACGACTGCGGATCCTCGCCGTATCGAGAAAGCAGCTTTGCCAGACGCGGCGGGATACTTGCACCGCAAAGCGACACCATGCGCTCAATCGAATTCTTATTCGTAATTGGCATGATGCCCGCTTCCACAGGTACATTCACCCCTGCGATCGCAAGCTTTTCCTGAAAATGATAAAAATCACGGTTATTGAAAAACAACTGCGAGATCAGATGCGAAACGCCTGCATCCACCTTTTCTTTCAGATGGTGAATATCACTGACAAGATCGGTTGCCTCCGGATGTCCCTCAGGATAGCAGCCGCCGCAGATATCAAAATCGCCATGCTCACGGATAAAAGCAACCAGTTCCGATGCATAATGGAAATCGTTTTTAGGCTCCACATTCGGATTGCGGTCACCACGCAGCGCAAGGATGTTCTCAATGCCGCGCGCCTTGAACTCCTCAAGTTTTGCCAACACCGATTCTTTTGTTTCATTGATGCCCGGCAGATGCGCAATCGAAAGCACACCGTTTTTCTTCTGGATATGCTCGCAAATCTCTGCGGTGGATGCCCCCGGTACAGAACCGCCTGCACCGTAGGTCACACTGATAAAATCGGGAGCAAGTCCGTTGAGTGCATCCAATGTCTGATAGATGCTGTCGATCGGTGTGGTAGGCTTCGGCGGAAATACCTCAAACGAAAAAACACGTTTCTTCTTAAATAATTCAATTGCTTTCATGGTTATGCCTCCGTTTCCGCAGGATCAATGCGCCAGTCAATCGGCTGCATTCCGTGCGATGTGAGAAAATCGTTTGTCTTGGAAAAATGTCGGCAACCGAAAAATCCGTTATACGCCGACAGCGGGCTTGGATGCGCACACTGCAAAATCAAATGCTGCGGATTCGTAATCAACGATGCCTTTTTACGGGCATTTCCACCCCAAAGCAAAAATACAACAGGCTGTTCCCGTTGATTCAGCAATCGGATGATCTCGTCCGTTACTTCTTCCCATCCCATGCCGTGATGACTGTTTGCCTGTCCGGCACGTACCGTCAATGCGGCATTTAGTAATAGTACACCCTGTTTCGCCCAAGCGGTCAGTTCCCCATGCCCAACGGCATTGTCAATGCCGACATCGGATTTGATCTCCTTAAAAATGTTCACCAGTGACGGCGGCGGGTCGATTCCCTTGCGCACCGAAAAGCTCAGACCGTGCGCCTGACCTTCTCCGTGATAAGGATCCTGCCCGAGAATCACACAGCGGACATCCGCATAGGGGGTATATTTCAGGGCGTTGAATATATCATACATATCAGGGTAGATCCGCTTGGTGCGGTATTCCTGTATCAAAAACTGACGCAGCTTCTGATAACTCTCCGATTGAAATGTCGGAGCAAGCAGGGCATCCCAGTCATTACCGATGTTGACCATATTTTACTCCTTTTTCAGACCGTTCCGCGCATTCCGTGCAAAATATTGTCCGAAACGCCGACCATTTCGCCGCCGCGCAGGAAAAATCTCGGCACACGCTCGCCAACCGCACACACGACCTCATAATTGATCGTACCCGTGCTTTCCGCGATTGCATCCGCCGTACAACGTCCTTGCGAATCACCGAAAATCGTCACAGTATCACCGACTGCCAGATCAGGCGCATCCGTAATGTCCAGCATCAGCTGATCCATGCATACTCTGCCAATCAGCGGAAACAACCTGTCACGAATGAGCATTTTACAGCCGTTGGCATTCGCACGCCAGAAACCGTCCGCATAACCGATCGGCACTGTTGCCACCATGCGCGGTCCTTCCGCGGTATAGGTATGTCCATAACTGACACTGTCACCTTTTGCAATCGGCTTGATATGTGAAATAACACTCTTTAATTTCATCACAGGACGAAGTTCAGGCAGATTACGCACATCACCGGACGGTTTCAGACCGTACAGCACCACGCCCGCCCGTACCATATCCAGATGATATGCAGGATAATCGAAAATTGCTGCGCTATTCGCACAGTGCCGCAGCATAAACTTGATGCCGCCGTTTTGCAGATACTCCACTGCTTCCATAAACGCCTGAAATTGCATCTGCGTATAGCCTTCACCGGCCTCGCCCTCATCGGCAGAGGCAAAATGCGTGAAAATCCCCTCAGGCAACAGGCACGGCAACTTGCAGACTGCAAGCGCATCAGCAAGTTCATCACATTCTCCGTGATGCTGAAAACCGATTCTGCCCATGCCCGTATCTATTTTAATATGGATACGGACGCGCACCCCCGCCGACATTGCTGCCTGCGACAGTGCCTCGCCATAGGTGCGAGAATACACACACTGTGCTATCTGATGATTTGCAAGCAGTTCCGCACATTCAGGGGGCGTATAGCCCAGAATCAGAATCGGCAGCGTAATACCTGCCTCCCGAAGCTGTACCGCCTCCTCCAGATTCGATACCGCCAGATAATCCGCGCCAAGCGATTCATAAAGCCGCGCAAGATGTACTGCATTGTGTCCGTAGGCATTTGCCTTGATGACACAACAGACCTTCGCATCCGCACGCGTTGCCTTGCGGATCTGTTCGTAATTCCATACAGCGTTGTCAAGACTGATTTCCGCCCATGTACGCTTTCGGATTCCGTGCATAATTCAGTCAGGGTCCTTTCCTAAGAAAATCAACTTATATTATAGCATATTCATCGGGATTTGTAAAGCATAATATTCCGCAATCGCCGCAAATATACAGAAAACTCTTGCGTAATCATTCGTTTTGTGATATAATAGTTGTAGATGTTACACATTGCAACACATATATATTATGCGGATGAAATAACGCCAACACCATATGCTGTGTTTGAAAGAAGAAAAAATCCATATTCCACACCACATTTTCTTGTAATATCATTTACGCAAGCAGAGATTCGTTCATGAAAAAGGCTATTTTTTTGGAGGACTTATGAATATTCGTGATGTCATTTTACCTGAGTATGGTAAAAATTCCAAAGTTATGCAGGGATGCCTTGACAAAATCACATCGGATGTAGTACAATTACTACTGGAACAGGGGCGTACTATATCAACTTGCGAAAGTTTGACCGGTGGGCTTCTTTCCGAACGTATTACATCTGTGGCAGGCGCATCTCGGGTCTTTGCCCTTGGAGTGTGCACCTATTCCGATCAGATGAAGCATCAACAGCTCGGTGTCCCCGATGACATCCTCAGGCAGTATGGTGCTGTCAGTATACAAACAGCCTACGCGATGGCGGATGGACTATCTTCCCTGTCGCACGCGGACTTGTGTCTGTCAGTTACCGGGCTTGCGGGTCCAGGCGGTGGCTCACCACAAACCCCAGTCGGGACTGTGTATGCCGGATTCGCATTTCGGAATCAGGTCGCCGCAACCTGTCTTCGCCTCTGGGAACTTCCGGAGCTTGACAGAAACGGCATCCGACATATGACCGCGACCTGTGTGTTTCATTTAGCGAAACAAATCTTGCTGGCATCGGCGGCAGACTAGTTGCCTTTGCTGCAAATCCTGTGCGCTGACCGCTCCCCCGTCCTCTCGGTTCATGAGATACGACAGCGGCTTTGTGCAAAAGATGGAGGCGTTCTTATCATGCAAGACCATTTGCAAAATCCCCAGTCTGAACCGAACTGCTCCGGTGACGAAATCATGGATCCTTCCATGCCCGAAGCAGCAACACCCGTTTTCAGCTCAGCTTCAGCAACGGGATTTTCCGGTTCTCCTGCTGACTCTGACCCTGCAAAAGACTTTCGGAATTCCATGAATCCTGCGGTACACGCGGATGAACCGAACGAAGATGGTGCGTTTTCAGGCGATATGGTTGCAGAAAACTCGGAAAGACCTGATGCGGGCGAATGCAGAACTTCGGATGACACTGCGGCATCCTCCGACGAGGAAAAGTACAGTGGTTCTTCTGACGCTTCCATTCAGGCTCCAAATCCTGCGGATACTCCGCGGACGACAAAAGCCCCAAAGAAGAAAAAGAAGAAAAAATCAAGCAAATCTTCCAAACGGAAGAAAAAGCATAACCCTATCGTCAATTCGTTTTTGGGAATGTTCCCATCACGAAAAGACAAACCTCTGGAAATCACCAGAAAGATTGCTTTTCTGGTTTCCATCGTTGTAATCGCGGGTTGCATCTATGCAATATTGAACTACTTTATCGGACTATTCATTGCACGCGAAAAATACAACGCGATCAAGGATGAGGTAAGTCCATTTATCGATTCCGTTTTGAACGACGATGAGCCTGTTCCTGAGGTGCCGGAGTATGAGGAATATCTCGATATGAACGACATCGGAAGATCCCTCTACCCCAACAACCCTGATACCGTCGGTTACATTATTATCGAAGGTACCAAAGTTTGCTACCCTGTCGTACAGAGAAAATCTGCGGACATCAACGTGAATACCAATGATTACTATCTGTACACCGCGTTTGACGGATCCCACAGTAATTCAGGTTGCATTTTCATGGATTATCGCTGTCACTTCGACGAAGTTGTCAATCACAGACGCATCGTTAAAAACTCCGATAATCTCCTCATCTACGGTCATAACATGAAAAACGAGAGCATGTTTGGCTGTCTTCGAAATTATTGGAAGATCCTTTCTTCCAATCCCGAACGTTCTTCCTATTACAGCGAGCATCCAATCATTATATTGAACTCCCTGTATAAAACGTATCGCTACAAGATTTTCGCCGTACTCCTCGTGGACGGCGGCGATAGCACTTCTGCGAATGCGTTTGATTGTTGGAATACTTTCGATTTCGATAACGAGGACGCTTTTTACGAGTTCGTCAATAACGCAAAACGACGCAATATTGTCAACAATCAGGTTGACGTTGCCTACGGAGATCAGCTCTTGACGCTTTATACTTGCTCAACGGGCACATTCCCTGACGCAAAGCTCATCGTGATGGCAAGACAGTTGCGCCCCAATGAAGACCCTCTCGAGGGTACCCAGAATGCTTATCTCAATGATAACATCCTCTGGCCTACGGTATACAACAAATACCATAAGGATACCTACGACGAAAGCAAGTTCGTTCCGTATCATTGAAACCTGCTTCGTCACAACCGATTTTCCCCTGCAGCGTGTTTCACCTGAACGTACTGATTTCTTGTGCTCATGCCCTTCGGAACATCGGCAAGCCGCTCTTATGCTTACTATGCGCATCGGCGTACAGCCACGCATTCTGCAATCCATCTCAGCATAAGTTCTGCGGCAGTCACCAAAATAATAGAGATGAATGCAGAACAAAACCCGAGCAAATATGGATTTTTGCTCGGCTCATAAGGATGACAGAAACGATTTGACAAAATCCCCACACACAATCTTGGGGAAATAAAGCCGGTTTCAGCCGGTGAGATTGATATATTGGAGAGAAACTATGAAATCTCGAATGCGTCGAAACCGCATTTCGATTCTGGCAACGTCAGCCGCCTTCTTGTTCACCAGTACATGTGATTTAAGAGGCAGAGGAATCGATATGCAGCGCTCGGGAGCTGCTACCATAGTTTATGCTGCAACAACAGGCTCAGACGTGAACGTTACAGAAGAACAAGCTGTTTCGGAATCTCTGCTGTCTGACTGCGCACTGCTCGACTCCGATGTTGAGACAGAAACCTATGAGGTACCTGATCACTGGAAGGCTGATATTTCGGATTACGATCAAAGCCTTTCTCTCATCAGCTACGAGGCAGCCTACACCGAGCCGGACCCGCTTACTGAGACGGATGCACAGACACCACCGGTAGTTGTTACCTCTGCGGCGACTGAAACAGTCCCTGCACAAGTTGTAACTCCTGCATCTACCACCGTTACAACCCTGAAAGAACCCCAAATCAGCGCAACAACTACTGTCTGCGCACCTGCAAATAGCATTGTTTTCTATACGTATGGCTACGGCCACGGAGTCGGTATGAGTCAGAACGGCGCAAATTTCTACGCCAAGTACGACGGCTGGACTTACGATAAAATTTTGGAATTCTACTACCCCGGCACCACGCTTGTTCAGACAGGCGTCAGCGCTTCCAAGCGCATTACCATCGGAAACTGCTCGGGCGACATCGTTTCGGTAATTTCTCAAGTCGTCAACCTCGAAATGGGTCCGAGTTTTTCCACTGAAGCCTTGAAGGCTCAGGCTGTTGCAATTTATTCCTTCTACCTCCACCACAAAGGTGGTTCCGGTCTGAAGGGCAAGGCAAATCCCTCAAAGAAAATCGTGGATGCAGTTAAATCTGTCCTCGGCGTTGCAGTTTACTACAACGGCAAGGCGGCTGACACGATGTTCTACGCTTCCAGCGGCGGCGCAACCGCTTCCTGCAAGGATATCTTCCAGATGGACATTCCTTATCTGCGAAGCATTCCTGTTCAACACGATGAGGCTTGCGACCCGCACTACTGTGAAGCAGTTGTTTTCAGCACTTCAACCCTGAAATCCAAGCTTGAAAAAGCTTACAAAGTGAAACTGAGCGGTTCCCCTTACGATTGGATGAAACTCAACCTTGGTGATGGCGGCTACGTTGCTTCCGTTACCATCGGCGGTAAAGTCACCGTAAAGGGAAATGACCTCAGAACAGTTCTTGGTTTGAGATCTCCGAAATTCGAATTTGTGTACCAGCAGGGCAACACTCCGCCAAGCGTGTCGATTGTTACGACCGCCGCATCTGAAACTGTCACCCCTCAGGGTACCCTTTCCGCAATTCCGCTGGTTTCTACTGAGGCTGAAAGCACCGTTGCTTCCGGCACAAGTGCTACAACTGTTAAGAAACCTTGACAGTCCATTGAATGAGAAAAAAACCGTGAGTCTTTCGGCTCACGGTTTTTTCATGCCTATCAAAATATCAAAAAAGCATCCGCTCCCCTTGCAGGAAACGGATGCTTTCAATGTAATCAGTCAGTCAATCAGACACAGCCCTGTGCCTTCATAGCCTCAGCAACCTTCAGGAAGCCTGCGATGTTTGCGCCTGCAACCAGATCGTCACCCAGACCGTACCGGTTGGAAGCCTCAACAGATGCGTTGAAGATGTTCTTCATGATCATCTTCAGCTTCTCGTCAACTTCCTCAGCGGTCCAGCTGTAACGCATGGAGTTCTGGGACATTTCAAGACCGGAAACGGAAACGCCGCCTGCGTTAACTGCCTTGGAAGGAGCAACGATTACGCCGTTCTCTTTCAGATAGCTGATAGCCTCGTTGGTGGTCGGCATATTTGCAACCTCAACGTAGTACTTCAGACCGTTGGCAACCATCTTCTTAGCCTCTTCCATGCCAACCTCGTTCTGAGTAGCACAAGGCATCATGATGTCAGCCTTAACACCCCACGGCTTCTCGCCCTTGAAGAACGGTACGCCGAACTTGTCAGCATAGTCCTCAACACGGTTACGGCAGGATGCACGCATTTCAAGCATAAAGTCGATCTTTTCCTTGGTGGAAATACCGTCTTCATCGTAAACATAGCCGTCAGGACCGGAGATGGTGACAACCTTGCCGCCCAGCTCGTTGACCTTCAGAACAGTACCCCATGCAACATTACCGAAACCGGAAATTGCAAAAGTCTTGCCCTTGATGTCATCCTTGAAGTAGTTGAGCATATTGACGGTGTAGTAAACAGCACCGAAACCGGTTGCTTCCGGACGAATCAGAGAACCGCCGTAAGGAATTCCCTTACCGGTCAGAACGCCGGTGAACTCATTCTGAAGACGCTTGTACTGACCGAACAGATAGCCGATCTCACGAGCGCCAACGCCGATATCACCTGCGGGAACGTCGGTGTCAGGACCAATATGACGGAACAGCTCAGTCATAAAGCTCTGGCAGAAACGCATAACCTCAGCATCAGACTTGCCCTGCGGGTCGAAGTCGGAACCACCCTTGCCGCCGCCCATAGGCAGAGAAGTCAGGGAGTTCTTAAAGGTCTGCTCGAAGCCCAGGAACTTCATGATAGAAGCGTTAACATTCTTTGCGAAGCGGAGACCGCCCTTATACGGACCGATTGCAGAGTTGAACTGAACTCTGAAACCACGGTTGACCTGCAGCTTGCCATTGTCATCTACCCACGGAACGCGGAAGAAGATCTGACGCTCAGGCTCTACCATTCTCTCGATGACGCCAGCCTCTACGAGGTCAGGACGCTGATCGATGACAGGCTCAATGCTTGCCAGCACTTCGGTAACGGTCTGAAGGAACTCAGGCTCGTTCGGATTGCGCTTCTCAACCTGCTCAACAACAGACTTGAGATATGCATTTTTCAATTCCATAAAACATACTCCTTTTTGGATAGTGTTAAATAGGGCGGAATAACCCAATTCACAAATAATATTATACTGCAATTCTCAGAGAAATGCAACTGTTTTTTTGTATCCTATCAAATATTTTGAAAATGCCGTAATTGCTTGATCTCATCGTGCCGCAATCTTTGGTATGTAATATTGTCACATCAGATATTTGAAAATGCCATGTTTTCGCAGATATGTGATTTTTATAGCATCCCCATTTCTTGCGATTTATCATTATTTGCGGCACGTTAGCAATTTTTGAACAATTTTCTGGCAATTTCGACCGTATCAGAGCAATATTTGGTCGATTCCTTATCCAAACCGCTGAATTATCCGCTCGTTGCTTGACTTTTTGCATCTTATCCTGTATACTGAAAACTGTTCCAAGTGACTGATTCGGAACAAAATACGGACGTTTTGAGAGGGGCAATTGCTGTATGAATTTCGCTGTTGCACAATCGGGTGGACCGACCAGTGCCATCAACGCATCCCTCGCGGGTGTGTATGCCGAAGTGTTCGCAACAGGCAGTTTTTCCGATCCGACAAATCGTCACCAGATTTTCGGGATCCTCAACGGGATCCAAGGTCTGCTGGAAGAACGGTTTGTCAACCTCGCAGACTGTATCCATACCAATCAGCAACTCGAATTACTCAAAAAAACACCATCCACTGCGCTCGGCTCGTGCCGGTTCCGCCTCCCCGATGCCGCCAAGGATGATTCGGTATACCGAAAAATCCAACAGATTCTTGAAGCGCATCAGATTGATGCATTTTTCTACATCGGCGGCAACGATTCCATGGATACGGTGGCAAAGCTCAGTGCATGGCTCAAAGATAACGAAAGTCCCGTCAAAGTACTTGGCATTCCCAAGACCATTGACAACGACCTCGTCTGCACCGACCATACCCCCGGATTCGGCTCCGCTGCCAAATACGTGGCAATGGCGGTTCAGGAAATTATCCGTGATTCCTGTGTTTATAATGTCCCGTCTGTTGCAATCTGCGAGATCATGGGACGAGATGCAGGCTGGCTGACCGCTTCCACCTGCGTACTCCGCGAAAACGATGAGGATGCTCCCCATCTGATTTATCTTCCTGAAACGGATTTTTCAATTGCAAAATTCATTGAGGATGTGCGTGAACAATTGAAATTACGCAAATCCGTCATCTGTGCAGTTTCGGAGGGAGTTACCCCCACGGATGCAGGAATGTTCCGTTCCGGTACGACCGATGAATTTGGTCACGCTTATCTTTCGGGCATCGGCAAACTGCTGGAAGAAGAAACCCGAAAAGCACTCGGTGTCAAAGTACGCTCCATTGAACTGAACGTCATGCAGCGTTGCTCGGCGCACCTTGCCTCCGCCTGTGATTTGCAGGAGGCTGAACAGGTCGGCAGAGAAGCCGTGAAACTTGCTATCAACGGAAAATCAGGCCGTGTTGTCACAATGCAGCGCGTTTCTGATTCACCTTATTTCGTCCGCTATTCGGACGCCTCGGCAGCGGAAATTGCCAACGTTACCCGCACCTTTCCCCGCGAATGGATCACTCCTGACGGGAATCAGGTCAAGGATGAGGCAATTTGCTACTTTAAGCCCCTGATTCAGGGCGAGGTGCTGCCCACGATGCGAAACGGAATGCCCGTACATTTCCGCATCGCCATTTAACTTTGCTGGTAACCTCTTTCCTTTCCGTACCGGATGGCTGATTCAAAGGCTGTCCGGTTCTTTTTTTAAACGTATCTATATAAACAGCACCATCTGCGAAGCGCAAGAAAAATCTCGCTCCGCAGATGGTGTCTTATATATATTACTGCCGCTGCTTGCGGAATTGCTTCGGCGTCAGACCATGACTGCGCTTGAAGCTTTTGATCATATGACTGCAATCCGAAAAACCAGTTTCCTGACTGATATAATTCAGGTCAAAATCCGTAAACAACAAAAATTCTTCCACCTGATACAAACGCATGGATTCAATGTACGACTTGCAGCTTTTCCCGTAAATCTCCTGAAAACGCTTGGCAAAATAGGAATAGCTCATGCCGCAAAGCTCTGCCAGCTCACCAACACGAATGCCGTCACAGATATGCGCATCAATATACTCCGTGATCGTATAGATATCGCAGCTTGCATCCTCAGCAAATACATCGCTGTCAATCGAAAAACCGTTTTCCTGCCACTGTCGCAGCATCGTCACCAGTAATTCGTAAATTTTAGAACGCACTACCAGATCATAGCCATAATGTTTCGTGCGCATCTCCATGACACAATCCGAAAACATTTTTATCAGATTGTCCGTACCTTGAAATCCCGACGGAAATACAGGCGACATCTGCCGCTTTTCCGCGCTCCGAAAAATACTGCGCAGCTTGGGCGAATAACTGGAGGTCGCATTCATCTGGTTGATATCAAACTTAATGCCAAGATATTTCGAGGGCTGCTCCCCGACCCCATAGATCGCGTGGACCGCTTTGGGATGAAACAGCATCAGATCGCCCTTTTGCAGAATATAATGGGATTCCCCCATCTGCATTTCGACCTTTCCTTCCTCAATTACGATCAATTCCATAAAATAATGCCAATGCGGTTTAACAGGAAAAGGCATCGTTTTTGTATCATAATCAAAACACTCGATCGGTGTTTCCAAGATGTCGCTGCTTTCGAATAATGTATGCATCGCTG
Organism: Oscillospiraceae bacterium; assembly: GCA_045600205.1. Classification (GTDB taxonomy): domain Bacteria; phylum Bacillota; class Clostridia; order Oscillospirales; family Ruminococcaceae; genus Firm-04. The sequence continues at coordinate 17,809 of JAZRXM010000018.1, read as the reverse complement.
TCTGCCCTCCAAAATAGATTTTTACAATTATTGGACAACATTATTATAGCATACTTTCTCTCAAAATGCTATACTGAAAACATAAATTTTTCAATAAGGAGTCTGCTATGGATTCATTCAATTTTTACAGTCCGACAGAATTTGTATTCGGACAGAATACCGAAACCAAAGTCGGAGAACTTGTCAGGAAATACGGCGGCTCCCGCGTTCTTGTCCACTACGGTTCAGGTTCGGCGGTTCGTTCAGGGCTGCTTGGGCGCGTCACAGATTCCCTCAAACAGGCAGGACTGACTGTCTTTGAGTTGGGCGGCGTCAAGCCCAATCCCCGCGACACCAAAATCCGTGAGGGCATTGCCCTTTGCAAACAAGAGAAAATCGACTTTATCCTCTCTGTCGGCGGCGGCTCATGCATTGACAGTTCCAAGGCAATCGCATTGGGCACGCTCTATGACGGAGATTTCTGGGATTTTTACGGAACAGGCAAATGCGTGGAACGTGCTCTGCCAATCGGCACCGTACTGACCATTGCAGCAGCCGGCAGCGAAGGCTCAGGTGCATCAGTCGTCACGAAAGAGGAAGGTATGGAAAAACGTGATGTCGGCTCTGATTTGCTTCGTCCGCGCTTTTCGGTACTGAATCCCGAATTGATGTTCACACTCCCCGCTTATCAGACCGCCTGCGGTGCGACCGATATTATGGCACACGTTTTTGAGCGGTATTTCACTACGACCAAGGAAGTCGAGGTCACGGACAGACTTTGTGAAGCACTCCTCCTGACCATGATCAAGGAAACGCCGCGTGTCATTGCAGACCCCACAAACTACGAGGCTCGTGCCAACATCATGTGGGCTGGAACCGTTGCACATAACGACATTGTCGGCTGCGGCAGAGCACAGGACTGGAACAGTCACGCACTGGAACATGAGCTTTCCGGTCTTTACGATGTTGCGCACGGCGCAGGTCTTGCAGTTGTCATGCCCGCTTGGATGGAATACGTCCTTGACACCGATGTGATGCGATTTGCTCAGGTCGCGACCCGCGTTTGGGGCTGCCGGATGGATTTCCAGAATCCGCGCAAAACCGCTTTGGAAGGCATCAGGGCGTTCCGTACATTCCTCCACAGCATCGGAATGCCGATCAACTTTACGGAACTCGGTGCAAAAGAAGAAGATATCCCTACACTTGTGCAGAAACTCGGAATCGGCAACGGTGTACGCGGCGGATTCCGTCAGCTGAATGCGCAGGATGTTGCCAACATTTATATAATTGCAGCAAATGCTGTAATCTAACAGGAGAATCATATGAAAGCTTTATTCATCGGCGGCACCGGTACCATCAGCATGGCAATCAGCCGACTCGCAGAACTTCGCGGCTGGGAACTCTATCTGCTCAACCGCGGCAATCGGTCCGAAGAACTTCCTGACGGCGTTCATGTCATTCAAGGCGATATCAACGATGAAGCTGCATGCGCGAAACTGCTTGCAGATATGAAATTTGATACCGTCTGCGACTTCATCGGATTTGTACCAGAACAGTTGGAACGCGATTATCGCCTGTTTGCTGATAAAACAAAGCAATTTATGTATATCAGTTCGGCTTCTGCCTATCAGAAGCCGATGTCCAATTACCGTGTCACGGAAGGTACACCGCTCGTCAATCCTTACTGGGAATACTCCCGCAACAAGATCGCCTGCGAAGAATTCCTGATGAAAATGTACCGCGAAAACGGCTTTCCTGTCACGATTATCCGCCCCTCCCACACCTACGATGAGCGCAATGTTCCGATGGGTGTACATGGAAACGGCGGCAGTTGGCAGGTCGTCAAGCGCATGATGGCGGGGAAACCGGTCATCATTCACGGCGATGGCACTTCCCTCTGGACCATGACACACAACTCCGATTTTGCAAAAGCGTTTGTTGGTCTGATGGGCAATGCACATGCTCTCGGCGAGGCATTCCAGATCACCTCGGATGAAACGCTCACTTGGAATCAGATTTACCAGACCATTGCAGACGCGCTCGGCGTGGAACTGCATCCATATTACGTATCTTCGGAATTTCTCGCAAGCGTCAGCGACTATGATTTTACAGGCTCGCTGATTGGCGATAAATCCAATTCTGTCGTATTCGATAATCAGAAACTCAAACGCGCTGTTCCCGATTTTGTCGCATCAGTGCGCTTGGATCAGGGAATCCGCAATACCATTCAGAATATCCTTGCACACCCCGAATTCCAGAATGATGACCCCGAATTCGATGAGTGGTGCGATAAGGTTATCGCTGCTCTGGAAAACGCCAAAAAACAGGTTCTTTCATGACAGCTCCGAGGCTTCTCTGCTCGGCAGAGAGCATCCCGCGAATGCAGTTTGGGAGTATTCGCCCGATGTTTTCGGTGTTTCTCTTTCTCCGAATGCCTCTTGATTTCGGTTGGCAAACGGTTCGATGTATCTGACAGAGAGAGGGCTGTCAGATACATTGAAGCCAACCTCTCCACTACGAAAAACTCGAAGCAACTGACTCTAGGGGGGTGTACGAAAGCTGCCTGTACCTCCGCTTTCGTACAAATGATTCGGAATGCAAACAGTCGTACCGCTCCGCACACGATACGCTGTTTGCTCCAATCATTTTTCCCAAGCATGCTTCACTATTTTCAGACGGCAAGTCACGTTATGTGAATATTTTTCACGTAAGTGGCTTTCCCCCATATGAATCCGCTCTTTTTTATCCGCCTCATACGCACACCGCGTATGAGGCAACTTTTTTTGTTTCCTACGGAAACTGCCTTTTTTTCCGACAAGTTTCGTCTGCAAAGCACAGATTTGGGCAAACTTCCGAAAAATTGGAAGATAGTACTGTTTACCTTGCGATTTCACACTTTTCATGGTATAATACATGGGTTCTAAAAATGTAAAAAGAGGATGAATTATGGAAACCAAAACCGTTCGGAAATCTGAAGAAAAAATCAAACCGAAGCTGATCTCGGTCATGAAAGGCTACACAGGTGCGCAATTCGCCAAGGATGTCATTGCAGGTATCATTGTAGCAATCATCGCACTGCCACTTTCCATTGCGCTCGCACTCGCCTCGGGGGTTGGACCCGAAGAAGGTCTATACACAGCGGTCATGGCAGGCTTTTTCGTATCCTTGCTGGGCGGAAGCCGCGTACAGATTGCAGGTCCGACAGCAGCTTTTGCAACGATCGTTGCAGGAATTGTTGCAAGCAAAGGAATGGACGGACTCGCAATTGCAACCGTTATGGCAGGCATCATGCTCCTCATTATGGGCTTCTGCCGCTTCGGTAAACTCATCAAATATATCCCCGGCACCATCACCAGCGGCTTTACCTTCGGTATTGCTGTGACCATTCTGGTCGGACAAATCAAGGATTTCCTTGGACTGAAATTCCAGAACAGTCCGGTCGAAACCATGGATAAAATCAAAGAGATCTGCCGCTGCATCGGGACAATCAACCCGCAGGCTTTACTTGTAGGCTGCATTTCCCTCGCCATTCTTCTTCTCTGGCCGAAAAAGCTCCAGAAAATCCCTGCTTCATTCATTGCGGTCGTGGCTGGTGCATTGCTCGTTGGTCTGACCGACCTCAAGGTCAACACCATCGGCGACCTTTACACCATTTCCGCATCGGCACCAAAATTCCATATGCCGACCTTTACGCTTGCAAGAATCCGTGAACTGCTGCCTGATGCCTTTACCATTGCAATTCTTGCGGCAGTTGAATCGCTGCTTTCAGCGGTCGTTGCAGATGGTATGATCGGCTCCAAACATCGCTCCAACATGGAATTGATCGCGCAGGGTGTCGGCAATATCGCATCTGCGTGCTTCGGCGGCATTCCAGCAACCGGTGCCATTGCCCGTACCGCTGCAAACGTCAAAAACGGCGGTCGCACCCCGATCGCAGGTATGGTTCACGCCATTGTTGTACTGCTGATTCTCGTGATCCTGATGCCATACGCTGCACTGATCCCTATGCCGACCATTGCAGCCATTCTGTTCGTTGTTGCTTACAATATGTGTGGTTGGAGAACCATTCGCAACACCATTCGAACCGCTCCGAGAAGTGATATTCTCGTCATGCTTGTCACGCTGATCCTCACAGTCGTATTTGACCTTGTTGTCGCAATCGCTGCCGGCATTATCCTCGCTGCTTTACTCTTTATGAAGCGCATGGCGGACGTTACAGAGGCACACGACTGGATCTATGCCGAGGAAGAGGACGACCCTGACCGTATCGCATTGAAAAAAGTCCCCGCACGCACCCGCGTCTATGAGATCAACGGACCAATGTTCTTTGCAGCATCCGATAAATTCCACTATCTGCTGACTGACACCGACATTGATGTTCTTTGCATCCGCATGAGAAATGTTCCCGCGATGGATGAGGCAGGTGTGGAGGCTCTGCTCCGGATTGTTGAAAAGTGCAGAAAATCCAATATTTCTGTGATATTCTCCCATGTCAACGAGCAGCCGATGCACGCCATGGAAAAAGCAGGTTTCCTCGAAAAAGTCGGAAAGGAAAACTTCTGCGATCACATTGACTCTGCACTGATTCGTGCCGCAGAACTTGAACATCAATCCTGACAGAATTATCACAGACATTCAACCGGCAGAAAGGAGTGCCCCATGAAACGGTTACTGCGCTACCTCCGTGACTACAAAAAAGAATGTATTTGCGCACCTTTATTCAAGATGTCGGAAGCATCCTTTGAGCTTTGCATTCCGCTTGTCGTTGCTGCAATTATCGACAACGGTATACCAAGCAACAATCACGGCTATCTCATCCGAATGTGCCTGCTCATGGCATTACTTGGCGCAATCGGTCTGACAAGCACTCTATTTGCACAGTATTTTTCAGCAAAAGCCGCTGTCGGCTTCAGCAAAAAACTCCGCAGCGATATGATGGCACACATCCAGACACTGACCTACACCGACCTCGACCGCATTGGAACTTCCACGCTCATCACCCGTATGACAGGAGATGTCAATCAGGTACAGACAGGTGTCAACCTTACGCTGCGCCTGCTGCTGCGCTCCCCTTTTATCGTTTTCGGCGCAATGATTATGGCATTCACCGTTGACCACAAATCTGCGCTGATTTTTGGTACAGTGATTCTCGCGCTTTCGGTCGTAGTGTTTGGCATCATGCTCATCACCATTCCGCTTTACCGCAAGGTACAGGAGCAACTGGACAGTGTGACGGATATTTCCCGTGAAAACCTCGCAGGCTATCGAGTCATTCGCGCTTTTCGACAGGAAAATGACGAAATCAAGCGTTTTTCGGCAGCGAACAAACTACTCACTGCCATGCAGAACCGCGTAGGCAAAATCTCTGCACTGATGAACCCGCTGACCTATGTTATCGTGAATTTCGGTGTCATTGTTCTGATTTATACAAGTGCAAAACGCGTAGATGCAGGTGTTTTGACAACCGGTTCGGTGGTTGCACTCTATAACTACCTCTCGCAGATTCTGGTCGAACTGGTCAAACTTGCCAATCTCATCATTACGCTGACCAAAACCGCTGCCTCCGCAGAGCGCATTGCAGATATGCTGGAAAATGGCGGCGATACTGAAAAAATCGACAATTTTGTATTACCAAACGAAAAAGGCAGCATCTGCTTTGACCACGTTTCGCTGACCTATGACGGCGCGGGCGAAGCTTCCCTGACCGACATCTGCCTAACCGCCAAACAGGGAGAAACCATCGGAATCATCGGCGGAACCGGTGCAGGCAAATCCTCGCTTGTCAACCTGATTGGTCGATTCTACGAGCCAACTGCCGGTACACTCACGATTGATGGCATTGACAGCCACGCATTTCCAAAAAATATTCTGCGGGATAAAACCGGATTTGTCCCGCAAAAAGCTGTTTTATTCCGTGGAACCATTCGTGAAAACCTCAAGTGGGGTAACGCCAACGCGACTGATGCAGAACTTCTCGAAGCAGTGACTGCTGCTCAGGCATCAGACATTCTCTCGGCAAAAGCAAATGGTCTGGACGAACCGATCTCTGAAAACGGCAGCAACCTCTCCGGCGGTCAACGGCAACGATTGACCATCGCTCGCGCACTTGTCCGCAAGCCCGAATTTCTCATACTGGATGACAGCGCATCAGCACTCGACTACGCCACAGACGCCGCACTCCGAAAGGCTCTGCGCGATTTACCCTATCACCCGACGGTTTTTATTGTATCGCAGCGTACTGCGTCCATCCGCTTCGCAGACCGCATTCTCGTTCTCGAGGATGGGCAGCCTGTTATGGTCGGTAGCCACGATGAACTGCTCGCCTGCTGCTCAATTTACCAGGAGATTCACTACTCCCAGTTTCCCAAGGAGGTGAATGCGAATGCAACATAAACAGAAATCTGCACAGTTGGATGCCTTTTTCAAAATGCTCCGCTATCTCAAAGGCAGCAAAAAATGGATTGCACTGACGCTTTTGCTCTCTTTGCTGACTGTTGCTCTGACCCTGTATGTACCGATTCTGGTCGGCAACGCCATTGACCACATTATCGGTGCAGGAAATGTCGATTTACCGGCAATTACACGAATCCTGCTCACCATCGGAATCAGCGTGTGCATCACTTCGCTGGGACAATGGGTCATGGGAATCCTCAATAACCGCATCACATACCGTACCGTGCAAAAAATACGCAACGACATGATTTGCAAGCTGGAAGCACTCCCCGTTTCCTACCTTGACAGCCATGCATCAGGAGAAATGGTCAGCCGCATCATCTCTGACGCAGATACCGTTGCAGACGGTCTTTTACTTGGATTTACGAATTTTTTCACGGGCATTATCACCATTCTCGGCACGCTTGTCTTTATGTTGACCATTCACGTTCAAATCACCTTCGTTGTTGTGCTGATGACGCCGCTTTCCCTCTTTGCGGCACGATTTATTGCGGCAAAGACCTACGCCATGTTTCATGCGCAATCCGATGCACGCGCCAAACAGACCGCTTTTCTCAACGAAACCATTACAAATCAGCGCGTAGTACAGGCATTTGGTCACGAAAACGAATCTCTTGCGGAATACGATACCCTGAATGAAACGCTCGCAGACTGCACTCTCAAAGCGACATTTTTCTCCTCCCTGACAAATCCCGTTACGCGATTTATTAACGCTCTGGTCTATGCAGCAGTTGCACTGACAGGCGCATTTGCTGCCATCCGCGGCAGCATGACGGTCGGCGGACTTTCATGTTTTCTTTCCTACGCCAATCAGTACACAAAGCCGTTCAACGAAATTTCAGGCGTCATTACCGAATTGCAAAATGCACTCGCCTGCGCAGACCGCATCTTTACGCTGCTCGAAACGGAATCCTGCGCTCCTGATGCAGAAAATGCAGTATTACTCGATCACGCAAACGGCAATGTCACTTTTACGGATGTTTCCTTCTCTTATGTACCTGAACGCAAGCTGATCGAACACTGCAATCTCCAGATTCATGCAGGGCAGCATGTTGCAATTGTCGGTCCGACCGGATGTGGCAAAACCACTCTGATGAATCTGCTCATGCGATTTTATGACGTCACAGACGGCTCTCTGTCGATTGACGGCACAGATGTCCGCAACATTACCCGCAACAGCCTGCGTGGCAGCTTCGGTATGGTGTTGCAGGATACTTGGCTCTGCGGCGGTACAGTACGCGAAAATATCCGCATGGGAAAACCAAACGCTTCCGATGAGGAGGTCATTGCAGCAGCAAAAGCTGCCCACGCTGATAGTTTCATTCGTCGGCTGCCCCAAGGCTATGACACCGTGATCTCCGACAAAACAGGCGGATTATCGCAGGGACAACGACAACTTCTCTGCATTTCCCGCATTATGCTGACACTCCCCCCTATGCTGATTCTCGATGAAGCGACCTCCTCTATTGATACACGCACGGAACAAAAAATCCAGTCAGCATTCCGCAAAATGATGCAGGGACGAACCAGCTTTATTGTCGCGCACCGTCTTTCCACCATTCAGGAAGCGGATCTCATCCTCGTTATGAAAGACGGCAATATCGTTGAACAAGGCACGCATAATACGCTGCTGCAACAAAACGGCTTTTATGCCGAGCTTTACCGCAGTCAGTTTGCTGTCTGATTACAAATACACACCACAGGACTTCATGCAGAATACCCCTGTGGTGTGTTCTTTTTCCCATAGCTGCGACAGAATGCGCCTTGACAGATAATGCCGCATATGCTATAATATAGGAGAAAATTTCGCTGATTCGGAGGGCTTTTTTATGCAAACACAGGCTATCATGCAGGCGATTCAGAATGAACTCGGCTGCCCGATCTCTCAAATTGACGCACAAACACTGCACAATGCACTCGGCCATGCAATTCTTGCAGAATTGCTCCCGCATTGGAACAAATGCAGACAGGAGCACCTACATAAGCGCCATGTTGCTTACTTTTCCATGGAATTTCTGGTCGGGCGCGCGGTATATAATAACCTCTACTGCCTTGGACTGCTCGATCAACTGGAACATGCTTTTCAGGCAGAAGGCTCTTCCCTCTCAGTTTTTGAGGAAATCGAGGACGCTGCACTTGGCAACGGTGGTCTTGGCAGACTTGCCGCCTGCTTTTTGGACAGCGCTGCGACACTTTCCCTCCCCGTAGACGGCTATGGCATCCGCTACCGCTACGGATTGTTCAAGCAATCAATTGTCAACGGCAGACAGGTTGAAACCGGCGATGACTGGTCAAAATTCGGTGACCCATGGAGCATCCGCTGTGAAAAAGACGCAGTGCTTGTAAAATACCGCAATCAGACTGTACGCGCTGTTCCCTATGATATGCCGATGATCGGATACGCGCAAAACGGTGCAGAACCGCATATCGGGACACTGCGTCTATGGCAAGCTGAACCCGTTGAAGCATTTGATTTCGATACCTTCAATGCACAGGATTACACCAACGCCGCAGCTGAAACCATCGCAGCAGAGGACATCTCCCGCTGCCTGTATCCGAATGACGACAACCGCAAGGGCAAGGCTCTGCGTGTGAAACAACAGTATTTCTTCTGTGCGGCTTCCCTCGCTGATATACTAAAAAAACACAAAGCACAATACGGCAACCTCGACGATCTCGCAGACCGGTTTGCCGCTCAACTGAATGATACCCACCCTGTCATCGCCATTCCCGAACTGATTCGCTTGCTCACACTGGAAGGCTACTCCTTTGATACGGCACTCCGGATGGCAAAACAGATTTTTTCCTATACCAACCATACGATCATGCAGGAAGCACTCGAAAAATGGGACTGCGACCTTATCGAGGAACTGCTGCCCGATATCTATGCGATCATGTTGCAAATCTCGGAACAATTCCTGACTGAACTGTACGCAGGCGATCACTCGCAGGATCAGATCAACAGTCTTCGTATTATCAAAAACGGACAGGTCCACATGGCAAATCTTGCAATGTATGCAGGCAGATTTGTCAACGGTGTTGCAGAAATCCACACCGATCTCCTGAAGACAACTGTCCTCAAAGAATGGTACGCACTGTACCCTGATAAATTCCAAAATAAAACAAACGGTATCACGCAACGCCGCTGGTTAGGCGTCTGTAATCCCGAATTGACAGCTTTCCTCACGGAACTCGCCGGCAATCAGAATTTCCTGACCGATTTACAACAACTTTCCACACTCACTCATGCAGCAGATGATCCAGCCGTTTTGCAGCGTTTTATTGATATCAAGCAAACGAAAAAAAATCAGCTTGCTGATTTCATTGAAAAGAAAGAGGGAATCCGCATTGATCCCCGCTCCTGCTTCGATATTCAAATCAAACGTCTGCACGAATACAAACGGCAACTGCTGAATGCATTTTCCATTCTTTGGATCTACTTCGGAATCAAAGACGGCAGCATTTCCGATTTTCATCCGACCACATTCCTCTTTGGTGCAAAATCAGCTCCGGGTTACCGTCGTGCGAAAGCAATCATCAAGTATATCGGCGAAATCGCAGAACTCGTCAACAACGATCCCGATGTCAACGACAAAATGCAAGTCGTATTTGTTCAGAACTACAATGTATCCTACGCTGAAAAACTCGTCGCCGCCTGCGATATCTCCGAACAGATATCCACCGCAGGCACAGAAGCATCCGGCACAGGCAACATGAAAATGATGCTCAACGGTGCTGTCACTCTCGGTACGCTTGACGGCGCAAACATCGAAATTGTGAACGCAGCCGGCAGCGAACACAACTACATTTTCGGCGCAACCGTTCAAGACATCCAGTCTCTTCACGATTATTGCCCGCGCAGAATTCTCGCTGAAAACAAGCAAATCGAAAAAGTTGTCAAAACACTGATTGACGGTACCGTTTCCGATGACGGCACCGGCGAATTTCGCGAACTTTATTTTGCACTCCTTGACGGCGCAAGCTGGCATCAGCCTGACCATTATTACCTCTTGCTTGATCTCCCCTCCTATGTGGAAACCAAGCTGAAAGCAATCTCTGACCATGCTGATTTACCTGCATTTGCATACAAACAATGGCGCAATACCTGCGCAAGCGGTAAATTCAGCTCTGACCGCACCATCAGGCAATATGCTAGCGAATGCTGGTTTATTTCAGCAAATTAATTGGGCTATTTTCACAAAAACAAAGATAGTCTTTTGTTTAAAATCTCTTTTTCGACATTCATCGTTACTTGACATTTTTTGACTGAAAGAGTATAATAAATATATATTTATTTCTGTTTTCATAAGGGAGGATTTTTCGTGGACAAATTTATGTCACTTGCACCGGTTCAAGCATTTCTCAAAATGATTTCCAATGTACTGGACTTTTCAGGAAGAACAGGTCGTGCTGATTTTTGGTGGGCTGTATTAGCAAATGCCATTATTTCTATTGTTTTATCTGCGATTTTTAATCTTATGGGTTCATTCGGTGATTTGATGACTCTTTTTTTGACTGTCATTCTCTTTGCCCTCTCCCTGTCTATGACGATTCGCCGCCTGCACGATAGCGGAAAACCTGCTTGGTGGATCTTCAGTGGCGTGATTGTGATTCCGTTGCTGATTCTGTGCGCGCTGCCCGGTGACCCCGGTGACAACATCTATGGTGCTGATCCCGACTCCAATATGGGCTATTAATTGCAAGTCTTGGCAGAAATTTTGTTTCTGCCAAGATTTTTTCAAAAAATCGCTTGACAAATCACTTTCATTGTGATATAATATATTATGTTGTCTGGGTGTGGCGCAGTTGGTAGCGCGCTACCTTGGGGTGGTAGAGGCCGCCCGTTCAAGTCGGGTCACTCAGACCATAATCGTATCAGAGATGATACAATGTGAAATATTCACCTCACAAAAGTGGGGTGAATATTTTTTTATTCGCAAACGATAGAGGCGATGCGTTCACAAACACGAATAAATCGGAAATTAAGGGGATTACACACAGGAATTTGACGAATTGACAGGAGCGAGAAATGTATATCATAAAAGCAGAACAAAATCAGATTGAAAATATTGTTGGTATGTCTATCAGAGCATTTGAAACCGATATCAATGTCGGCGGAAAAAAAGGAGATTATCCTCCTGAATATGATTCTGTAGAATGGCATAGAAAAATGGCAGAAAACGGGCATCTGTTTCAAGCGATAGTAGATGAGAAATTAGTAGGAGCAGCAGTTCTATTTCCTGACACAAATAATAGGAGTATGTATATTGGTCGGATTTTTATAGACAGTATCTATCATAGGAAAGGCTATGGAACACTATTAATGGAATGCATAGAAAACGAGTTTCCATATGTTAGAGAAATCAATTTGGATACACCAAGCTGGAATGTAAGAACAAATGCGTTCTATGAGAAGTTAGGATATCAAAAAGTAAGAAGTGAAGATGGTTTTGTTTTCTACAAAAAGGAAAAGTGAATATACCGCAAATCCCAGTTTGCAGGAATAACTGCTAAATCGGGAATGAATAGAATTGCCAAATTGAAGGAAATGGAGAATTATGTTGAATATGAGGACGAACACCACCTGTATCGCACATGGTCTTGGGAGGGCGATGTGGGGCAGATGCAGCTCATTTATACGAACGTAGAAATTCGCGTTCTCATAGAAAGCATCAACAACGCGCACCGACGGCTTATCGTAAACAGTCGTTGCCAATGCGATGAGGCTGTCATTGCCAAAGCGTTTCAATAAAATTTGTTCTACTTCAGGTGTAAGTTTTTGCATTTTGATTTCCTACGTTTTATGAAATATTGAGGTGATTTGATAGTTCACACTGTGACTTCGGATTGTCAGTTTTCTTCATCTGTGACATACGAAAGAAATGTTCTCTTTCAATTTGGAGCATCTATCTTCCATGCTTCGCTTTCATAGAAGCTCTCCAAAATTTCGCCATCAATCTTTCCGTGTGCTGCCATATCCCGAAGAATACTGAATGCTTTATCGGGTTTCATCGGCGGTTTATAGGGTCTGTCTTCAGCAGTCAGTGCGTCAAAGATGTCGATGATCGTCAGCAGTCTTGTTTCCCACGGAATTGCATTACCCTCTAAATGAGAAGGATAGCCCGAACCGTCCATCATTTCGTGATGTCCCGCAGCCCATAACGGTACATTCTCGTATTCTCCGCGGAATTCCATTTTAGAAAGGAGCTTGGCCGTTAAACTGACATGAGATTCGATTGTCTTTCGCTCATCCTTTGTCAGGGTTCCGCGTACTACGGTAATGGATTCCAGTTCTTTCGTATTCAGCAGCGGCAGTATGCTCCCGTCGGATGCAATACAGGGAATCGAAGCAGTATCTCGCAGGGCTTGTATGGTTTCGGCATCAAGGAAACCGGCTGTATCAGACTGACGTATCAGTGCTTCTGCCTCATCAAGTTCGTAGAGTTTTTTTTCGGTTTCTTCTTTGGTCGCATTTCCGGAAAGCATTTCTATATTCAACTTCAGACGGGTAACTTCCATGCGGTGCTGAATATCCTTCCAAGCATTGCCCAGTCGTGAAGGTTTATCCATAATTTCCTGTGGTACGATCAGTTTCCCGATATCATGCAGCCATACGCTCATGAGAAAGGGGGCTGTATTCTCTGTGGTATAAGCTTCCAGAGAATGATTTTCTTTCAGCCATTCCAGATATTGCCGTGCATACCCTGCCATCTTTTTGGTATGATTGGCATTATATGTTGATTTTTCTTCTATCGCCGTAACCATGACCTCCACAAAGGAGTTCATCAGATTTGTAACCTGATTGGCAAGGCGTTTGTTATGAATAAACAGATTCGTCATTTCAGTGTGGTCGGAAATGACGGCGATCAAAGCGATTTTTTCTTCATTTCTTGTCAGAAAAGACGTTGTAACCAACAGGTACTTCATGATATCCGCAGAAAGAAAAGGAACGATTTTTGAAACAGTTTCTTTCGTGTATACAGCATCGAGCAATGTTTCAAAGAATTCATCATTATCATCAAATCTGCCCATCAGAGAAATCAGGCTCATTCCGGCAGCGGCATCGCTTTCGATTGCCAAAGTGGCGCAGGCAGAAGGATTACAGATTTTGATTTTTCCGTCAAAGCCAATTACGACCACACCATCAGAAAGATTACTGATGACATTCTCATAAATGATTTTCTCAGTACTATCCATTCCATCACCTTTATTTCATATATTCATCGCATTCGGGATCAGTTGCAGAAAAGTGCGAATCACGAAAATCCTGATGTTATTATACACCTATCTGCAAGAAAAGTAAAGTACATACAAATGTTTTTTGCAAAATAGAATGTTTCTGTCGAACCAACATAGGTATTTGACATTTTAGGAAGGGTTTGGTATAATAATGGAAATGGGCAGTATGACTTAAAAAACACGCTGTTGCTCATGCCGACATTCGGAGATCGTTGCATCGGCTCCAATGATACGGAACTGCTCAAAAAGAATTTTCAAGCAATCATTGCGGATTTTTCGGCATCAAGCGGGATCAGAAGCCCAAGCCGCGGATTGGTATTGTCGGAGAATTATTCACAAGATATTGCAGTCTTGGCAATCGTGATCTGGTAGCCTATCTGGAATCGCAAGGCTGTGAAACCTTTACCAACGGTCTTACCTACTACGTCCTTTATTATATTGATTGTCACAGAAATGAAGCCACGGGCATCATGCGGTTCGGATACGATGCCCTCGCGTCATATATCCTGATGTTTCAGAAAATCATGCTGAAATGCCTGAGGAAAGTCGGACTGTTTGCATTTTCGGATTATGCGACGCTAAAAAAGCGGTATGGAAAAGAGATCATGCAGCGAGATAGTGTCGGAGACGGCTGGCTCATCAGTCTGAATTATGATTCCAGTATCTCGCAGGTCAGCATTGAAAACCGTATTCATCTACTCATAGATGAAGCAAAAGAAATCTGTTCAAAAAAATGAAACCTGCTAAGAAAAGTATCTTAAATGGTGCGATAACCGAAAATTCAGCAGGCACGTATACCATGTTCATGTCTTCAACAGCAATATTCGTACTTCTTGCAACGATACTTGCCTCAGCATTTATCAAGTCGAAATTTTCAAGCAGCCGCCATGTCCTGACAATAACTGCTTTGGTGTTATTCGCGGGGCTGATCGAGTCAAAAAGATATAACGGATTCTATATTTTAGGATATTGAAAGAATGTGAGCATTTTCAGACAGTGCTTTTCGGCATATGCGGCTCGATTTCCGTATCCGCTTTCCGCGCGGCAGTATCGCGCCCAAAACCATGTAAAATCGGTGTTTTTACATATCAACGAAGCAGAAACTGCAACGTCATCGGGGCTTGCAATTCTGCGTACTTTGTGCTATACTGGAAAAGAAATAGTCCGATCAAGGAACGGAAAGCAGGAGGCGGGTCAAATGATGGAAAAAGGAACACAGAATCAGCGTGTAAAATGGGGTGTCCTCGGAACTGCGGGCATCGCAGCCGGATGTACGATTCCCGGTATGCAGAAAGCTGAACACTGCGAACTATATGCAATTGCGGGCAGAAGCAAGGAAAAGGCAGAGTCATTCAAAGAGCGTTTCGGATTTCAAAAAGCGTATCAAGGCTATGATGCATTGCTTGCAGATCCGGAAGTCGAAGCAGTGTATATACCCTTGCCGAACAATCTCCACTGTGAATGGGTGATCAAAGCACTGAATGCGCATAAGCATGTGCTATGTGAAAAGCCGATTGCCATGAATGAATCCGAGTTGCGCCGAATGTTTCAAACGGCAAAAGCAAACGGCGTGATTCTGATGGAAGCGTTTGCGTACTTGCACAGTCCGTTCATTGAACGTCTGAAAGCGGTCATTGCAGGCGGGGAAATCGGTCAGACAGACTATATTGACACAGCGTTTCTGACGCAGGGATATTCGGAAGATTTTCGGCTGCATAAGGAACAGGGCGGCGGTGGCATATACGACATCGGCTGTTACTGCACCTCGATGATTCTGACCCTCATAGACGCACCGATCGAGTACATCAAAGCCGATGCAGAGCTTGACAGCACAGGAGTTGACCACATGGCATCGGTCATGATCGGCTTTACAAACGGCTCCAGAGCGTCATTTCATGCAGGCATGAATCTCGGTACCGATACCTGTGATCGGTATGACCGACTATTCATTCACGGCACAAATGGCTATATCCGCTCCGACGTTGAATACAACGAAGAGGGCACGTTATCGTTTGACATCACCGTAAAAACCGAACAGGGCGAGCGCATGACACGCACAGAAACGGTAACGGCAGGATCGAACTACAGCATGGAGCTTGAACAGATGAATGCGTGTATCCGCGGGAAAGCGCAGCCACATATCACGGAAGAATTCTCTGTCAAAAACATGCGTCTGCTTGACCGTATTCTTGATGCAGCCGGATATACCGACTCACGCAGAGAATTTATCCTGCCAAACGGCGTGACGATACCAGCGGTCGGATTTGGTTCCTATCTTTCCACAGCGAACGGACCGCAAACGATTGCCGCGGCACTCGATACGGGATACCGCTATATTGATACCGCAAAATTCTATCAAAATGAAGAAACAATCGGCGAAGCGATTGCACAATCCGGCATTCCGCGTAAGGACCTGTTTTTATGCAGTAAAGTCTGGCCGACTGATTTGGGTTACGAAAATACGCTTGCATCCTTTGCAGAATCCTGCCGAAAGCTGCGGACGGACTATCTGGATCTGTATCTGATTCACTGGCCGAAAAACGATGCCGATGATCCGAACTGGTTTGAGCAGGTACGTCAATCATGGAAAGCGATGGAAGAACTATACGAACAGGGCAAAGTACGGGCAATCGGCGTATCGAATTTTCTGCCGCATCATCTCCGCCCGCTTCTGCAAGCGGCTCGAATCCGACCGGCAGTCGATCAGCTTGAACTGCACGTCGGATATATGCAGGAATACGCGCTTGCTTATCTCAAAGAGAACGGCATTCTGCCGCAGGCATGGAGTCCGCTTGGCAGAGCAAGACTGCTGAATGATCCGGAAATCACGAACATCGCGGCAAAGTACGGCTGTACGAATGCGCAGTTGCTGTTGAGATATCTCAATCAGCGCGGCATTTCCGTGATACCGAAGTCCTCGTCCCGAGAGAGAATGCAGGAAAATCTTGATATTTTCGGCTTCATGATTTCTGCTGACGATATGTCATATCTATCCTGTCTGCCGGAACGCGGCTGGTCCGGAGAGCATCCGGACGCTAAATAAAACGGCAACTCAAAAGCGGAGGGAATTATCATGATTTTGAAATATTGGTGGGCATTTTTTCTTATCATCGGCTTGATTCAGACATTGCTCAACATTCTGATAGTCAAGATGAAGGATGATGAATTAGGCGTAATGGATTTCTTGCTTTTGTATGGCGCATCTATTATTCCGTATTTCTCCCTGATCTGCTTCAAGCATGGACTCATTACCTTGTTTGTAATTCTGACGATCATCAATATCGTATACATATTATGTTGTGCGATTTGCATCAGTGTAGCAACGCGCAATTGTCAGGCGGTCATTCTGGTGGTATTTATCGGAGCACTGATCTCAGCAGGAACGATGCAAACGATTCCTGTAGCGGCATCTTGGCAAAAGATCCTGCTTGGTGTGGATATCTGCGGTGTTGCTGCTGGTTCCATAGGAGCGGTTTGTCTTTGTTCGATTGCCCGTGAACTGATGACGTCAACCTTTAAATGATCCTTTGACCGAAAAGGTATACAAGATGATTTTATTGAAATACTGGTGGATTCTGTATCCTGTCATTTGTGTGGTACAGGCACTTGATTGCAAGCTGATTCTGGAAAAAACAAATCCGCAATATGGAAAGCTCAAGCCGAAATATGTGATATGGGCGTTTCTGTTGTCGCTGATTCCGTACCCATCGATTTTTTGTTATTATCATGACTTTTTTGACGCCTTTATCGTGCTGACAATCATCAATGTTGTAGTGATATGTTGCGGTTTCATGATCATACAACAAAATGTATCGCACACGCTTCACATACTGCGAGCAAGGCTGGTGGAGGCTGCATCGCTGGCGATCACCATTGCACTTGTTATCAACATTCACCCTGAGGAACCGTGGATTTCCATTTTGCTTGGTGTGGACATTTTCAGCATTTTTTACGGTTCCATTGCCTCAGCTTGTTTTTGTGATCTCTGCCGTGAGCTATTTAATTAGTCTCTCCTCATTAAGTCCATAATTTCAAAAGCAAACTAATCGACCATATGAGAGCGTGAAATTCACCAAAAACTGAATGAAGCGCAAAAGCATCGCCGCAAGGCGGTCGATGTTCATTGCAATGATGCTGA
>JAZRXM010000017.1:0-30229 GCA_045600205.1 Oscillospiraceae bacterium | reverse complement strand
ATTCTTACGGCCTTTCAAATAGTTTTTACCGTCCATTTTTGAGCGGTAGTGCATGGCAAGTCATATAACTACGATGTTTGGATGACTGGTGACGAATTCAAATACTTTTTACGCACCAACGAAAATACCAAATTCCGTTATGATTCCGTATGGCACAATCAAACGGAAGATACGAATCCACCCTTGCATTATGCGATTCTCCACACGATTTGTTCTGTGTTTTGTGATCAGTTCTCATGGTGGTACGCCTTCAGCATTAATCTGATCTGCTTTATTGTCACACAAATTTTCCTGTATCTGTTGGTCATTCAGCTTTGCCGTTCCCAAAATGCGGCGTTGTTGGTGGTCGCTGGTTGGGCATTCAGCCTAAGCGCAATCGGAAACTTTCTGTTTTTGCGCTTTTATGCAATGCTGACAATGCTCGCAGTGATGTATACATACTATTCTATTAAAGCAATCAGAAAAGATCGTTTTTGCGTAAAAGACTGGATTGCTATAGGATTAACTGCATTTTGCGGTGCCATGACTGCACATTTATTCCTGATTTTCGCGTTCTTGGTCACAGCTTTAATTTGTCTGTACCTGATCTGCAAACGAAATTGGAAGCGAATGTTCTGTTTTGGATTCGCTGCGTTGATTGGCATTCTGCTATCGTTTGCAGCATTTCCTGCCACCTTCAAGCATTTGTTCACAACTGATGTCATGTTTGGTACCTCAGAAGAACGCATTTTTTGGATGGACGTTGTTCTTTACCTAAATAAGTTTCTTCAATCAACACTTGGATTTGGTGTGGTTGAAGTATCAGATTTCTGGCTATATACAAAAGCCGTTTCCATGCTTGCAATTCCCACGCTGTTGTTGCTCGCTTTTGTATTCCGCAAGGAAATCAAAGCACATTTTCCTGCATTCAAAGAGCGCTGCAAAATCATTTTCCGTGCATGTAAAAAGTACATCGCAGCATTACTGCTATTGTTTATATCCAGCACAATCTACATCATATTTACTGGATGTACTTCGGATTACAATGTCATGGAAGACGACTCTGTCAGATATATTTATATGATTCCGCCGTTGCTTTACGCCGCCATTGTCGCCCTGCTTTATCTGTTCGGCAAAGCCTTCTCACGAAAATGGTTCCGCAATACGTTGTATATTGTACTGACCGCCTGCTTTGGACTCGTTCTGTTTACACAGAATCAAAAATACGAACCGCAATTTGTCCAACACGCTGATATGGATCACGGTCGTCTTTCTGAATTCATCAAAGACCAATCCTGTATCCTGCTGGTATCGCATCAGCTTTACATGACTCAGTACGGTCTGATGTTCGAGGATGCCAAGGAAGTATACGAAACAACAATTTATGATCAAGGGTTCCTCAAAGATTACCAGAAAGCCGAGTACCAGAAGCTTTTTGACAAAAACGAACCATTCCTCTTGGTTTTCGATAAAATGATGCTGTTAGACGATGAATTCTACGAAAGACTGGAAAACAATGAGTTGAGCGAAGATGAAATGGATGAATACAACTTCTACGGCGACTATTTCTCAGAATCAAGAATTGTCAGGTATTTTGAAGAAATGGCAGGTTGGAAAGCCACCTATCTCGGTCGGGAAACCACACACATCAGCCCGATGGTCGCTTATCGGTTTGACCCGCCCGCCGCATAATCAAAAATCCCTTCGGAGCTTGTATCCGAAGGGATTTTTTAGATTCAATAATAACCGTAATTGCTGTTGCGCTTTTTTCTGACTGCAAGCACAGTGATGAATACGATCAGTACAAGCAGCACTGCGCCGACTGCAATCACAATAAACAAATAGTCGCTGAACAAACGGTGCAGGAAGAAATTGTACTTAAACTCCACAACCAGTTCATCACCCGTCAGCTGCAAGAGATCCCATGTCATTTCATTGCCGTTCTGGTAGGTCGCATT
Source organism: Oscillospiraceae bacterium (assembly GCA_045600205.1). Classification (GTDB taxonomy): domain Bacteria; phylum Bacillota; class Clostridia; order Oscillospirales; family Ruminococcaceae; genus Firm-04. The sequence continues at coordinate 28,292 of JAZRXM010000017.1, read as the reverse complement.
GGAATACTCAGGCTCACAGGGCAGCTTTACGGTCAGTTTCATATAACCGTTCTGACTTTTGACAACTTCCCGCATGGAAGCAAAATCAGAAGCAGAACGATTGCCGTAAAGTGCCGAAACAGGAATCGCGACCCGATAGCAGCCATCATCTTTTTTCTTAAATGCAAACTGTTTATCAATGGAATCCTCTGGGAGATTGGCGCTTGCAGGATCGTAATTCAGTTTTTCCATCCGATAACCCTTATAATCGCCGTCATCGTAAGGAAGAACGGAAAAACCGGCATCTTTATATGGCTGCATATCCATATAATCACCAATTTGATCATAGAGTTCTTTCATCGTAGAATATTCCATGGTGACATTCAGACAGCCATTTGGCATAATCTCCACTTCTGCCTGATAGCGTATACAACCAGTCAGGGTACACAAGCAAATAACCAGCATAGTGAAAAAGCAAATAGATCGTTTTTTCATAATCAGATTCCCCCATTCATTTTTGGCATCCAAACGAATCAATTTGAAACATCCAAAAAGCAGTGTAATGAATAATATTATAACGCATTTCCAAGGATTTGTCAATCATTTCAAGAAAAAAAGATGTTTTTACGATCATAATCCGCGCACAATTTTTTGTAACATCTCACAAGAATCAGACAGGAAAGTTGTTCCAAATGACCGGCACTTGACAGAAATCCTCCAGACGGTATATAATAAATCATGAACGAATTGATCCAACGAAATGAGGTACATCCAATGAAACAGTATCACGTCACAGGAATGTCTTGCGCGGCGTGTCAGGCTCGGGTGGAGCAAGCCGTTTCCAAGGTCGCGGGTGTCACATCCTGCACAGTAAGCCTGTTGACGGGCAGTATGGGCGTAGAAGGCTCTGCCGCAGAGGATGCCGTGATTGCAGCAGTAAAGGCAGCAGGCTATGGCGCAGCTGTTTCTGCAAATCCCGCAGCGCAGATTCTCCACGACCACACAACAGACAAACTCAAACGCAGACTCCTTTTCAGCATCGGATTTCTACTGATTCTGCTTTATTTTTCTATGGGACAAATGTTACTGCATCTGCCGCTGCCAACTGTACTCGGCAATCGCCCCGCTTTGCTGGGAATCATACAACTTCTGCTGACAACCGTGATTCTGGTCATCAACAGACAGTTTTTCATTTCAGGTTGCAAGGGATTACTGCACCGTGCTCCCAACATGGATACCCTTGTAGCCTTGGGCTCATCTGCATCATATTTCTGGAGCATTTACGCGCTGATTCGTATGTGCATCGCGCAAAGCCGAGATGGTACGGCTGCTGCCATGCCATGGATGCGGGAATTCTATTTTGAATCTGCCGCCATGATTGTCACACTGATTACCGTGGGAAAACTGCTGGAATCACGCAGCAAGGGCAAAACCACCAATGCACTCCGCTCACTGATGCAACTTGCGCCGCAAACCGCCGCAGTCATCCGCAATGGCGCAGAGCAGGTCATTCCCGCCACTGAAATACAAAAAGACGATGTTTTTCTCGTAAAACCGGGCGAAAGCATCCCGGCAGACGGCATTGTGCTGGAGGGCAGCACAGCAGTCAATGAATCCGCGCTGACTGGTGAAAGCATTCCTGTTGACAAGACAGTGAACAGTATGGTTTCCGCCGCAACTGTCAATCAATCAGGATTTCTCAAATGCAAAGCGACCCGTGTGGGCGAAGATACAACACTTTCACAGATCATTCGCATGGTCAGCGATGCCGCAGCAACCAAAGCTCCCATTGCAAAAATCGCTGATCGCGTATCAGGTATTTTTGTACCTGCGGTCATGGGCATTTCTGCTGTGACCTTGATCATATGGCTTCTGATGGGCAAAACGGCATCATTCGCGTTGACGCGCGCCATTTCGGTGCTGGTAATCAGCTGCCCGTGCGCCCTGGGACTTGCCACGCCCGTTGCGATTATGGTTGCCAACGGAGTCGGAGCAAAACATGGCATCCTGTTCAAAACGGCGGTTTCGCTCGAAGAAGCCGGCAAAACGCAAATGATCGTACTGGACAAAACAGGCACCATCACCAGCGGCGAGCCACAGGTCACAAAACTACTTCCCGCAGAGGGTATCACCGAAACAGATCTTTTACGCACGGCACTCACACTGGAATCAAAAAGTGAGCATCCACTTGCATTTGCAATTGTCAATGAGGCAAAGCAACGCGGCATCGAGGCAGAGGATGTCACCGACTTCCGCGCAATGGCAGGCAATGGTCTGACTGCCATGCAAAATGGTAATCTGCTCTGCGGCGGGTCATTCCGCTATATTGCAAAGCAAACAAGCCTCAGCGACCCATGGAAACAGGAAATTCAAAATCTCGCAGATACAGGAAATACGCCGTTGCTGTTTACCCAAAACAGCCAGCTGCTCGGCATCATTGCAGTCGCGGACAGCATCAAACCGGAAAGCCCTGCCGCGATTCGGGAATTACAGCAAATGGGACTCCCCGTTATCATGCTGACAGGCGACAACATCCGCACAGCAAACGCGGTCAGCAAGCAGGCAGGCGTAGAATTTGTGGCTGCAGGTGTCCTCCCTGACGGCAAGGAAACGGTCATCCGCAAGCTGCAAACGCTCGGCAAGGTCACTATGGTCGGTGACGGCATCAACGATGCCCCCGCACTCACCCGCGCCGACATCGGCATTGCAATTGGTGCGGGAACAGATGTCGCGATCGATGCGGCTGATATCGTCCTGATGAACAGCAAGCTCAGCGATATCCCCGCCGCGATTCGCCTTTCCCGCGCAACACTTCGCAATATCCGTGAAAATCTATTCTGGGCGTTTTTCTATAATATCATCGGAATCCCGCTTGCGGCTGGCTGCCTGATCGGGCTGCTCGGCTGGCAAATGAATCCGATATTCGGAGCCGTGGCAATGAGTCTTTCCAGCTTTTGCGTGGTTTCCAATGCACTGCGGCTCAATCTGTTCCAACTGTATTCCCCGAAGCGTGACCGCAAAACCGCCAAGCCCATTGCGGCGGACACCCTGCGCACGCTTCTGGAAGAAATAAGCACAGAAAAGGAGGAAACATCCATGACCAAGACCATGAACATCGAGGGCATGATGTGCGGACACTGCGAGGCACACGTTCGCAAAGCTCTTGAGGCAATCAACGGTGTCGTGAGCGCAGAAGTTAGTCACACCAACGGCACTGCAATCGTTACTCTCAGTCAGGAAATCGCAGAAGATACGCTCAAATCTGCTGTGGAAGATGCTGGCTACACGGTCACTGCAATTGCATAAGCTGATTTTGCCAAACAAAAAAGCACTTGCTATTATATGCTCCTGCAATAGATAGCGGAAGATACACTTTTTCTATTGAGATCGTAACTGCGTTATTCTGTCGGCAGTTGGCGTGAGTTGCAGGAGATCGCTGTCAATCAATTTACGATTACGAAGCTGATGATAATGCTACACTGGATTCTGTAAAGTTCTATGAGCTTGCGGAAAAGCTGTTTCCCGATGATATGCTCAGATACGAGATAACTGTAAACAGAAGACAATCTGCCGAATTAGCTGAAGAAGCGACAAAAATTCGTCAGGTATTTTTTAGAATATTCACGGAACATTTCATCATATTTCGTATTAGAGAGACGTGTCTGCCGAAGCGTTTCATGCACATTCAGATTATGCTCTGCAGCATCAATTACACACCCGGCAATATTGGAACAATGGTCACTAACGCGCTCAAGGTTTGATAAGACATCAGCCCAGACAAATCCTACCTGTGCAGTACATTTTCCATTCTGCATACGGAAGATGTGATTGGTACGAAGCTGTTCTTTCAAGGCATCGATCACCTGTTCCAGCGGTTCTACAGTGGAAGCGACAGAAAGATCCCCGTTGCAGAACGCTTTCAATGTTGAATCAAGAACTTCCTTGACAGCCGCTGATATAACATCGTACTCTCTCAGTGCCTCCTCTGTCAAGGTCAGATTTTTATCACGTAGTTCTTCAGCAGACTCCAGTATATTTACAGCATGGTCTGAAATACGTTCAAAGTCGCCGATCACCTTTAATAGTTCAGCAGCCTCCTCACTTTCGTTTTGACCCAGTTGTTCAGCACTCAGTTTAATCAGATATGTGCCGAGCGTGTCTTCCAGTTCATCACAGTTATTTTCATCGTTTCTGATTTTTTCTGCTTTATCCTTTGTATATTCCGTAAATGTATCAATGGCATTCATCATTGCAAGTACAGATATTTCTGCCATTTCAGCTGTCACAGAACGAGCTTGACCAAGAGCCAGCGGCGGCGTTACAAGAAGTCTGTTATCCAGCTTGACGGTCTTTTCTTCATATTTTGCATCCGGTACGATCTTGTAAGCAAGCTTTTCAAGCAGGGTAGATGTCGGAAGGAGTACCATTGTGGAAAGCAGCTTGAAGGCAGTATTGACAACCGCGATACCGACAAGCGTTGCCGGACTGTCAAGAATAGCAGGCATAAAGATTGCACGAAGAATTGAGTATATTCCAAGCCAGATTGTTGCACCGATGATATTGAAAAGAAGGTGGACCACAGCAGCACGTTTGGCTTCTTTTTTTGCGCCGACAGAGGACAGCATTGCAGTCACACAAGTACCGATCGCATCACCCAATACAATCGGAATCGCCGCGCCGTAAGAAACCTGTCCGGTCATGGCAAGCGCCTGCAAAATACCAACAGATGCGGAACTGGACTGAATAATCGCAGTCAGCAGCGCACCTGCAAGAAGACCGAGAATCGGGTTTTTGAACATTAAAAACAGCTGTTGGAACTGCGGAACTTCCGCAAGTCCGGAAACGGCAGAAGTCATCGTTTCCATACCGAACATCAATGTTGCAAAACCAAGCAGAATCATTCCGGTGTCTTTTTTGGTATGCTTTTTGGTAAACATATATAGAATAATGCCGATCAATGCAAGAATCGGCGTAAATGAAGCAGGTTTTAAAAGCCTTACCCACACACTGTCGCCGCCAATGCCGCTGAGAGATAAGATCCATCCGGTAACGGTCGTGCCGACGTTGGCACCCATAATTACATTTATGGCTTGTTTCAAAGTCATCAAGCCGGAATTGACAAATCCGACGACCATAACGGTTGTAGCCGAGGAACTTTGAATCACAGCCGTAACGCCGCATCCGGTCAGGAATCCTGCAAACTTATTCGTGGTCATTTTTGAAAGCAGCGACTGCATTTTTCCGCCGGCACGCCGTTCCAGAGCCTGACCCATCAGGTTCATGCCAAACAAGAACAGGCACAAACCGCCAATCATTGATAATACGTCAAAAATATCCATTCAGACACTTCACTTTCCTTGTGATTTACATAGATATTATAACGACATAACATCAAATCTGTTACCAGACTATTGTAAATTCCTTGTAAAACGGTCATTCGGTTTTGCGTTCTTTCGGCAGCGTGATCATCATGGTTGTTCCTTTATCTACCACACTGCGGAGTTCAATTTCGCCGCCGTGCAGTTTCACATCGTGCTTTACAATAGACAGCCCCAGACCGGTACCGCCGACCGATTTGGAACGGCTTTTGTCCACACGGTAAAATCGTTCAAAAATCCGATCCTGTGCTTCCGGCGGAATCCCGATACCTGTATCACGAATCGTCAGGATCACATTTGTATCATTTGAAGCAACATCAACATTCACACTGCCGCCGACATGATTATATTTGATGGCATTATCACAGAGATTATAAATGATAGCGGAAAGCATATGCGGAATACCCTGCATCTCAGATTTTTCGCCGCTCAATGTGAGTGTTACGTCGGATGCTTTTGCAGCCGGAGCCAGATTGCGAATCGTGAGATCCGCAAGTTCGTATACATCAACAGTCTGAGACTGCAAATCTTCATTTCCTTCATCAAGCTGCGACAGTTTGATGATATCTTCGATCAGCGCAACCATCCGCTTCGATTCACCGAAAATCTGTTCTGCAAATTGCGGCACATCATCTGCTTTTACAAGCCCGTTTGCCAGCAGTTCTGCACTTCCGGATATATTCTGAAGCGGTGTTTTCAGTTCGTGAGATACATTGGCTGTAAACTCTCTGCGTGCTTCCTCTGCCTTTTCTTTCTCCGTGATGTCAAAAATAATCAGTGCAATTCCGGATACCTTTTCATCATTGATAATCGGACTTGCGTTAAACTGATAATTGCGCTCCGCAATCGGAATGATTTTTTCAGCGCGGTTTCCGGTTCCTGCGATTCGAAGCAGTTCCTGAATTTCAAAGCTGTTATTAAACAGCAGAAGATCTTTTCCGATACAATATCTGCTGATGCCGAGAAGCTTTGTCGCGGAATGATTGATGCTTAATACCGCACCGTTTTCAGACAGCAGCATAACACCTTCATTCATATAACCGATTGCTGTATTAAATTCTTCCTGCTTTTTCTTGAGTTCCGCCTTTTGCAGTTTCAGTTGATGCTGCTGACTTGCGATTCGGTTGACAAGCGGTGTGATTTCTTCATAGACACTTTCCGTGTCCGGATTATCCAGATTCAGGTCATTCAGGGGTTTTACAACATTTTTGGATAACCGAAAAGCAAGATACAATGACAGCCCGATTGCGATCGCTATGATAACAATGATAGGCTGAAGCATGGCCAGTATTAAAGACCACCATGTCAGATAGGACTCTGACAGACGCAGAACCGTACCATCTGACAGTTTCAGGGCAGAATACAGCTGCTTTTCCATCAAAGTATCAGAACGTCTTGCACTATCACCTTGACCGGTATTCAGCGCCTCTTTGATTTCTTCACGTTCCAAATGGTTTTCCATGATTTCGGTTTTTGCTTTATTGTCAAAAAGAACCGTTCCGTCAGAAGAAATCCACGTAATTCGGTATTCACCGGCGGGTACAGCATTCAGATAATCAAGACCGTTCTTCTCAACAGCGTATGCACAAAGCTCAGTTTCGATCTTCAGGCTTTTCATTTGACGTTCTGAATAGTATTCATACAGCACGCCCATGATCAAAACAAGAGAAGCTAAGAAAACCGCTATTGCAACAAGACAGATGGAATGAAAGATTCGCTTTGTCATTCTCTTTCCTCCATTCTGTATCCGACACCGCGCACTGTTTCAATGAGATTTCCTGCATCGCCGAGTTTTGTGCGAAGCGTTCCGATGTGAACATCTACAGTTCTTGTTTCACCAATGAAATCTTGCCCCCATACTTTTTCAAGGAGCTGATCTCTTGTCAATGCAAGCCCCTGATTCTGAAGAAACAAATGCAGCAGATCGTATTCCTTCAGCGTCAGCAGGATTTCTGTATTCTCAACCGTGACACTGTGCTTTTCAACATTCAGTGCAATGCTTCCGCACCGCAGAATTGTCGTCCCTTTCGGTACAGTACGGCGGAGAACAGATTTTACACGTGAAACCATTTCCATCATGCCAAACGGTTTGGCAAGATAATCGTCAGCACCGAGATCAAGTCCGAATACCTTATCATACTCAGTCCCTTTGGCACTTGCAATGATAATCGGTATATCACAAGTTGCGATATCGGAACGGATTTTCTTCAAAATCGAAATGCCGTCTTCACTCGGAAGCATAATATCAAGTATAATCAATTCCGGTTTCTCGCTTGCAATTGCACTCCAGAATTCTGTCGAATCAGCAAAACCTTTTGCTTCAAATCCGGATGCATTCAGGGTATACAGTATCAGATTTCTGATTCCGTTGTCATCTTCAACACAATAAATCAATCCAGTTCACCTCATTCATTTTCTATCATATTTTAGCGTATCAATATAAAATCTATTATCAGTTTTATGTAAAATCATTGTAAAGAGATTACAGGACACGCTGTCAATTTACAGCAACCGTCAAACCCTCTGATACTTTAATCAGGCAGGAGATCGAAATTCACTATCGCTTTGATGTTGCCGTAGCTACTGCCGTTGCTGACAGCATGAAATACGACAAAAAGAGAAAGGCTGTGTAACCGCTCAGGTTACGCAACCTTACCTTCAAATCATAAAAACTTCTTTACGAGCACCCGTCTTTCTTAGCAGGTGCTTTTTTTTGTTACTCTGCAAAACCATATTTCGTACAGATACGCTCCAGTTTTTCAAGCATGGGATCCGTCAAGGTCAACAGAAAGAAAGCAGTCGCAAATGCGTGAATACAATCCATCGGGAAACCGGATATGTAATACGCCAGCAGGATTTCTTTGGTAATCTGCTCGCTGCTCTGGATGATTGCCGTCGCGGGATTCAGAATGCCGCCGTATATTACAATTGCAGAAAATACGCCAAAAATGCTAAGCGAAATTTTTGAACGCCGCAACAATCCCACACGGGAACATATCCCCGCCAAAAAGCCCACAATTCCCATCGCAAACATCTGCCACGGCGTCCAAGGACCCTGTGAAAACAGTACATTGGAGGCAAGCATCGTAACCGCGCCGACCAAAAATCCGGACTCGCCGCCAAGTGCCACACCTGTCAGAATCGTCACCGCCATGACGGGTTTGAACTCAGGCAGCATGAAAAACACAGCTCGTCCTGCAATCCCGATTGCACAAAGTGCCGCAAGCACCGCAAGCTCCCGTGCCTTAGGTCGACGCTGCTCAAACGCCACAAAAAACGGCAAAATACACTCAAACAAAACCGCAATCGCCGTGATTTGATACCTGTGAGTACCGAAAAGCCGCGTGCCAAGCCAAATTGTCAGCGGAATGGCAAGCAAAATCATGCCAACTGAAACGACTGTGCGTTTCGATAGTTTTTCTCGTTTTTTCGCAGATTTCTCGTGGATTCTGGTAGACCTTCCAACAAATAATGCAGACAGCATCAACAATAGGCACAAAACAGAGTAATACACAAATGATTTACTCGTAGAATCGTATAAATCGCCTTGAGATAATTTTGTTTTCCGCACTGCATCTATTATCATGCCCAACGCGCCTGCACCACAGATTCCGGCTGCAATTTTCCGCCAAAGAGGCAACTTTTCTGATGTTGATGTTGGCAAAAGAACCGTTGATTTTAACGTTTTTTCTTGAAATTCCGAATGATTATCATTCGCAGGCAGCTTACCGCCGCAGGCAGTCACTACATCGGCAACTGTGATTGCCTCAGGCAAAAGTGCCCGCGCCATGCGGTTGGCAGAGGTCGTGTAGAAGCTGTTGCCGCCAAAAAATTCTCGCGGACTCCCCTGCGAGGTAATCGCACCATCAAAAAACATTGCACAACGGTCCGCATATTCCGCACAAAATTCAATGTCATGGCTGACCATGCAAACCGACTTCCCGTCCCGTAGCAGATCACGTAAAATCATCGCAAATTCGTGCTTATACTGTGCGTCCATTCCTTTGGTAGGCTCATCCAGCAGCAAAATATCAGGCTCACAAAGCAGCACTTTTGCCAATGCTACCCTCTGCTGCTCGCCACCCGAAAGGTCATATGGATGCCGCTCCAGCAGTTCATCCAAATGACATAAATGCGCTGTTTTCGTAAAATCAGCAAGTTGTTTTTCGGTATACTGCCCGTTTCCGAAAACGTCAAGCAAATCCTCGCGCACCGTCTTTTTTACAAACAGCACCTGTGGATTTTGCTGTAACAGCGCGATTTTACCATTTCGGCAAATTTCTCCGCGGTACGGCTGCGCAAGCCCTGCCAAAAGACGCAGCAGCGTAGTTTTTCCTGTACCATTGCCGCCCATAAGCGCGAAAAATTCACCGGCATACAGTGAAATTTCCGCGTCACAAATGACATCTCTTCCATTTTGATCATAACGAAACCAAAGATGTTCCGCATCCAGCAGGCAGCCCGTATTTGTCGCAGATACGTCATTTTGCGGTATATGCAGCAGATCATGCGTTTGTGCATAACGCTGCAACATTAAACTGCCCTCCCGCACCGTAACAGGACATTCCTCTGCATTTTCAATTGCTGCCCAGATCCGCATTGCAGACGGCATTCCGAGAAACATCGTATGTCCGCACGATTTCAGATATTCGCCCAACTCTTTCGGCGTGCCACAAAATGGTACTTTTCCATTCTCCAGCAAAAATGTTTTGTTCGCGTAGGCAAATGCCTCCTCCAGCCGATGCTCGGTCAGCAGAACGGTAACGCCCAGCTCGCGATTGATTTTTCCTAAAACAGCGAGGAAATCCGCAGCAGCAATGGGGTCAAGCTGTGCTGTCGGTTCATCCAAAATGAGTACAGACGGCTGCATGGTCATTACCGCCGCAAGATTGAGCAGCTGCTTTTGACCGCCCGAAAGTGACGCAGTATCTTGATAAAACCACTCCTGCATTCCGAAATACGCAGCAATTTCCGACACCCGCCGACGAATGATTTGCGGCTCGGTACCAAGGTTTTCCAATCCAAATGCCAACTCATGCCAAACCGTATCTGTAATGATCTGATGCTCAGGCGACTGCCCAACAAACCCGATTTCCGCCGCTTGACGCGCCGAATCCAGTTCTGCGAGGGGCACGCCATCAAACAGAATCTCTCCCTCAAGCTGCCCATGCGGCGCAATGATCGTTTTCAACTGACGCAGCAGCGTGGTTTTTCCGCATCCGGATTTCCCGCAGATCACAGCAAAATCGCCGCTTTCAATAGAAAGATTCACGCCGTCCAAAGCAAGTTGTTCCTGCGCGGGATACGCAAATTTCAGGTTTATGACTGCAATTTTTTCCATATCCGACCCTCCCGCGCATTGATGATAACCGGTGTCAGGCAAAGCAACAGATAAACAACGTAAAAGCTGATATTGAATGACGTTGCAGGAGCAGATTGCAAGCGTGGCAGATACCGCCAGAAGATGCCGCCTGCGATCTGTCCGAACAGCACGTAAATGCCGCAGAAGCCAAGCCAGATCGCCAGCATTTTATCCCGCTCAGCGACACGATACAGCGAAAAGCTTGTACGCTTTTTTTGCCCATAGCCCCGACTTTTCATGCTGTCTGCGGTATCCACCGCGTGTTCCAGAGCCCATGTAATCGTCATCGAAAAAGCAGCTGCGGCGTTTTTCATCCGCTGCAATATCCCGCGATCCTCTGTCTTTTTCCCAAGACTCCTCTGCGCCTCAGTGACATTTTTCAGCTGTTTCTGGTAATTGGGGATAAACCGTATGGTCATTCGCAAAAGCAGCGACAACGACGGCAGGATCCCGCCGAACAAATACATGAATTTCTCCGAGGAAATCACGCAATTCCAGCAAAAAAACCATATCAGCAATGTTGCCAGCATTGCCCCCGATGAGATGCCGTACAGGATGCTTTCCAATGTCAATGCACTTCCCGACGGCAGATATAGCAGAACAGTACCGCCCGCATGATTAAACAGCGGATTCAGGACAGCTGTCGCCAAAATCAACGCAGCAGCGTACCGAACACCGAATGCAAGCCCATGCTCTCTGCGCAAACGAAGCGCATAAAGCACGCCCGCAAGGAGGGATTCCGCCTGACAAACAGGATGTGTCAACGTCATAGAAAACCACAGTACCAGCGCGAAATACAGAAAACTCACCCACGGATGAAATTGCGAAAACGCATCCGATTGCGCTTGCTGCCGACTGTTTGACGTACCAACCATACCGCACATCCTTTCTGAAAAATTCGAGCCGCAGGGCATAAAAAACACATCCATTTGCTGATACAAACAGATGCGCCTCTGCCTGCTTATTATAGCATGAACCGCCGCAATTGTCAACATACACCCTGTTTATATAAAAACATCGCCGCCTGCACACGCAAGCGACGATGCATTTCTCATTTCAGCAGGCGCAGAACACCGATAATCGGCAAATCCTTGGCTTGCCCGCGTGACACGTTGATCAGACCGATCGCCATGTAGACAAGCGTCACAAGGCGGAAGATCCAGTTGATAATATCAATAATTGTACCAAGCAGAAAAACCTTGCCAAGCAGGAAATTCAGGAAACCGCCAACCAGCCAAAGAATCGTGGAGGCGATTGCCAGCACAAGCCCCTGATTAATATGGAATCGCGCATACGGTGTTTTGCATTGCGCGAGCGGAATCAGGCACAGCCACCAAAGATACGCCAGATAGCACATTTTGGTGCTGGACTGGATATCCGTGACATCATAATCCGATGTATAATCCTGACAGGAGGCAAGCGCGTTGAGCGCATTCTCTTTCAGTTCGCCGCCAACTTTCGCAATTTTTTCCACGGGATCAACGGCGATCTGATGTCCGCAGTTTGGACACTCATTTTGTCCGGACGGAATCACCGTTCCGCATTTCTCACAATAATTCATATTCTTCTCCCTTAAAATAAAATATCCTTGAAGCAAACATCAGGTCTGTTCTCGTCAAAATTCCATGTGTGGTATGCGCCGCCCTTACAGAATTCAAATTCGGAGCATTTTTCGCATTGTTCGCAGGTCAGACCCTTACGGAAAATCTGGAAACCGTTTTCCCAAACATCCTTGAAGCGATCCTTGAAGATGTTGCCCATGATGAATTCGGGTCTGCGTTCAATATCCAGACAAGCAGTAATATCGCCGTTGCACATGATGCTTGCGATCTGTTTGCCCGCGCCGCAGTGGAAGTACCAGTCACGCACCTCTCGCTCGTAGTCCATGCCCAGATAATGCTCACAGCCATAGGATACGGGCTCGCCCTGCAAACGCTTGTTGCGGATATACTCAAACATTCTTGTGTAGTCCTCATCGGTCATCAGCAGTTCAGGATGTTCCTTTGCTCTGCCGATGGGGTCCATATTGATGATACGCCAGGAGTCAATGTCCATTTGGTTGAAGATCTTGTAAAGCTCGTCCAACTGACCGATATTCTGGTGCGTCACAACGGTAGTGACCTGAACGTGCTGGAATCCGCCGACTTTCAGCAAATTCTCGATGCCGTCCATTGCTTTCTGCCAGCCACCCGGGGTTCTGCGGAATGCATCATGCGTATCAGGCAGACCGTCCAGACTAATGGAAACGGTTTTCAGACCCGTTCGTCGCAAATCTTTTGCGACTTCGGGCGTAATGAGCGTGCCGTTGGTGGTCATGCCCCAGAGATAACCCTGCTGATTGGCATCGTCCATGATTTCGAAGAAATCCTTGCGGATCAGGGGTTCGCCGCCCGTAATGGAAAGCGTAAATTTCTTGATATCAAAATCCTCTGCAACCTGAGCCAGAAAATCGTGATATTGCTGTGGGGTCATTTCGTCCTTCGCGACATCGCCGCAGCGACTGCCGCAGTGCAGGCAGCGTTCATTGCAGCGCATCGTCAGTTCCAGAAACAGATAGGTCAGATCAATGCCCCACGTTTTCTCCAGTTCACGCATACGTCTTTTTTTGTTCATCAGGTTCATCATCGTTTTACTTGCTCCTTTGTGATGATATTCAGATATTGCGTTAGTTGGATGCAGGCGCAGGACCGTATATTACAGCATAGGTCGGAACAGTCATCGTGGTTGTTGTGGCGGCAACCGTACCATAAACGGTGTGGAAACCATCTGATGTGGTGACAGCGGTCGTGGTTGTTGTGGGCATATTCAATTCTGCCAGAACAACATTGATATCGTCACCAGAATAGCCAAGTTCCAGCAATATATTTGCAAGCAAAGTAACATCTTGCAAATCAACTGTTCCATTTTTGTTGAGATCATATTTTTCATCATCCATGGATTGTTTCAAAGCAGAAACCAGAACTTTCAGGTCTTTCAGGTTCACATTGCTGTCCGAATCCAGATCCATGGGTTGCCTTTTCAGATATTGCTTCAATATCGCAATATCCTCCTGATCATACTTGCCGTCATGATTGATATCAAATTTCTTCTCGTCGGCATATCCCCCTTCAATCGCATCTTCCAGATATAAAAGATCTTCATATTCCACTTGCATATCGCCGTTCACATCCTCAGCCAGCTTGACCGCATCGGTGAAACCGGTGAGATAATTGAGGAGCATTTTGATATCTTTCGCATTGGAAACGCCGTCAAGATCTATATCGGCAAGTTCCGGGGAATAAACAACATCCGTATCGCCATGCTGGAATGCCAGCATCGTTGCCAGATCCTTGGCGTCAACTACACGATCCCAGTTGACATCTCCACGGGAAGCAGCTGCCCACGGCGGTCCGTACAAAGCAGACATTGGCTCTTCGTTCTTGGCAAAAGCCTCCAAGGTAGATGATGAAGTAGTGACCGCAAGCGCGATGGCAGTCAGAAGTGTTCGTTTGGTTTTCTTCATGAATGGAACCTCCTTTTGAAAACACGCTGTCAGAAACAATCGGAGCAGCACGACTGTTTTCAAATTCCGTCACAATTCATTTTTCTGCGGTATCCTGCCCGACCTGATTGAAAAACTGCACATAGTCAAACTGGTCGATATACCTTTTTCCGGTCAATTTGTTTTGCAGTCTCCAAATGGTATTGACCGTTCCGTTTTTTTCAGAATCATAATTTTTGACATAAAAAGCCGATGGATACTGTGGAAAAGGCTTGTTGACGAACGCGATCTTATTCTGATACGGCAGTTTTTCAAATCGCTCCAAAATCCGCTCCTCACCATTCCAATTCGTCAGCATCACGCACATTTTATCTCGGAGAAGCCTTGTTTTTCTTGCATTCCATTTGGTCATCGCTTCATCAAATGTTTTGTAATGCATAAAATTCAGGCGGATGCCGTGATAGCCGATGCCGACAGGATAGGATTCCTGATTCTGCGTATCTTCTACAATCTCGCCTTCCAGAAATGCATCTAAATTTTCCATTGCCTCCAAGAAATCATCGTTGGAGAGATACAGATTGATAAACGGAGATTTGAACTCCAGCCCCAGCCAATGATATAAAAAACCGCCTGCACAATTACTTGCCACAATTGAAATATCGGGATTGGTCAGTCGGTTTCTGTTTTTTCGATTGATTCGCTCCTGGTGAAAATTGACCCATTTTTTCGCAAGTTGCATTTTTCACAAGCACTCCTTCTTGGAAATAAAATACTGTTCAAGCATTCTGTCAGATTTTGCAATGATATCCACACTGCACTTTTTTTCAAGCAGATCTCTGTTTGGCATACGTGAAGAAAGATTATGGGCATCGCTTCCAAACACAACGGGATATTCGTTCTTCAGGACTTTTTTGACAAAACGCCGCTCAGAAAAGCTCGCAAATGCTTCATGATTGATTTGAATGATTGCACGGCTGTCCAGTATTTTCCGGAGCTGCTCCTTGCGGTAATCTTTCAGATAGCGGTGCAGATGTGCGATCACCACCTGCAAATGATAAGTGGTCGCGATGTTGTAGATTTCCTCTGCCATCCATTCTTCAAAGGGACGGTACGGCAATTCCAGCAATATAAGATTTGTGCCCGAAATCGCCAACTGTTCGATGCCATCCGCTTCAGAAATGCCATGCTCCACTGCGACCTCTGCGCCCAAAAGCAACTCTGAAATTGGTGACGCAGTTTGGATTTTTTCAAAAGCAGCCTGCCGTTTGGCAAGGAAATCCGCAACAGATTTTTCCCTGTGCGCATAGAAATGCGGTGTCAGCACGACACGCTCCACGCCCTGCTGCTGCATCATTTTCAGCATTCCGACAGAGGCTTCGACATCTTTCGCGCCGTCATCCATGGCGGGCAGAACATGACTGTGATAATCCGTGCGCATTATTTCTTGCCCTTTTTCGCAGCTTCTCCGCTTTTCGATGCTTTCTGAGTATCATCCGAGTTTTCCGTTTGTGCGGGCGTATGACCATAGCCGTATTGATAATCGCCGTACTTTCCTTTTGCATAATACGTGCCATGCTTGCTGTCAACACCGTTGAGAACAAAGCCCAGCATATCCATTTTTGCGAATTCTACGCGCTTCATAGCGGCATCCAGATCTTCCGAGGAGGTTTTGCCGTAACGCAGAACAAGCATGATGCCGGAAACATTCTTGGCAAGTTCCATAGCATCCGTCACAACGTTAATAGGCGGTGTATCAATGATGATCAGCGCATACTGTTCTTTCAGTTGATCCAGAATCGCCGACATATTCTCTGAAGCAAGCAGTTCCGACGGGTTGGGTGGGATCGGACCTGCTGTCATGACGTCCAGATTCTCCAGAACATTCTTGCTGATACACTCATCCAGCTTGTTCATCTTACCGATAGCATTGGACAGACCCTTTTTGTTGCTGAGTCCGAAAATCTGGTGCTGTGTCGGCTTTCGAAGATCGGCGTCAATCAGCAGAACTTTGTTGCCGCCCTGTGCCATTGCAATGGCAGTATTTGCGGAAACAGTCGATTTACCTTCTGTGGGATTTGCAGAGGATACCGTAAATACTTTCTGTTCATACGGAGAAAGTGCAAAGCTGACATTTGTACGGATGGATTTGTAGCTTTCCACAATGCTGAACGGCATATTCTGATCGGTCAGCTTCATATGGTCAGCAGCATTTTCATTCTTCTTTTTCTTGCCGCCGTGCTGCTGCACTGTACCGATAATTGCTTTCTGATAGCGATTGGTCAGCACATCGGTATCTTTGATGGTGGTATCAAACAGATAGATCAGGAAGATAATGAAAATCACCAGCGCAGCGGCTGCAAAAGCACCCAGCATCGCATTTTTTGTATTATTCGGTGCAACGGGATTATGATAGACCTTTGCGGTATCAATGGTGCTGATGGATCCGACACCGACCGCATTTTTCAGGTAATCGGGGGCAACCTCAGCCAGACCGTTGCAGACTGCCGCTGCGATTTCCGCATCTTTGGTCGTTGCAGAAACGCTCAGCGCACTGGTATCCGTTACCGAAGAAATGCTCAGAGAGGAACGAATAGATGAGGGAGAAAGCTTCCCGTATTCATTAAACGCGAAGCAGTTGCGAAGCTGCGATTCCCCATACTGTTCGGTCAGCTTTTCGCCGACTGCGCCCATGACTGCATCATCTTTCAAGACCTCAATATAGGTCTTGATCAACTGTTTGGAAGTACTGATGTTACTATAATTCAAGTCAGGATTCTCATTATATGTCGTGTAACACTGGATATACATGGAAATATGGGACGAATACTTCAATGGGAGCATGGAAGTGGACCATGCGTATGCTGCTGCGCCGCCGACAATTGCAGCCAGAATGATCAGCCAAAGTTTGCGCAGCATTAGACGAAAGACGTCAGCTAAGTCGATTGCTTGGTTTTCTTGGTATGTCACTGTGAAAATCCTCCGAATTCAATCTGATTTTAATACAAAATGCATATGTAGTAATTATACCATATTTCGCATAAATTTGTCAAGTAAATATGCACTTCTTTTTGGATTTCCCATGTTTATTTTTAACGATTATTTAACAAGAATAACAGAATCATTACAAAATCATTCCAATCCTGGAAAGCACTTGAAATATCATGAGAAATGTGCTATACTGCCCAATGGAATCCCGAAAGGAGCATAAACATATGAAAAATTTGAAATGGATTACACTTTTTCTCGCAGCTGTCACGCTGACAGGCTGCAACACCACTGTATCTGTCCCCGAATTCTCCCCTGCTGAATCCACAGCATCGTCTGTTCCGAATGTTACGACGGCTGATACGCCGCAAATCACAGAACCTGCCGTATCGCAAACGCAAAGTACTGCAAACATTCCAAGCATCACGGAAGCCTTTTCAGAGCTGGGCTGCGGCGGACAAAAGCCCGCATCTCCGAGCAAACAAATATATTCTACCTTTCTCGAAATACCATATGAAATGAAAACCGAAGACTATTTCGATTTCGGGCTGAACGACAAAGTATTTGCCGATCTGGTAGACAAACGTGCACGGGAAACGGTACTGGAATGTCAGGAACAGAATAAACTGCTGCAAAAGCTATCTGAACAAAGCGGCGGCAGCATCAGCGCATGGGACGATGATCCAACCGATCCGCGTTCTCTGATTTCGGGATTTTTTCAGAACGGCTACCTGATTCTGAACACTTCATTGATCGCCACATATCCTGATGCCTCATACATCCCGTTTTACGCAAAAACACTTGTTTTTGACTGCATCAACAAAAAGGAATTGACGCTTCCCGAACTGTTCTATGACGGCACGGATTTCATGAAAGAGATCAATCGTATTGTGGAGGTCGCGATCCAGAAGCCGCTGACCTGCGGCAATGACGAAACTTTCATGATCGAGCAAAAGCGACCGTTTTCGGGTTTGACCGCCGATTCATTCAGCTTGAATTTCGAATGGCTGATGCCCACCATAACGGTCAAAAGCATCAACCCGTTCTTTACCCATGGTTTCAGCACATCTCTTCCTGACCGCGATTCCGCCCTGTTTTTCATTGAAAACTGCGTGCTGTTCCATGAAAGAAACTGCGATGGCATCTTCTCCACCGATATCGAAATCGGAGCCAGTGATATCTGGGACATCGGAGAATTTGAGGAGCATTTCGCATATGCCAATGGCGGCTCCGAGGGTAATGTCAATTTTGAAAAAATGCTCAGTTGGTCTGATGTCTGGGATCAGAGCAAACTGGATGCGATCAACAGCCTTGCAAAAAGCCTTGTGCATGACAAATCCGTACAGGAAGACTGCCGCAATGTGACCCTCAGAGCCATCAGTGCTGACAAATCCCCTGCTAAGGAGGATGAAGCATTGTTTCTGAGCATCACGCCCAACCTGACTTACAATTTCTTCACTGTGAGCATTGAACCGTTTTGCGTGAATCTCGCAAGCACACCGGCCACCCGCTGTTTTGATGCCGATACCCTTGAACCTCTGAGCACCAAGGACATGATGATTCGCATTTTCGGCGGCAATTACACGGAAACCATTGTGCCCAATTATGAGTATGTCACCTATACACACGAAGATCTCGTGAATATGGTGGATTCCCTGATGTTCCAAGAAGTCGAATGCGGAAGCACTGTGGAAAAGCCGCTCGTATCTTTCGCCAACCTTCAGAAAAAAGAATATGATTGGTGCTATGAGAAAATCACCATCACCAAATAATACCAAGGAGGCACTTTATATGAAATCTCAGAAATTATTTGCACTTGTATCGGCAGCAGCACTCCTGACAAGCTGCAATCAAAAGCCTGAAAGCAGCATTCTGCAGCCGACAGAACAAACCACCACAGTCACCGTTTCCGCCACAACCCCGACAGTGACGACAACAACAACCGGACCAACACAAACCAACCATACAGTCGGCTATTCCTACAACACATATCAGGCAGTTGGGTGCGGCGGTAAAAAGCCCGAAAAACCAAGCGAAAACCTGAATTCTTCTTCAGTATATTTCCCGCCGGAGGAAGATGGCTTCCCGATCCTGACAGAAGAAAACATCAGCGATGCGGAAGTGCTGAAAATGGTGCAGGACTGGATGCAATCCGCCAAAGCAGAACTTGCCGAACAGCAAAAAGCTCTGCACACACTCGCAGAAAAGAACCCGTCCGTGCATGATACAACAGAATATACATCACCGACCTACTGTACCATCTCCTATTTCAACGGCTATATTCTGCTACATACAAGTCTTAACTACGAAATGGACTTAAAATTAATCTCCCAAGGATCTTCCGACAAGGAAGACTCGAATATCTTCGCCCGCGTACCGCGTTCATTCTATTCCTGTTCTGCGTTTCTGGATTGCGAAACCAAGCAATATCTGACACTGCCCGAACTGTTCTACGACGGCACGGATTTCATGAAAATACTGAATGACGAAGTGGCAATAGAAATTCAGCAGCCGGAATCGCAGGGCGAAACAGGATTTACCTATGTTGAGCAGAAACGTCCCTTTGCAGGACTGACCGAGGGAGATTTCTCGTTCAATGTTTATTCCCCTGACTCCATCTCGTTGGATGTTTTTGCATCCAATCCATATTTCCCCTATGGTATTACTGTACGTATGGAATCCAGCACAATTCGCAAGTTTATGCTGGAAAACTGCGTCCTGTTCCGTTACCGTGAACTACCCATCGACAGCTGCTTTGAAACGATCACGGATAATTGCAACGAACGCCTCGGCATTGACCCCAATTTTGAGTATTACAACGCAGGAAATGAAAACCTCATCGTATTTGAACAAATGCTGAAATCCTCCTCCTTGTGGTCACAGGAAAAGGTCGATCAGGCAAATGCCGTTGCAATGGAAATGGCGCACTCCAAGGAAACTGCCGATCTTGCAAAGCAATATTGGAATTACAACGTTTCTGACGCACCCACAGCAAGCGGTTATATGGATAGCAAGGCACTCTTTCTGGACATGAACATCGCTCCGGAACAAAAAATGTTGTTCGTTTCCATCGCCCCATATCACATGGACTGCTATCCAGGCGCAATCACCAATGCTTACGATACCGATACGTTCCGCCGCCTTTCCAATTCGGAAGTAATCGAGCGTTTCTTCGGTACAAATCCGGCAGATAGACTTCAGATTAACGCACACGGAATTGATGTTGAAAAAAACAATGCGGAGATCCTCGCAACGGTGGATGATATGAACCTCATGAGCGTGTATATGTATTCGACTCCGGCACTTAGTCTTTACCCCGGCGGAGAATTCGTCTACGATGAGCCGCCATATTATGACATCTCTTTGCCTCAAACCGATTTCACCTGAAAAGCAAAAGCCTTCGTTCCCATGCAGCGGAACGAAGGCTTTTCTTATTTTTTGAAAGACCAGAATTTATTGATGAGATAATTGACAGGTGTGATGATCAGAATTTGCAGAATGGGCGCCAGCACCTTGGAAATGCCGCATACTTCCACAAACAGCTTCAGCAAACCCTTTCCAAGCCAAAAGGTGATAAAATAGGAAATCACCGTCTTGAAAAAGGTTTTCGTCTTTTCATCGGTTTTGTGGAATACAAAATGACTGCTCCAGAAATATGCGTTCACAACGCTCAGCACAAATCCGATACAATAGCCCAGCTGATAAAGGTCCTCATTGATGAACAGCACAATATAGTAGCACCCCAGGGATACGATCGTATTGAGCACACCAACCAGACAAAAATCCGCAAAAGAAATGAACTTTTCTTTCAGCGCATCATCAGCTTTTTTCCCCAACAGCAGCGAAAATACAAATCCTACAAACCGCTCATAGTACCCCCAGAGCTTTCTCAGAAATTTCATTTTCCCGCCCCTTTATCCTTGGAAAAGCGATACGGAATATAGATTATCCAATGAACAACACTTCCTTCACATTGCAGGTACTGCTACTGCAAGAATAATTCAAATCAAAATAAACGAATTCAACTTCATATCTGGTTCACTGGAATGCTCAATACGACCGTAGAACAAATCCTTTGTCAGCGCACTCAGTAAAGCAAGCTATACCACGGCATACTGACCAATCACATTCAGGCAAATTTGTAAATACAAACGATTTGTATATATTCTATTGACATTGTAGAAAATATTTGTTATAATAAAGCCATAAGAAACAGATATCCCGCTCAGAAAGATCAAACACAGACATCGCCCACGTTCTCCATCAAGTGGAAGATGTCACCGCAACGAAACGCGAATAAAGAGGTGAAACGCATGAAAAAAGAAATCCATGCACTGAAATGTATCAAATGCCCCTATCGTCTGGGAATGGTTGAAAACGGGTTGACACCCCCTTGCGCGGAATGTATGAACAGCAAACGCGTGACACCGCCATTCCCTGACAAACCGCCTGCAAAGTAATAATTACGAACCCTTGTTCTGCGGCAGGGGTTCGCTTTTTTGTGTCCGCTCTTGACATTCCCCTGTTTTTGCGGTATACTGTAATAAGCCTGCCGCCAAAAATACGTTTTGAGGCGAAAGCTGCAACCGAAATCAACAAGTAACGGCTGTATCTATGTAGGTACAGCCGTGTCATTTTTCAGGAGGAAACTTATGGAAACAAGAGTCGCAATCATCGGTATTATCGTGGAAAACCCCGATTCCGTCACGGCACTCAACGCCTTGCTGCACGATTACGGCAGCTACATCATCGGTCGTATGGGTCTGCCCTATCCGCAAAAAGACATCAACATCATCAGCGTGGCAATTGACGCGCCACAGGATGTTATTTCAGCACTGTCTGGAAAAATCGGCAGGCTCGCAGGAATATCTGCAAAAACCGCGTATTCAGGCGTAATTACAAAGGCGGACAGCAATGCATCAAACTAAAAGCACGCCACTTCGCCCTATAGTCAAAATTTTGCTGATTCTCCTGCCGCCGCTTGTCTGTATCGCGGCGTTGTGCATCGGCAGAATCAGCTATTCGCCGCGTGAAGTATTTTCCGCGTTATTCGGAAACAGCACAGATACGAATATATCCATTGTAGTGTGCAACATTCGCCTGCCGCGGATCTTGCTTGCCGCTCTGGTCGGCGCAGGACTTTCCGTATCGGGATGCGCCTTGCAAAGCCTGTTTGCAAACCCGCTTGCTACGCCTGACACCATCGGTATCGCATCGGGTACGTCATTTGGTGCGGCACTCGGACTTTTACTCGGAATGAAACTTGTCGGCATTCAACTGACGGCATTTGCATTCGGACTGGTAGCGGTCGCACTGACTTGGGGTGCAGCAGCAGGTACTGGTAAATCCGCCATGCAAACGGTCGTCCTTTCAGGCATCATGATCGGCTCGCTGTTCAATGCGCTGCTGTCGCTGGTCAAATACGCCGCAGATACGGAATCCAAACTACCAGCAATCACCTATTGGCTGATGGGCAGCCTGAGCGGCGCAGGATATCATTCTCTCAAATTCGGCGCACCTGCGATTCTTTTGGGCATTCTCGTATTATATCTTCTGCGTTGGAAGCTCAACGTACTGCCCCTATCCGACGATGAAGCGCAATCCCTCGGCACCAACTTGCGACTGCTGCGCGGCGTCACTGTACTTTGCACGACCGCCTGTGCGGCATCCTGCGTATCCATGTGCGGACAGGTCGGCTGGGTCGGACTGATTATTCCGCACCTCTGCCGCATGGCATTCGGGACTGACCATCGTGCGCTGATTCCTGCATCGTTAAGCATCGGTGCGGCGTTTCTGGTCATTGTGGATACCCTTGCGCGAAGCATTTCCGCAGCAGAACTGCCAATTTCAATCCTGACGGCAATCATCGGCGCACCATTTTTCATCATTCTGATGCGCAGAAGCGGAGGTTGGAAGCTATGAAGCTGGAAATTCAAAACTGCTCCTTTGCCTACGCTGACGGACGCACGATTTTACGAGATATTTCGCTATGTGCGGAAGGCGGTGACCTGATTGCGGTGCTCGGCGCAAATGGTGCAGGAAAAACTACGCTTTTACGCTGTTTACTTGGTTTTCTGAAATGGACGCACGGCGATACACTGCTGGATGGCAAACCGCTGCGGCAAATCCCGACCCGTACACTCTGGCAAAAAATCGCATATGTCCCGCAGGCAAAACATTTTACCTCCGCAAGCCGCGTGGAGGACGCGATTTTACTCGGCAGAAACAGTCATCTGGGCGTATTTTCGCAGCCCAAACAGGAAGACTATACTGTTGTCAGCGATTTGATGTGTCGCCTCGGAATTGAGAAACTGCGTGGAAAATCGTGCAGTCAAATCAGCGGCGGCGAATTGCAGATGGTACTGATTGCCCGCGCACTTGCCGCAAAACCGCAAATTCTGATTCTGGATGAGCCGGAATCCAATCTGGACTTCCGCAACCAGCTCATTGTACTGAAAACCATGTCGGAGCTGACAAAATCTGGCATGGTATGTATCTTCAACACGCATTACCCTGACCACGCACTGCGTCACGCAAACAAAGCCCTGATGCTTCGCGGGGACGGCACAGCAATATTCGGAGATACGCAAAAAATCGTTACACAGGAGCAGATTCGTGCGGCATTTGGTGTGGAAACCGCAATTGCTGAGATTCCCGTACAAGGCGATCTTCTGCAAAGCATCCTCCCGATTGCCCTGACCAACGACTCCGCCCCCTGAGATATCACGCATACACGAATGTATGCAGAAAGAAGGATTTTTCATGTATTTACGCAAACGAAAGCAACTGACCGCCTTGCTCGCGGCTGCGTGCTTTGCGCTATCCGCAACGGGCTGCGCAAACGACAACACCGCATCCTCAGGCACCCGTGATGCCGAAGTCACCTCTAAGACATCCACTGCGCCTGCGGAGACCCAAGCCCCCGAAAGCGGTTCTGCACCTGACGTTTCTGCGAACACCATAACCATTATTGATCACGCAGGCAATGAAGTCACGCTTCCACGCGAAATTCACCGCATCGCAGTCGGCAATATCTATCCCCTGCCCTCGGTGCTGAGCGTCTTTTTTGACAGCGCAGAAAAAATCGTAGCCATGCCGCAGCAAAGTATGGCAGCAGCCAAAAACAGCCTGCTCGGCGAATTATATCCTGAGATTTTGCACGCTGATACAGGATTTATTGACGGTACAAGCATCAACTTGGAAGAACTGATCGCGCTGGACCCCGATGTTGTTTTTTACAGTGCGGACTCCACGGAAAACACAGAGGCACTGATGAATTCAGGTATTCCTGCGGTTGCGATATCCGCAAGCAAATGGGATTACGATGCGGTCGAAACGCTGCATAACTGGATCGCGCTCCTCGGACAGATTTTCCCCGAAAATGAAAAATCTGCGCTCTGTGACGAATATAGCCTGAAAATGCGTGATCTCATCCATGAGCGCGCCGCAAATCTGACAGAGGAACAACGCAAAAACGTATTTTTCCTATTCCAGTACAGTGATGCGAACATCACGACTTCGGGCAAGCACTTCTTCGGACAATTCTGGGCAGATGCCATCGGTGCGAAAAACGTGGGTGCGGGAATGGAAAACAAAAATTCCGCCGCTGTCAGCATGGAACAGATTTACGCATGGAATCCCGACATCATTTTCGTGACCAACTACACGACCGCAACACCTGCTGATCTCTACGAAAACAAGATCGGAAACTACGATTGGAGTGCCGTGAACGCTGTGAAAAATCAGCGTGTATACAAAATGCCGCTCGGAATGTACCGCAGCTATACGGCAGGCATTGACACACCCGTAACGCTGTTGTGGCTCGCAAAAGCCGCATATCCCGACCTGTTTGAGGACATTGATATCACAGCAGAAACGCAGAAATACTACAAAGACATCTTCGGTATTGAGTTGACCGCAGAACAGGCAAATCAAATTTTCGCGCCCTCCGCCGATGCCAGTGCGTATTAATTGTCTGTGCAACATTTGAATTTCGTGCCAGAAAAAAACACTCCGTCCAACACAAAAGTTGAACGGAGTGTTTCATATCAGTGACGATTATTTCTTTGCAGATTCAAGGAACTGGTAGGTAAAGGAAGCGATTGCCGCGCCAATCAGCGGACCGACAATGAATACCAACAGGCTGCCCATCGGGTCAGAATTGCCGCTGAAAGCAGCGACCAGTGCGGGTCCGAAGCTTCTTGCGGGGTTGACGGAAGTACCCGTCAGACCAATGCCGAGGATGTGTACCAGCGTCAGGGTGAAGCCGATGACCACACCGCCAAAACTGCCGTGATTTGCCTTTTTCGAGGTCACGCCCAGAATGGTCAGCACGAA
This sequence comes from Oscillospiraceae bacterium, assembly GCA_045600205.1. Lineage (GTDB taxonomy): Bacteria > Bacillota > Clostridia > Oscillospirales > Ruminococcaceae > Firm-04. Next base: position 2,770 of record JAZRXM010000017.1, on the reverse strand, counting down.
GAAGAACGTCAGCACAATCTCCACGAGCAGACCGGCAGCTGCGCTGCCGCCAACGCCCGTCAGACCGTTTGTGCCGTAGCCGCCGGTTTTGTCGGTCACATTGCCCAGATCGAAGATCAGAGCAAGCATACCGGATCCGGCAAAAGCACCAAGACACTGGGAAATCACATAGCCGATGAATTCAGAAAATTTCATGCCGCCGCTCAGCAGCACGCCCAGCGATACCGCGGGATTGATGTGGCAGCCCGAAATGTTGCCGATGCAGTATGCCATGCCGACAATTGTCAGACCAAAGGCAAATGCAGTCAGCAGATAGCCGCAGCCGTTTGCCACGTCACAGCCGACCAGCATTGCGGTGCCACAGCCCAGCACGACCAGTGCAAATGTTCCGATAAACTCTGCGATGTACTTTTTGATGTTTTCCATTGAGATTTCCTCCATTTTCATTTATTGCAAAGCGCAATCCGCGCCTTACTTCCTTATTGATCGCGCTTTTCCACCAAAGTCGGACGCAAAATCAGAAAAGTCCGCTCCACGTCATCCACGGTTTCCGTTTCGGTATCCAATGTGCCTTCCACCGTGATGCTGTCACCGACCGCAATGCCCGAAAAATCATCCCATTTCAGCTCAATGCCGATGCCGCAGTCCCGATCGGAAGGATCCGTGCCGTAGATCGAGTAATAGGTATCGCCGGCATCATTGGTCATAGAATAAAGCTCTCCGACAAAATGATAGGTGCCGCCGAGATAATGATCGGGATTGTTGTACATATCCGTCACCGTGTCATAGAACATACTGGTTTTGATATACTGCATTTCCTGCGGCACAGAATTGCTTGACCCCTCATCGCAGGCAGTCAACAAAAATGTACAGGCGAAAAAAACAGCAAAAAAGTTTTTTTTCATACGAAAAGCTCCTTCAAAAAACGAATTTCTCGGCTTCATTACAAAAAAACTTGCAAAAGTTTTCTGTTTATGTTATAATATCAAGGGTGAAAATCAAATCATTCATAATTTGGAACTCAAAAGAAAGAAAAGGTGCATTTCATGAACCGTTCCAACTCCGGCAATGAAAAGCTTTTACCGCGCATTGGAAAATTGCTCGGCATTCTCCTGCTGATTCTGTCCATCCTTTACGGCGGATGGATGCTGATTCTGAACGGAATGCTTACCTCCGACCTGAACGCGGCAAAGAAAAATTATACCGCAGTCACCGTCCGCATCGTGGAGATCAGACCACAGGAACACAATCCGCTTTGGAACATTGTCACACTGGAAAAAGCAGATTTGAACGACAAATCCGTGGCACAGGAGATCCTTCTTGGGAAAACAAGGGCAAACGCCTTGAAATTCAACCTATCCGTTGGGAAAAAGCTGACCATGTACTACGACCCGCAATTCCCCGATATCCGAATCGTGGACTTCGAAAACACAGGAATTCTGCTGCTGCTCGGCATTTTGCTGACCTGTTTGCCGCTTCTGCTGATTCTTGTGCTGCTGCTTTGCAAATTTCTCCGCAGACCGCGCAAGCAGCCTGTGGTACAAATCGCAACAGACGACCACAAGACCACTCCATGATTATACCACATTTCTTTTCAAAAATCAAGCCGATGCGCAAAATGCATCGGCTTTTTTGTTGATTTCATATGTGCCGCAAGGTCACACAGACCAATTCAGGGCGGTTGCACAATCGCAGCGGAAATGAACTGTTGCCAAGCCCGCGACTAATAAACATAGTGGTATTTTGTGCCGTATGGACGCCCTCTGTCAGTTTTGGAAACAGGTGTTGGTCAGGGGCATAGATGCCCTGATGCGTCAGCGGAATGCGAAACTGCCCGCCGTGCGCGTGTCCGGAAAATACAATATCCACGCCCGTTGCCGCGTAGTCTTCCAGCAATTGCGGCTCATGCGCCAGCAAGATGTGCAGCTTGGATTGCTCCTCCGCCGCCATGATTTCGTTCAGGTGCGGAGAAAACAGTTTGCCATCCGCAAAGCCAAGCAGCGCAATTTCATCGCCGGATTCCGCAGTCAGTGACACCATATCCTCAGACAGAATCGTAATGCCGAGTGCCTGTATTTTCTCATGAAATGCAGGTAATCCTCGTGTTTTGAGGCGTTCTTCATGGTTTCCCGTGACGTAGTAACAAGGGGCAATTTGCGGAAGCTGCTCCAACAGCTGCAATGCCTTATCATAATCCGTGTGTGAAAAGCCGTCCACCATATCGCCCGTCAGCACGAGCAAATCCGGTTCCAGAGCAATGATTTTGTCCAGAAGCTGCTTATTTTCCTTTGCGTACTTCTTGTTATGCAGATCGGAAAGCTGCACGATACGGAACCCGTCAAAGCCCTGCGGCACCTGCTCACTTTCATAGGTATAGCACGAGGTTTGTATGCTGTTATTCGACCAATGACAAAACCAGCCGAGAAACAACAGCAGCGGTATCAGCCAGAAAAGATGCTTTTTCTTGAATTTACGCAGTTTCATCGTCCAGTTCGCCGAGTGCTTCGCCAATCATGCCGAACATTCCTGCCATTTGCGCAGCCATCATTTCCTCCTCTGTAATTTCGGTATAATCCGAAGGGATCGAGAAATGTGCTTCATTTTTTGTTTTTTCAAACCGAACGGAAATCGGAACATAAATCGGTTCCTCTGTAATACCCACTTCCGAACAGTAGCAAAGATTCCCCTCGTTGTCAAAATAGTAACGAATCATAGATTTTTCGTCACCATTTTCCTGACTGTATTCCTCGTAATCGTAAGATTTTCCGTC
>JAZRXM010000016.1:0-141599 GCA_045600205.1 Oscillospiraceae bacterium | reverse complement strand
GATATCCATTGTAATTGCCACTCCTGTTCCCTCCTGTACCATGAGCTGTTACTTCTCATTATACAGGATTTTCTTTGGTGGCTCAATTTTTTATTATCATTCTCGCGGAAAGTGGCTCAGTTTTATTTTATCATATATACTCTTGTGAAACCCGTTTCATTGTTCTCGGTTGTAATTATATTCTCCTTCATAACCCCAGATTTTGTTCAGGAGGAGTTCGCGGCTTCACAATATATTCATCGCAGCCAAGCTCGTAGCCGTAGAGAATGTCATCCTCACGACCCCTTGCCGTCAGAAACAGGAGCGGTATCGCACTCCGTTTCCGCAAGCGCTTCGCTGCCGTCTTTCGCAGAAATCAGCTGTAATTCTCCGCTGCTGTTCCGCGTAAAGTCGTCCTCGATCATTTCCCGAATCTGACTGTCATCCTCTGCCAGCAGAATTGTTTTTGCCATACTGCATTCGTGTATCCTTAGCGAGTCTTTTGGAACCGATCAGCCTTGCGGCTCTGCAAATGCAATGGTCTTGGTTGCAATTTGCTCACGGAAACGGACATCATGCTCCACAAACAGCATGGTCGGCTGATGCGAAAGCAGCAATTTTTCAAGCTGCATCCTCGAAAAAACATCAATATAATTGAGCGGCTCATCCCAGATATACAAATGGGCAGGCGTCAGCAGACTTGCCGCAAGCAATACTTTTTTCTTCTGTCCTTCAGAGTAATCGCTGATTTTCTTTTCAAACTGTATGCGTTCAAAATCGAGCTGCCGCAAAATCGTGCAAAACATACTTCTGTCCAGCCCGCGGCTTTCACAGAAGGCAGGAATGGAGCCACTAAGCCCTGAGGTATCCTGATTGACATAGGACACCACAAGTCCCGATGCGACCTCACAGATGCCGCTTTCCTGCAAAATGATTCCGCTTCTGCCGTCATCCATACCGACAAGCTGCAATATTTTACGAATCAGCGTGGATTTTCCACAGCCGTTTGCGCCGTGTAACGCCACGCGGTCGCCCTGCTCGATCTGAAAAGTCAACGGAGCGCATACCGCTTTGTCCGCGTCCTCGTATCGCAGGCTCAAATCGCGCGCATATACGAGTGTTTTCTTGTGGTGTTCGAGCTTGGTCAGTTTCAGGTCTGCAATTTCCTCCAGATCCTGCAAAAGCCCCTCTTTCTCCTTGATTTCCACGCTGATGCGCTTTTCCATCTGCTTGACGCGACTCTGCATTTTCTTTGTTTTTGCGCCGATAAATGAGCGGGTACTGATGCAGCGGTCATGCTCCTTGACGGGGTCAAAGCCTATTTTTGTCCGCTCGTTTTTGTCTGCCCAGTCCGCGGTACGCTTTGCCGCCTCGCGCAATTTACGAATCTCCTTGCGATGCTTTTCGTTTTCCGCAATCGCAAATTGATCCTGATACTGCTTATTCTCCCACCAACTGGAAAAATTACCGTTCTGCACTGCAATGGTCTTACGGTTGAGCACCAGCACATGGTCGATGCAGGCATCCAGCAGGTCGCGGTCATGGGATACCAGAATAAAGCCTTTTTTCGAGGAAAGATACTCCTTGACGATTTCCCGCGCATTCTGGTCAAGATGGTTGGTCGGCTCATCAATCAGCAAAAAGTCGTTTTCGCCCGAAAACAGCACCGCCAGCAAAACCTTGGTGCGCTCGCCAAGACTGAGCGAGCAAAACGGACGATAGAGCAATTCTGCGTCCTCGTGCAGCTCGGAAAGTTCGCAGATGACGCGCCATGATTCGCAGTCCGGTTTCAGATCTTCCAGAAATTCCGAAGCAGTCATCTGCATTTGCTCATTTGTCAGCACATACGGAAAATACGCAACAGGCACAGATGCCTCGATGCTGCCCTGATAGCTGTATTTTCCAAGCAAAAGCTGTAAAAAGGTTGTTTTTCCTTTGCCGTTTCTTCCCAGGAATCCGAGTTTCCAGTTGGTATCAATTGAAAACGACACATCTTCGAAAATATTGTCAATACTGCCATCGTATTGAAACGTCAGATGATTGACGCTGATTTGTGACATATACATTCCTCCTGACGGGTAAAAAAATAGAACCGTTTGCTGCCAAACAGTTCCATTACGCCTACATAACCCCGTCATAAAGACATGATATCACAAAAATACAGACAAAAAGAGGTTATGAAAAACATAATCCACTTTTGGCAGCATGAACCGACAGTACGGGTATCGTAATCCCGCATATCCAATTCTGTTTCATGCAATCAAAAGCAGATTATTTTCTCATCCTGACACCTCTTTCGTCTGAATTTGTAGTCATTATAGCATATTCCCAACGAAATGTCAAGCCAAATCAAAAACCGATTGACATTTTTCCCTTTTTGCGGTATAATAAATACAAACAGATGTTCCTGCCGCTTTTGTGACAGCCAAGGAGGTCAGCAAATGGCATTTGATTTCAAAAAAGAATATCGTGAATTTTATCTGCCCGCAAAAAAGCCCTGTATCCTCACCATTCCGCCGATGCAGTTTCTTGCAGTGCGCGGAAAAGGGAATCCCAATGACCCCCACGGAGAATATCAATCCACCCTCAATCAGCTTTACGGCATCGCGTACACCATCAAAATGAGCAAAATGGGCGACCACCGCATGGATGGCTATTTCGATTTTGTGGTGCCGCCGCCGGAGGGCTTCTGGCAACAGGATGGCATAGATGGCGTCGATTATACCCGCAAAGAGGATTTTCGCTTTGTTTCCGTCATTCGTGTGCCCGATTTTGTCACTCGTGCAGAATTCGAGTGGGCAGTGCAATCTGCAACCGAACAGAAAAAATCCGATTTTTCAAAGGTCGAATTTCTGACCATTGACGAGGGACTTTGCGTACAGTGTATGCACAGCGGTCCATACGATGATGAACCCGCAACCGTTGCGCAAATGCACGAATACATCCAAGAACAGGGCTGTATCCCTGATTTTTCCGATACACGGCAGCATCACGAGATTTATCTGAGTGACCCACGTAAAACGGCTCCCGAAAAGCTCAAAACGGTCATTCGGCACCCGATTCGTCAGGCTGACGCTTCAGATATTTGATCTCCGCCAGTGCCGGATTGCGGTAGACTAAATCCCCTGCGCTCTGTAAAGCCCATGCGTTCCCAGAATGCATTGCCTGTCTGATTATCCGAGAAGGCAACCAATGCCGCTTTCACGATGCCACAGGCTTTCAGCGCATTGTAATCGCTGATTTGCATCACTCGGATGTTCATATTGTTCCCTGCTTTCCGCCGTTTGGCGTTTATTTTCTGATACGACCATTGTACCATTTTATCCGCGGTATGTCAATTGCAATGCCGCTCAGGAGGTGCGCAAATGCTGGAACATATCTGGAATCCGTGGCACGGCTGCCGCAAGTACAGCGAGGGCTGTCTGCACTGCTATATGTTTTATCTGGATGCGCAGCGCGGTAAGGACGGCAGTGAGATCTACCGCACCAAAACCAATTTCAATCTACCGCTGAAAAAAACACGCGCAGGCGAGTATAAAATCCCGTCAGGCAGCACGGTACACGTTTGCCTCACCAGCGATTTTTTCCTCGAAGATGCCGACCCGTGGCGCGGCGAGGTCTGGGATATGATACGTCAGCGTCCCGATTTGCATTTCTGGCTGCAAACCAAACGTGCGGAGCGGGTCGATACCTGCCTGCCCGCGGACTGGGGTACCGCCTACGACCATGTGAGCCTTTGCTTTACCGCAGAAAATCAAAAACGCGCAGATGAGCGCATCCCGCTGCTACTGGAACTGCCGTTTCAGGAGAAAAACATCATGTGTGCTCCCATGCTGGAGCGCATCACGCTTGCAAAATACCTGCAAACAGGACAAATCCGCAAGGTACTGGTGGACGGCGAAAACTACGAAGGCAACCGCCCGCTGGACTACGAATGGGTGCAGGCACTTTATCAGGAATGTTTGCAGAATCATGTGCTGTTTGATTTTGTCGGCATCGGAAATTATTTCCGGAAAGACGGTAAAATTTTCCATGTCTGCAAAGCATATCAGCACTTGCAGGCACTCAGGTCCGGCTTGCAGATTCCGCCGGTGGATACCAATATCCCGATGCAGCCCCGCTGTCGGAATTGTGAACGCAACAACAGCTGTAACGGCTGCAAACGCTGCGGAAAATGCAGATAACCATTCTGTATCGCTTTCATATGGTCTTTTTCTCTAAAAAATCATTTCGAGATTTGTGCAAAAAATCAATTGTATTCTTTTCGCATTTCAGGTATAATAAATTCGTCTTATCGAGAATTATTCCCAATAAGGAGTCGTTATGAATAAACGGACGACATTTCAGAAAGAACTCGTGCTGCGGACTGTCCGCAAACTGCACGGTCATGTCACCGCAGATGAGGTTTTTGAAACCGCTGCTGCTGAATACGCCAACATCAGCAAAGGAACGGTCTACCGCAACCTGAGCATTCTCGCAGAAGAAGGCAGCATCCGCAGGGTGGCAATCCCCGATGGTCCTGACCGCTTTGACTTCACAACCGCTGAGCATTATCATGTGGAATGCATCAGCTGCGGACAGGTTTTTGATGTGGATATGGAAGTCGTTTCCAATCTGACAGAGCGGATTCGGGATTCCCATGGCATGATGTTTCTCGGATACGATATTCTCTTTCGCGGCATCTGCCCCGATTGTCAAGATAAGGAGAAATGATTGATGGATCAGGCGGCACTGCACAAATTAAGCTACGGCTTATTTATCCTGACAGCTCATGACGGAAACCAAGACAATGGCTGCATTATCAACACTGCAATTCAGGCTGCATCAGAACCGCAGCTGCTGAGCATTTGCGTCAATAAGGCAAATCTCACGCATGATATGATTCAAAAGAGCGGACAATTCACAGTATCCGTACTGAGTCAGAACGCAACTTTCGAACTGTTTCGTCATTTCGGATTTCAGTCAGGCAGAAATACAGATAAATTTGACGGCTACCCGCACTGTGAACGCGGTGCAAACGGCATATATCACATCACAAAAGGCACCAACGCATATTTTTCCGTCAATGTAGAAAAAACACAGGATCTCGGATCTCATACCATGTTTATCGGTCAGGTCACGGAAATGGAAGTACTCAACAACATCCCTTCCGCGACCTATGAATACTATTTCAAATTCATTAAGCCACAACCGCAGGCAGTCGGCACCACAAAAGACGGAAAAACCATCTGGCGTTGCACAATATGCGGATACGAATATGTCGGAGAAGAATTGCCGCCGGACTTTATTTGTCCTGTGTGCAAGTATCCTGCATCCGATTTCGAAATCATTCAAACAACGGAGGAAAAACAAATGGCTAAGTATGTATGTCCTGTATGCGGATACGTTCACGAGGGAAATGAACCGCCCGAAAAATGTCCCCAGTGCGGTGTTCCCGGCGCAAAATTCATCAAAAAGGATGACGGCAGCAAGCTCGTTTTTGCAACGGAGCACGAGGTCGGCATCGCAAAGAACGTCACAGACCAGGAAATTCTGGACGGTCTGCGTGCAAACTTTACGGGTGAATGCACCGAGGTCGGTATGTACCTTGCAATGGCAAGAGTCGCACACAGAGAGGGATACCCCGAAATCGGTCTGTACTGGGAAAAAGCTGCCTACGAAGAAGCAGAACATGCAGCTAAATTCGCAGAAATGCTCGGTGAAGTCGTTTCGCCTTCCACCAAAGAAAACCTCACAAAAAGAGTTGCTGCCGAGCATGGTGCAACCGAAGGCAAACTCCAGCTTGCAGAAAAAGCTCTGGCACTGAATCTGGATGCCATCCACGATACCGTTCACGAAATGGCAAAGGATGAAGCACGTCACGGCAAGGCATTCGAAGGTCTGCTCAAAAGATACTTCGGCTGATTCTATCAAAAGCTTGCAGGGTAAAGGGGCAAAGCCCTCGCCGTGCTTCGCAGAACACGGAACACCCTATTCGTCATAAAAATCAGGAAAAGTATTGGGAGCCCAATTAAGAGGTTCCCAATACTTTTTTCGTATATACGTAAAAAATCCCTCACGCAAACGCATGAGGGATTCTTGGCGGAGATGGTGGGATTCGAACCCACGGGACGTGTTACCGCCCAAACGATTTCGAGTCGTTCTCGTTATGACCACTTCGATACATCTCCAAATATTCCGACAGAGCGGTATGCGCTGACTGTCACGAATGATATTATATCATACTTTGAAAAAAAAATCAAGTGTTTTTTGAATTATTTTCGCAGACATTTGCAATCACGCGCTTGTCGTGGTATAATGAAGGAAATAAATCAAAAAAGGAGCGTGTATTCATGTATCTGCTGAGAGAAACCGAATACCCCGATGCAGCAAAAGCCGCGCAGGGGATCACACTTGACCGCGTGTACCCGCTGTCGATCGCAGAAAAACGGCAGTCGGGCGAGATTTTTGCAGACCGTGAAGATAATCCGCACTGTTATCTGTTCTGGCACACCTGCGGATTCGGTTTTCTGGCAGGCACGCCTGACCAAACATTTCTCGGTGAGATTGCAGCACGAATGCAAAACCCGCCCCATACTGCACACAACGGAAGGCTGGCTCTGGAAACGGACAACAACGCTGCATTGGAGGCATTTTTCCGAACCTGCCCTGCAATCGAGAAAAAAGAGCAGTATCAGTTCGCATTTGCGGGCAGCAATGCCGCACAAAACTATACCGATGCGGGAATTGTACCAATCAACGCAACCAATTACAAACTGCTCGCAGGACGCATCACTCCTCCGTTTTCATGGGATTCCGAAGCACAATTTCTGCAAAACGGCTTCGGATTCTGCATTTTCCATGCAGGTACGTTTGCTGCCTGTGCTTTTTCTGCGGGCATCTCCCGCGACTATGTGGACATCGGTGTGGAAACTGCCGCGGATTTTCGGGGCAAAGGCTATGCAAAACGTGTGGTTTCCCGTATGATTGCTGAAATCCTGCGGCGAGAACAAACGCCTCTCTGGCAGTGCAGCACACAAAATGAAGCCTCTCTGCGTCTTGCGCTTTCCACAGGATTTACGCTGCATGACAAGCATCCGCTGTATGTGGTATCTGCGCCATAAAAGCGCGATAAACAGTGATTTACACAGTCCCGCTCTTCAACGGCAGAAATTGTCTGCTTGCCAACTATTGCGGAGATTTCTTTAATTTACTTAAATTTCCTCGAAAGTTCTTGCTTTTTTAGGAGTTCTATGCTATAATGAGTTCATAAGTGCGGATACAGATACCGCACAAAAAAGAGGAGGGATTATTCCATGCGGTTTATGAAAAACCGTTCCGCACGGATTCTTGCTGCAACGCTGTCCCTGATGACGGCTGCCTGCTCGATTCCGTTCCAGGCACAGGCACTCGTTACCGACGAGCCGGGTGACTACGACAACTTTGCAAAAGCTCTGCAGTATTCGCTCTATTTCTATGACGGAAATATGTGCGGCAACAAGGTTGAGGAAAACAACCGCTTCGCATGGCGCGCTAACTGCCACACCTACGATGCAGCAGTTCCGCTCAAGCCGATCGAAAACGGCATCGGCTGCAACCTTTCCGAAAGCTTCATTAAAGAAAACTACGACATCCTGAACACAGGCGAAAAAGATGGCACAGTCGATGTCGCAGGCGGCTTCCACGATGCAGGTGACCACGTCAAATTCGGTCTGCCGGAAGCTTACGCAGGCACGACCCTTTCCTGGGGCTATTACGAATTCCGTGATGCCTACGTGGAAACCGAACAGGCTGACCACGTCGAAACCATTATCCGCTATTTCTGCGACTACTTCATGAAGTGTACATTCCGCGATTCCAAGGGCGATGTCGTTGCTTTCTGCTATCAGGTGGGCGACGGCGACATTGACCACAGCTACTGGCAGCTCCCGCAGAATGATACCATGGCGCGTCCGGCATGGTTTGCAACCCCTGATAACCCCACAACCTGCAACGTCACGGAAACAGCAGCCTGCCTCGCGATCAACTATCTGATCTTTGAGGAATCCGATCCTGAATACGCTGCAAAATGTCTGGACTACGCAAAGGCACTTTATGACTTTGCCAACAAGAACGATAAGGTGATTGCAGACACCGAACAGGGTCCGAAAGGCTATTACGGCTCCACAAAGTGGGAGGATGACTACTGCTTTGCAGCCTGCTGGCTCTACCTCATCACCGAGGATGAAACCTATCTGAAGGATATGCTCCCCGTTTACGACTTCTACGCACCCCCCGGATACGTCTACTGCTGGAACGATATGTGGAACGGCGTCGGTCTGCTGATGGGCCGCATCTCCGATATCTACAAATCGGGCAAGACCTATACGGAATCCGAAAACCCGCTCAACCAGTGCGACCTCGCAATTGAGTACATGAAAGCCGCCGGCAAGAACCCTTATGAGGAGATCAGCTTCTGGGGTATGTGCGCAAAGGCTTACAACGGCTACATGAGCGGTACACCCGGCGAACTCACACCGCAGGGTTACTTCTGGCTGAACACATGGGGCTCCTGCCGTTACAACACCGCTGTTCAGCTCTGCATGCTGATCTACGACAAGTACACAGGCGGCAAGGATTACTACAACTCCAGCAACAAGGATTACACCTTTACCGAATGGTCCAAGGGTCAGATGGAATACATCCTTGGAAATAACAACATCAAGGCAAAAGAACCCGGCGGCAAAGACGGTCCCCGCTGCTTCCTCGTCGGCTATGACTCCAGTTCTGTCAAATGCCCGCATCACCGTGCAGCATCGGGTCTGACCAAGTGCGAAGATACCGATCAGCAGCTTTACGTTCTGTTCGGCGCACTCGCAGGCGGTCCTGACGCAGAAGACTGCCACAATGATGAAACCAAAGACTGGATCTACAATGAGGTCACCATCGACTACAACGCTGCCTGCCCCGGCGCAGCAGCAGGTCTGTACCTCGCTTACAAAGACCAGTACAAGCAGGCAATTACCCCTGACTTCCCGCCTGTCGATGACGGCGGCAGAGGTGCTGCACTCGGCGACGGCGAGGGCGGCGGCAGCGCAACATGGGTCGAGGCTTGCGGCATTGATGACATCAATGCAGAAAAAGCAGGCGTCACCAAAGTATCGCTGATGGTCAAATCCAGCGCAGCCAAGAGTCCCGAGAATATGACCGTCCGCTACTACTTCAACACCTCCGAGGTTTCCGATTACTCCAAGATTGAATCCTCTATCCTCTACGATCAGGTTTCCGCTGAGGCTGCACCGAATAAAGCAGAGATCAGCCAGCCGAAGAAGTGGGATAAGGACTCCAAATATTCCTACATCGAGCTGAACTGGGGCGATTACAACTTCGCAAACTGCGGCAAGAAAATCCAGTTCAAAATCGGCTTCTACTACGGCGATATCTGGGATCCGACCAACGACCCCAGCTATCAGGATCTCAAGATCTACAAGGAAGACGACGCATTCTTCGGCACCGGCAACGAAGTCCGCACCGATAACATCTGCGTCTACGACAACGGCGTGCTGATCGGCGGTATTGAGCCTGACGGCACCACTGTTGCAGATGTCACCCCCGAACCCAAGACCACTACCACGACCACGCAGAAAGTCACCACGACCACCACGACCAAACCGGTCAGCACCGACACCGTAACCTACGGCGACGTCAACTGCGATGGCAAGGTTCAGATCGCTGACGTTGTTCTGCTGAGCCGCTATGTCAACGAGGAAAAGGTCACCATCAAAAAAGAGGGTCTGGCAAATGCTGACGTCAACCATGACCACGAATACGGTAATGACGACGTTTCCCTCATCCTCAAGCTGATTGCAAGACTGATTTCCGTAAACGACCTCTAAGCACCAAATATCTGCCTGCCGTTTCTGTTTGCGGCAGGCAGATTCTACTATCATTTCACACAAAAGGAGATTTTACTATGGCACAGACGCTTGAATCCCTCAGCAGCACCGCATCCGAACTCGGCATTTTTCTCCCGCTGACAGAGGAAACCGATGTCCTCTCCACACCGCTGACGCTCCATGGTCACGAACTGAAAAACCGCGCATCCGTGATGGTTTCCGCTGCCTATGACGCAGACGAAAACGGCGCACCAACGAAGGAAACCATTGCAAGATACGTGAAAGCCGCACAGAGCCGCCCATGCGGAATGCTCTGGAGCGAGCCGATTGCCGTTTCGGCTGAGGCACGCAGCAATACCCGCCAGCTTGTCCTCAGCGATGCCAATACTGACGCATTTGCGGCATTACTGAAAGTTGTCCGCGATGCTGTCGGCAAGGATATCGTCCTCGTTGCGCTGCTCGACCACGCAGGCAGAAAAGCACTCTCTCCTGTTGCATTTGAGGCGTGCCCGCTGTTTGAGAAAAGGCCTGAAATTCTCGCAGAAACGGCAGTAACGCCCATCGCGGCAGCCTGCGGTATGGCAGCAAAGACAGCAGTCAGCGCAGGTTTTGACGGCATTGCACTGAATGTCTGCGAACGCAACCTCTTTGCGGAAAGCCTTGCAGCATACCACCGTGACGGCAGCTTCGGCGGCGATTTTGACGACCGTTCCCGTTTTGTCCGCGATTGCTTTACCGCAGTCAAACTGATGTGCGGCAACGCATTTCTGACACTACGTCTTTGCCTGAGCGATGGTCTGCCCCAGCCCTACGGTTTCGGCATGGCTTTCGAGGACGAATCTGCCCCCGAACTTTCTGAAAGTGTCCTGCTGATTCAGATTTTGCAGGCATTGTTCGGGGTACAGATGGTCGCGTGTGAAGTCGGCATTTCCGAGAAAACATGGCTCTGCTCCGAAAAAGAAGAAGATGCCATTCTGCCCGCAGGTCGCCTGTGTACCTGCACCGCCATGCTTGATTCCGCACTGCAGCAGAATGTTACGCTGTTACTGCCGCAATCTGCTGTTCACGCCGATATCCCGTTTGATTACCTCGCAGCAGGCATGATTTCAGGCGAATTTGCGTCACTGGCTGGCTTTACCGACTAATCTCATCACCCAACGGAGGATTTCCTATGGCACTTGACGGCGCATTTCTACACTGTATCCGCGAAGAATTGCTGACGCTGATCGGCAGCCGCATCGACAAAATCTATCAGCCCACCCGCGACAGTCTGGTTCTTTCGTTTCGAGGCAAGGGCGGCGCAACACGCGTCCTGCTTTCGGCTTCCGCTGACGCCTCCCGCATCCACATCACCAACGAAACCGTTGAGAATCCGCCGCAGCCGCCCATGTTTTGTATGCTTCTGCGCAAACATATCAGCGGCGGCAAACTGGAGGCAATCGAACAGGACGGTCTGGAGCGCATTCTGCGTCTGAAACTGCGCTGCAACAATGAACTCGGTGACAGCGTCATTCTCACGCTTGTCATTGAAATTATGGGGCGTTGCTCCAACATCATCCTTGTCAACGAAAACGGACGCATTATCGACAGTATTCGTCGCGTGGACGAGGACATCTCGCGTGTACGGCTCGTGCTGCCTGCTATGGAGTATCAGGCGCCGCCGCGGGAAGCACGAATCTGCATACTGACTGCATCCCCTGCCGAGATCCGCGATGCGCTGATTTCTGCAAGTGCTGCGCCGCTCTCCAAGGCTCTGATCCGGCTGTTTGAGGGCATCTCTCCGATTGTGGCACGGGAATGGGAATTCTACGCAGGCAGAGGAGAAACGCTCAGTCTGCCGCTTGCAGATACGCATCTCGACCGTCTGCTCTTTGCCATCTCCCAAACGCAGGAGATTTTACTCCACGGTAATGCAAAATTCACGACATTGCGTACAAAAGAGGGGTTACTGAAAGATTTTTCGTTCCTGCACATCGCGCAGTATGGTGCGGTGATGATTTCGGCGGAGTACGATACCGCAAGCAAACTGCTGGATGCATTTTTTGCACAGCGCGACCATTTCACCCGCTTGAAACAACGTGCCAACGATCTTTTCCGTTTCCTTGCCAACACCTCGGAGCGCATCTCCAAGCGACTTGCCAACCAAAAGCAGGAACTCCTTGCCTGTGACGATATGGAACTGGACCGCCGTCGCGGCGACCTGCTCTCCGCAAACCTCTACCGCTTGCAGCGCGGCGACAGCGTTGCAAAACTCGAGGATTTCTACGAAGAATCCATGCCGATCGTCGAAATTCCGCTGGATGTCCGCCTGACGCCGCCGCAGAATGCCCAGTACTATTATAAAAAGTACCAGAAAGCGTGCTCTGCGAAGAAAAAGCTCACCGAACTGATTGCAGTCGGCGAGCAGGAATTAAACTATATCGACAGCGTATTTGACGCGCTGACACGCGCTGAATGTGAATCGGATATCGCGCAGTTACGGCTCGAATTGACCGAACAGGGCTATCTGCGACTGAACCGCAAAGCCCCGAAGCCGCCAAAGGCTCTGCCACCGCTGGAATTCACTTCATCTGATGGTTACCGTATTCAGGTAGGGCGCAACAATCACCAAAATGACCAGCTCTCTCTGAAAATGTCGGAAAAACTGGATATCTGGCTGCACACGCAGAGTGTCCACGGGGCACACGTTATCATCTCTTGCTATGGCGAAACGCCCCCCGACCGCACGATAGAGGAGGCGGCTATGCTCGCGGCGTATTACAGCAAAGGGCGCGATTCTGCGCAGGTCGCGGTGGATTACTGCCTGGTCAAGTACGTGAAAAAGCCGCAAGGCGCAAGACCCGGCATGGTCATCTATACCAATTACCAGACAGCGTTTGTCACCCCGAATGCTGAGCTGACTGAGCATCTCAGAAATCAAGCATCTGTATAAGAAAAGACTTCGTTCCCGCAACAGGAGCGAAGTCTTTTTTTGCAATTATTCTTCCCAAGGCGTTTCGGAGGGCGCAGGGGTATCCAGTACACCCGGCACGCGCAAATCGTAGCCGTTAACCTCGATCATCGCATCATCCAGATCAATCACCATAACGTGCCGCCCATTGAGCGTTTCAAGATGCACCTTATCCTTGGCATCATTTTTCACATTCACAACGATTTCAGGCGTTTTGATCGTTGTTTTCGGCAGCACCAGACGCTCAGGCTTGAGGGTCTGTGCGCCAACACAGGATTCAAACACAGTTTCGGTACGCTCCAGCTTTTCCTCCGGCACGCCCGCCTCAGAAAGCATCCGTTTGAGGATACGACCTGTCAATTCGGTCGGTGCTTCGTCGGTTTTATTCTTTGCCACGATCTGGTTCAGTTTCTCGTTGACCGTAGATACCGCCTCATAGGTCAGATCATCACCCAACAGCGTATCCAGCACCTGTTTCATGCCGGTCTGCTCGGCAACGATCGTCTGCTCGGGTTCGCATTCGAGGAAACTCTCCACCAGCTCGATATCAGGCTCATTCGGCGTTTTGGTATAAAACAGCACATGATGTACGTCATTGGCACGCTCGGTGAACACTGGGTACATGAATCCGACGGACGGTGCCTTGCTGATGACTGCGTTTTTGTTCTCCTGACGCATAATCGCGTCATCAAACGTATCGTAAACAAGCGTGCTGACAACCTTTGCAGTCGGGCAGAGCGCAGTGACCAGATAGCGGAACACGGTATCCGATTCGCCGTCCTCCTCGTCCATTTTATTCTTGCGCGGTGTGTCATACTGGCAAAAACCAACCATCAGCGCGTAGGGGGCATCGGAATCCTCCGCTTTTGCGAGCTTATCTGCATATTCCTGTGCCAAATCCTCATCTTTCAGTTCGGATGCAAGCAGCTTGGCAAGGTATGTCTGTGCGCCGTCCTCGCCATACGCATGGTTTTTGAACGCCATTTCGCTGCTTTGCTTGCCAAGATTGCAGTTCAGTACCTTTTTCATGGTTTCAAACAAGATTTCCGTTTCGGGACCTGTCAGTTCCGATGCCTTACGAATTTTCAGCGCACGAACATTGCGCTCACTGTCAACAAAGGCGGTCAGGACGCGGTCCATGCTGAAATATTTTGCCTCAGGACCAAAATGGTTGCGAATCTCACTGAGTTCTTTGCGGTTCATAGGGTTGCTCCTTTTCTATGTATCTATGTAAGTTGCGGAATCTCCGCTGTTTTTCATTATATCATGGACCGGAGAAAAAGTCAAGGCAGCAAAAAAGCCGCAAAGGTTATCCTCTGCGGCAGCTTGCATTATTTATTCATGTGTGCGTTGATTTTCGCAACCAACTCATCGGCATTGACACCGTGAACTGCGCAGGCATCTGCGAGGGACTCGCCGCGAGCGGACGGGCAACCGAGGCAGTGCATTCCCATTTCGAGGAAAAACGGTGCGGTCGAAGCGTCAGCATCGAGAATATCGCCGATAATGGTTTCTTTTGTGATTTCCATGTACAACACTCCTTTCGATACAGAATGAAAAGGTGCAGCCGAAAAACGACTGCACCCTGCAATTCAAAATTACTGCTCGTTCTTCATCTGAGCGTAGCACTCGCTGCAGTAAACATCGCGGTCTTCCTTCGGACGGAAGGGAACCTTTGCTTCCTTGCCGCAGTTAGCGCAGGTAGCGGTAAACATCTCACGCTCGGTCTTGCCAGCGTTCTTGCGAGCATCGCGGCAAGCCTTGCACTTCTTCGGCTCATTCTGGAAGCCTTTTTCAGCGTAGAATTCCTGCTCACCGGCGGTAAATACGAACTCCTGTCCGCATTCGTTGCATACTAAAGTCTTGTCTTCGAACATAATGATTTTCCTCACTTTTTGAATTTGGACCTCGGACAATTTTCGCCATCACTATTGCCGTTCATCGCTGCGGGCAAAGCCCTCGTTGCAAAAACTAGTTGCAGGTGAAGAGGAATCGCGTGGAAGAAATGCTCCCCGGGTCATGTAGATGATAGGTTTGCCATCTGGCCCCACCCCTTGGGAACAGCCGACCGGGCTGCTGCGGATGCGTTGTGAGGTTCTGCTCACGCGGCTGCCGTTTCAATCGCTCCAAACGGCGCGGAGTTTCCGTTTTGCACGCGTAATTGCGTTATCGACGGATTTTTCGGAGATTCCCCTGCTGGTTGCAATCTCCGCATAGGAATAACCGCTGAGGTACTGACTGAAAATCTCCTGTTCCAGTCGGCTCAGCACGGAATCCATGCGCTGATAAAGCTCCGAAACACGTTCATTCTGCAAATAGACAAGCTCCGGTGACGGGCTGTCATCGCAGAGCATTGACTCCTCGAAGCTGTCCGGATCATCGATTGAAAATGACCGTAATTCCTCGTGAGCGCGTCGTTTTGCATAGGCAGAACGAATTCGGTTTTGAATGCAGACCGTTGCAAAGGTTTTAAAGCTGACATTTTTCTGCGCAGAAAACGCAGAAACGGCGGCGACCAATCCAAGCAGACCTTCTTCGGCATAATCCTCCGCATCCGCATAATTCTGCGCAAGGGAGTTGGCGATGCGATACACCGTCTTTTCATACCGATGAATCAGTTCCTGCATGGCATTTGGCTGCGAAGCGGCAGTCAACGCAAGCATTTCGTCGGAGGGAACGTCCGAAGCACCCCTGTTCATGCGATCATTCACAGAAATCCTCCATCCTCTGAAAAAAGCAAGCGGGTTCATGCCATATCGGCTTTATGACCACAAAAATCAGATAACCAGAACATCATCTTCTTTTTGCGATTATACTTATAATACGCGAAAATCAACGATTTGTCAAGTGTTTTTCGAGTTTTTAGGCAGAAAACGCAACAAATTGTCATTTTTTACAAATTTTGTCATGCGTTTCTGGCAGATATTACGGAAGCTCAGCGTACTCCGCGCGTCCCTCGGCAAACAGATTTTTGCCGTGATTATCAATGGTAACCAACAGAGGGAACGCATCAAAGGTCAATTTTTTGACTGATTCGCAGCCCAAATCCGGGTACGCGATGACCTCACATACAGAAATGTGGGCAGCAGCAAGAGCTCCTGCTCCGCCGACCGCGCAAAAATAGACGCCGTAATTTCGCACAATTGCATCGCAAACCGCCTGAGAGCGCTCGCCTTTTCCAATCATGCCAAGCAGCCCCAAATCAAGCAGCATCGGCGAATACGGATCCATACGACTGGAAGTGGTCGGACCGCAGGCGCCAATCGGGCGTCCCGGAGGTGCGGCAGTCGGACCTGCAAAATAGATCAGCGCATCTTTCAGCGGAAACGGCAGTTCTTCGCCGTTTGCGATTGCAGCAGCAATTCGTTTGTGTGCGGCATCACGCGCCGTATATACTGTACCAGAAAGCGTTACCCGATCGCCGGCGTGCAGGAGCTGCTGCTCCCGCACGATACGCGGCAAATCGGATACTTGAAGTTCATAATTCATAGATTCCAACCGTCGTTTGCATCTCCTGCATTTTTCGCAAGGTCCTCGAAGTTGAACTCGAAGTTTGCGGAATTCTTCGTGCTTTCCGAAACCTTGCTGAAGCTCTTGGAAGCGACTTCATCAAAGCTTTCGAAGCTCGGGACATCGTCGTCCTCGTTGACCGTACCGCGAGCCTCAGAGATCACGCTCTTCGCCTCGGACAGACGGCTGCCTGCCTGATCGGACAGATTTTCAAGAATCAGCGAGATTTCGTTGAATTTCTTGGATACGCCATCGATCTCGCTACGGAGCAGTGCGCGAACCGTGCGTGCGGTATCGGTAGTTGTCTTGGTGCGGCGTTCTGCCTCAGCCAGAGAAGCACGGACAGATTCTTCAGCATCTGCGACGGTTTTGATTGCCTTTGCGTCAGCTTCGTTGAGTTTGCGCTCAGCCTCAGCGTTTGCATTTTTGATGGTTTCGTCAGCCTGTGCATTTGCGGATGCAACAGTCTGGTTCGCCTGCGTATTGGCATTGTTGATGGTTTCCTCAGCCTGAGCGGTTGCTTCTGCAATAATATTCTCAGCCTGCTCGTTTGCCTCGTTGATGCGCTTGTCTGCCTTCTGACGGGCTTCCTGCGCGACCTTCTTCGCGGTGCTCTGAGCCTCCATAAAGAGTGCGGACATATCAAAGCTTGCATCGCTGCCGTTATCCTTGAGTTCCTCGATCTGGGAATTCAGATTTTCGATTTCCTTTTCCTTTTCAGCGAGGGTTGCGCTCTGCTCGGAAAGCATTGCCTCGTATTCAGCGAGTTTTTTGAGATCTTCCTCACTTGCGCCGCCGCTTGCTTCAGCCTCATCAAGCATGAGGTTTTTCGCATCGAGTTCAGCTTTCAGGGAAGCGATTTCCGCTTCAGCATCAGCCAGTTTATCCTCAGCGTCGGTCAATTTTGCCTGTACCGCAGCAACGGCTTCATCGGAGCCCATTGCGCCCGTTGCAGCTTCACTCAAATCATTGCGCAGTGCTTCATTGTCTGCACGCAGATTCTCAATTTGTTCATTCAAAGACGCAGTTTCTTCCTGTGCGAGAGAAAGTTCCGCACGAGCTGCTTCGAGGTCAGCATTTGCGTCTGTCAGTTTCAGATTTGCTTCGTCGAGTTCCGCCTTTACGGCATCGAGTTCCTCGGAAGAAACGGCACCATCGCCATTTGCGTCGATGACCGGACGATTTTTGAGTTCTTCCTGTGCAGCGCGGAGCTGGTTCTTGGTGGTACCGAGTTCGCCGCGCAGACGAGTCAGATCCTCTTCATATTCCTTCTCCTTCTCAGCGGAAAGACCGCCACCGGAAGCAGCCTGTTTTTTTACTTCGTTCAGTTCTTCCTCAAGTCCGTAGATTTTGGAATTCAACTCATCAACATAAGCTAAAACGTCTTCCTTCACAAATCCACCCATTCGGGCGGTTCTCAATACTGTTGGCTGATCCATATTTACGCTCCATTTCTCCGCAATCCAAGGATATGTTAACGGCAATCCGTTCATTGCAGAAACAAAAGATTGCGGTACAATTTCTGCAATGGTGTCCATGCAGGACGTTTTTGACAAACTTGTTCAAATCGCTGTTGTAATTATTTTTTATCAGCAGATTCGTTCTTACAGGCTTTGAGCTGTTGTTTCAGTTCAGCGACCTCTTCTTCCAGGGAATAGATTTTCGCATTGAGTGCATCTACATAAGCTAAAACATCTTCTTTTACAAATCCGCCAAACTTCGCGGTACGCAGCATGGTTGGCTGATCCATAGCATCGCCTCATTTCCGTAGAAGTCAAGCCCAGTACAGAACAGATACAACGGCAGAACGCCCAAAACGTCTCTGTCATCCATCCGAAAATCTGGACATAGGGTTGCTATTTAACTACTTCATCATAACATATTTTTTTTGGAATTTCAATATACATAACATACAAGAATATTCTCGTTTTTTAGGCACAATAACAAAGACATACGTATCTACGAAAAAATAAAGGCGAACCGCAAATCACGATTCGCCCTATTTTTTAGAAAAATTTATAAATTACTTCTTGTCCAGAATCTTAAAGATTTCGGACAAATCATCATCATCATCGTTCAGGTGCGGGATGGTCGGAACCTGCTGTGCCTTTGCAACGGTCTGAACAGGAGCAGCAGCGGCAGCCTTGCGGTCCATCGGGACAAAGCCCTCGACCAGCGGATTCTGAATCGGGATGACTTTCTTATCGTGACCCATGGTGGGAACGGCAGCGGCAGCAGCGGCTGCGGCAGCCTGCTGTTTTGCAACAGCCTTCGGGTCGTCGTAACCTGCGGCGATGACAGTAATGACCATCTCGTCGTTCATTTCTTCCTTGAATGCGGTACCGAAGATGAACTCAACGCCATCAGCAGCAGTTTCGGTAATCATCTTGGTAGCGGTATCGACTTCCGTCGAGAGGACATCCTCGGACATTGCAATGTTGATGAGGAGTCGCTTTGCACCGGTAATGGAGGTTTCGAGCAGCGGGCTGGAAATGACAGCGGAAGCAGCTTCCTCTGCCTTGTTCTTGCCGGAGCCCTGACCGATTGCCATATGTGCGTAGCCTGCGCCTTTCATGATAGTAGAAACGTCAGCAAAGTCGAGGTTAATGTAGCCATCCT
The DNA here is from genome assembly GCA_045600205.1 of Oscillospiraceae bacterium. GTDB lineage: Bacteria > Bacillota > Clostridia > Oscillospirales > Ruminococcaceae > Firm-04. The sequence goes on along the minus strand of JAZRXM010000016.1, from coordinate 122,687 downwards.
CAACGATGAGGTCGGAGATGGACTTGACACCGGTTTTCAGGATATCATCAGCCATCGCAAAGCTCTCACGCATGGTGAGGGGCTTGTCCACACCAACGAGCAGACGCTCATTCGGAATGACGATCAGAGAGTCAACATACTGTTTGAGCATTTCAATACCGCGCTCTGCCTGAGCCATTTTCTGCTCACGCTCAAAAGCAAACGGCTTGGTGACAACTGCAACAGTCAGGATACCGAGTTCCTGTGCGATCTGCGCCACAACGGGAGCTGCACCGGTACCGGTACCGCCGCCCATACCTGCGGTAATGAAAATCATATCCGCACCCTTGAGTGCGTTGCTGATTTCGTCGCGGTTTTCCTCAGCAGAATTCTTGCCGACTTCCGGCTTGTTGCCTGCGCCGCGACCCTTTGTCAGCTTTGCGCCGATCTGGATACGGGTCGGAGCCTTGGAATTCAGAAGTGCCTTGGCATCTGTATTGATTGCAATATACTCAATGTTCTTGACGTCGGCAGAAACCATGCAGTCGAGTGCATTACCGCCGCCGCCGCCCACACCGACGACTTTAATATTTACCTGCGGGTCAAAAGAATCCTCATATACGAAATCAGTCATCTAATTTCCTCCATTCGATAGCTTTGCATCTACACATAGCTATGCCGTCTAGTTATATAGCTATATTTTATCACAGTTCCTCGTTGAATGCAAGTTTTTTTCGAAGATTTCCAAGAATTCCGAAGAAATGCACAATTTTTGTTTTCAAATTTAGTTATTCGTTGTGTTATCTGTTGCCTGTTCTGTTCGATTACGGCGGCTCATCTTTGCTGAATCGTCAGAAATGACCGAAATCTGGTTATTGCCAACCATGGTCATGTGGTAACTTTTTCCTGTTTTCAGGCTCTCGATCGTTTTGGCAGCCAGTCGGATCTTATAGGAAGCCTCCGCAGAACTGCCCATAGCAAAATGAATTCGCTCGCCAAACTGCACCTCGATCGAGTAGATATCATTCATGTTGAGCGAATGGATATCTGCTTCCGGATTGGCACTGACCGCGGCGGTCAGCGTATCCAGCACACCATCCTTGGAGGGATCCTTGGATTGCAGAATTTCGCCAGGTTCATCCGTGGCGGGATCAAAGCCCTCAATGATCAGCAGACCCTCCTGCGGCTGTTCCACGCTTTCGAGGATTTTTCCCTGACTGCTGACCAACAGATATCCAAAACTATATGTGATATTCGCAATCGGCACAGATTTTGTCACCGTGATCTCAAGGTGATTCGGAAATTTCTTGCGGACCGATACTTCTTCTGCATAAACCAGCGCGTCTGCGATTTTTTTCTCGGCACGCGCTGTATCCAGCCGCACGAGATTTTCGCCGCCGCGAATGCCGCTCAGGTTGACAATTTCGTGGTCATCATAGCTCGTTTCGTTATTGATATCCACGGTTGTGACGTTAAAAAACAGTGTCATCGAAAGCGAAATGCCCACGCCGATCACCAGCAGCAGCACCAACAGTACATACCCTGCCTGATAGCGTGTACGACGATGTTTGCGTTTACTGCTTTGCTGCCGTTTCACATTTGTCTTGACGACATCGCGCATGGATGACACTCCTTTCCGTAAAAATCCCGAAACCGCAATTTTTGATTGTGGAGAAATACAGTGGCAATCCCTCTGTTTTCCCACAATTTCCACATAGTTTTCAACATGAATTTGCGCTGACAGGGCGCAAATCAACATCACTGTGGAAACTTTCAACAAATCAAAACGTTTTCCACAGAGTTTTCAACATTTCAGCAGTCATACCTCATGTTTTTCCCGCATAGACTATCAAAAAGAAGTCCTTCGGACATCTGCACCAAGAGATTGAAACGACTTCGCAATATTTGAGTAGCCACGGTCGAGGTGACATAATTTCCGCAAAACGGTTTCGCCGTCAGCGGCAAGTGCAGCAACCGCAAGTGACGCACCTCCGCGCAAATCAGTAGCCTCAACGGCTGCACCGTGCAGCGGATGCCCGCCATAGATCACGGCAGTACGACCGGAAACACGAATCTGCGCGCCCATGCGCAACATCTCGCCAACGTGCTTATATCGGCTTTCGAATACGGTTTCCTCTATCAAACTCGTACCGTTTGCGCGCAGCAGCACCGCCGTCAGAAGTGCCTGAGCATCCGTGGGAAAAGCAGGGTACGGAAGTGTCCGCAGATAACGAATCGCCTTGAGATTAACCCCGGCATCGAGGAAAATCCGCTCACTGCACCGTCCGATGCGGCATCCGACGTTTTCCAGTGCCGCCAGACAACTTTCGAGGTCGCCGGGTCTTGCATCCTGTACGCAGATGGTACCGCCTGCCGCCGCGCCTGCACAAAGATAAGTCATTGCAGCAATTCGGTCGGGCATCACGCGATATGTACAGCCCGTGAGTTTTCTGACTCCCACAATGCGGATATCGCTTTCGCCCGCACCCGTGATCTTCGCGCCGCACCGATTGAGAAACAACGCCAAATCAACAATTTCAGGTTCTCTCGCAGCACCCGTCAAAATGGTTTCCCCTTTGGCAAGACAAGCCGCCATGATGACATTTTCCGTCACGCCCACCGATGGGTAACAGAGCGCAATTCGTGTCCCTGCAAGTTTCCCTTGGCATACAATCCTGCCGTTTTCCTTGCTGACCCTTGCACCCATTCGCTGAACCGCATCCAAATGCAAATCAATCGGACGCGGACCAAGCTCGCATCCGCCGGGCATCGTCAGGGTACAAGCCCCGAGCCTTCCCAGCATCGGACCGAGAAACATAATGGAGGAGCGCATTTTTCGCATATCCTCATCGGGAATCTCCGAATCGGAAACGCAGCGTCCGTCAATGGTAACGGTTTCCTCCGTAAATTTTGTGCGGCACCCGACTGCATTCAGAATTCTCGCAGCTGCCGATACATCAGTCAGGCGCGGTACATTTTCCAGCACCGTTTCGCCGTCCACCAGAATCGCAGCCGCCATCATCGGGAGCGCACTGTTCTTTGCGCCCTGCACCGTGACTTCTCCGTGCAGCGGTTTTCCGCCGATAATATGTAAAGCTTCCTCTGCCATCTCAGCATACCTCCAGCCATTTCGGCAAAAAACTGCCGTTTCTGGTTTATGGTATGCAAAGGAACATTTTTTGTGCGTTATCCCTTTTGTTTCAGCAGCGGTGCCAGCACCTTCCAGATGCGTTCATCCACATCGCGGAGTGCAAGCTCCCCTGCACGCTGACCCATCAGCATTCGTTTTTCAGGATTCTGATACAATTCCTCAAGAACTGTGCGCAGACCCTCAAACGTTAGGTCTTTCTGTTCAATGACAATTGCCGCGCCTGCTTTCCCAAGCACCATCGCATTATGATACTGATGATTTTCTGCTGCACTGGGATACGGGATGAGGACCGAAGCCCGTCCGACCGCTTCCAGTTCGCTCAGAGTGGACGCACCAGCGCGGGAAATGACGATATCCGCACCTGCCAGACAGACATCCATATCGTGAATGTACTCCGACACGCGCAGACGCGGGCTGTCGGTCTGAATGCCTTTTGCCTGCATATCAGGCGCAAAGGATTCTCTGCCATGCTTGCCGTATGCATGAATGTGATTGATTTGCAGATTGCCTTTCTGATGCCATGCAATGAGATCAGGCATCAGGTCGTTCAGACATTTTGCGCCCTGACTGCCGCCAAACGATAAAATCGTCATGCCATCGGGGAAGCCGAGCATCTGCTTTGCCTGCTCCCGTGATTTTCGCATCAGTTCGCCGCGCACAGGCAATCCCGTCACATAGATCGGGGCATTTTCAGGGAACAGCTTTTTCGCTTCCTCAAAATTGACCATGATCGCCTTCGCCTTTTTGGCAAGCAGCTTATTGGTCACACCCGGATAAGCATTCTGCTCATGGATCGCAGTCGGGATACCGAGTTGTTGTGCGGCACGGATCACAGGACCCGCCGCGTAGCCGCCCGTACCGATTGCGAGGTCCGGCGCAAATTTCTTGACGATTTTCTTCGCGTGTGCGCCTGATGTTGCCAGATACGCAGCTGCCTTGATGTTTTTGCCGATGCTTTCCAAACTCAGATCACGCTGAAAACCCGCAACCTTAATGAATTCGATTTTGTAACCTGCCTGTGGGACAAGTGTTGCCTCCAAACCCGTCGGAGTACCCGCAAACAGAAATTCCGTATCGGGCAGATGCTTTGCAATGATGCCCGCAATTGCCAGCGCAGGATTGATATGTCCGCCTGTGCCGCCGCAAGCAATTAAAACTTTCATGTCAGTATCATTTCCTTTTGCGTTGATATACTTTGCTCAGTCCATTTTTGCCTGAGTCGAAATATTGAGAAGAATGCCCATTTCACAAAGCTGCATGACCAGTGCCGTGCCGCCGTAAGAGAAAAACGGAAGCGAAATGCCTGTGTTCGGGATCGCGTTGCTGACAACCGCAATGTTGAGCAATGCCTGCAATCCAATGTGCATCGTCAGGCCAACTGCGACCAGCATTCCGAATTTATCATCCGCCTTTGCTGCAATATAGAATCCGCGGAAAATCAGCAGACAGAACAGGAGAATCACTGTAGTCGCACCGATAAATCCGAATTCCTCACAAAGAATGGAGAATACAAAGTCATTTTGCGCCTCGGGAAGATAACCGTACTTCTGACGGGAGGAACCAAGTCCCAATCCGAAAAATCCGCCCGAACCGATTGCAATCAAAGACTGACATGTCTGCCAGGTTTCGTCTTTCATATAATCGGGATTGAACGGGTCTGTATAAGACATCCAGCGCACTTTAAAGTACCCGAGTCCTTCGACTTTCATTTTATATAGGACAACCAATCCGAGCAATGCCACGCCAGCCACACAGACCAGTGCAAAATGTGAGGGCTTTACTCCGCCGACAAACAGCAGCGTCAGAGCAAGCACGGAAATAATGATTGTACCCGAAAGATGCGGTTCTTTCATCATCAGCAAATCGACCGCACCCAGCATGATCATAAACGGAATGATGCCATATTGAAACGTGTTCATCTTCGAAAGATTGCGCACGATCAACGTAGAGAAGAAAAGGACGATCGCAACTTTCATCAGCTCAGAAGGCTGGAACTGCAAGCCGCTGTCCGCGCCTCCGCCGAGTCTTAACCAACGGGTCGAGCCGCCTCTTGTGACGCCAAGCCCGGGTATCAACACCATGATGAGCAGGATAAACGACACCACAAATGCAGTGCCCGATATCGCCAGATTCTGGAACCAATGGTAATCAAAGAACAATCCGATGAAAATCATCATCACCAGACCGATGCCCGCAAAGATCGCCTGTTTCTTGGCGTAGTACGTACCGGGCAGACCGTCCTGCAGCGCTTCGGGATAGGAAGCGGAAAACATCATCGTGATGCCGATGACCAGCAGCGTAATGACAATCGCAAACAATGCGCCGTCCATATCGCCCTTGACCAGACGCACGCCGCGCCCGATCCTTCCCGTGCGGGAAACAGAATTCTGTGATTTCATGGATTTCACGGTTCCTGCCATCACGCAGCCTCCTTTATATCGTAAATTTACGGAATATTCGGTTTACAGAATGCCGCCGCAGTGACGGAATGTATAAAATACCGCAATTGCGGCGCAGACAATACCGAACAGAGAGAACACCGTCACGATTTTATACTCGCTCCACTTGCAAAGTTCAAAATGATGATGGATCGGGGACATTTTAAAAATGCGTCTGCCCTCACCGTAGCGTTTTTTGGTGTATTTGAAGTAACTGACCTGCAGCACCACACTCAATGCCTCCAGTACATAGACCAGACCGATCAGTACAAGCAGAAGATGCAGTCTGCACGCAATGCCGATGCCGACAAACGCACCGCCGAGATACATCGAACCCGTATCGCCCATGAAACATTTTGCAGGGTGCAGATTCCAGACCAGAAAACCGATACAGCCGCCTGCAATCGTAAAGGCATACAGTCCGAGTTCCGCATTGCTGAACGCACTGCAAACGATCGTTAGTGCCAGCATGGAAACCACCGTCACAGAACCGCAGAGTCCGTCAATGCCGTCTGTCAGGTTGACCGCATTTGCAATGTAATACATCATGGCAATCACGATCGGATAATAGAAAAAGTGCAGATCCACCTTGACAAACATCAGGTCGATCATGGTGCTGTGGTCGCCCAGCAGATAGAGTATGCCCACAAGCAGCGCACATAATACAAGCTGTGCGCCTGTTTTTTGCAGAGCCGTCAGACCAAGATTGCGCTTTTTGACTGCTTTGATGTAGTCATCCGCAAAACCAATTGCGGAAAACAGCAATGAAAATACAATGACTGCCGTCAGTTTCAGGACATTGGTATGCAGCTTTTCCGCAGAAACATCCACCGAGCCGCCCGACAGCCGCCAAAGGGCATAGCCGAAACCGGTTGCGACAACGCTGCCTGTCAGGAACAGGAAACCACCCATAATCGGGGTGCCCTGCTTGGATTTGTGCCACGCGGGGCCCTCATCGAGAATGGTCTGTCCGAAATGAATTTTCCGCAGATAGGGAATCAATGCAATACCGCCAAAACCTGCAATCACCATGGAAAGCAGTGCAGCACAAAGTGTAATCCAGATTTTCATGTATTCCTCCAAAGAATTTGCTTACAGACGCTTCAAGCCCTCTGCGACCAGTTCACGCTCGTCCATATGCAGCTTGACGCCGCCTTCAATGATTTGATAATCCTCGTGACCTTTGCCGCAAAGCACAATGACATCCCCTGCCTCTGCCTGCTGCATCGCAAGGAAAATCGCCTCTGCGCGGTCCGGTTCCGCAATGTACGGTACTTTGCTGTCCTCCAGTCCGCCAAGGATCTCCGCCATAATTTGCAGCGGATTTTCGTCACGCGGGTTATCAGAGGTAATTATCAGCAGATCCGCATATTTTGCAGCCGCCTTCGCCATTTTCGGGCGTTTTGCCGCATCGCGGTTACCGCCGCAGCCAAACAGCGCAATGATTCTGCCCTTTGTGCAGGCTTTCAGGCTTGAAAGGATCTTTTCGATTGCGTCAGGCGTATGCGCATAGTCACAGATGACCGTAAAATCACGCCCTGTGGGAATGACCTCACATCTGCCGCGCACGCCTGCGTAATCCGCCAGAAGCCGCAGCATGGTATCCATTTGCACACCCAGTTTTTGACAAGATGCCACTGCCGCCGTCACATTACTGACGTTGAACAGACCGATCATCCGAAGCTGCACGGGAATCGCCTCGTTGCCGATATACAGCGTAAAGGCAGTGCCGTCCGAACAGAGAACGGGATCTTTTGCTGCAACACTCAGCATCATGGCATCGGCGTCCAGCAGACCGTAACTGCATTTATCGCAGGTGATTTCTGAGAACAGCCGCTTTCCGTATTCGTCATTGCCGTTGACAATGGCATATTTGCAGCGGGAAAACAGCATTTTCTTCGCCTGATAGTAGTTTTCCATGGTGCCGTGAATATCAAGATGGTCCTGCGTCAGGTTGGTGAAGATCGCAACCTCAAACTGTGTCGGTCCGATGCGATACTGCTCCAGACCAAAAGAGGAAACCTCCATTACCACAATATCGCAGTGCGCATCCACCATTTTTTGCAGCAGCGAGAAATACGCATCCGTCAGCGGCGTGGTATTCACGGAGGGCAGGATTTCATCCCGTATCTCATACTGCGTGGTGCCGATCAATCCGACGCGGTGTCCTGCCGCTTTGAGCATCTGCTGGATCAGCGTGGCAGTGGTCGTCTTTCCGTTTGTACCCGTCACACCGACAAACCGCATTTTCCGCTCCGGGTGTCCGTACCATGCCGCACACAGATCACCGTATGTTTTACGGGTATTTTCTACAACGATCTGCCGCTCGCCAAGTCCAAGATCACACTCACAGATGACACAGACCGCGCCCTTGGCAAGCATTTCCGCCGCAACGCTGTGACCGTCAAATTTCGCCCCTTTGATACACACAAACACGCTGCCTGCCGACACTTTTCTGCTGTCGTCCGTCACGCCTGTGATCTCACAATCGGGCAACGCGGTTTGAAGTTCCTCCAGCAATTCGTAGAGTTTCATTTTTATCACCTCAAATGATCAGCCTGACTGGTCCGCAGTACCGAGGTCCAGTGAAATGACTGACCAGCGCTCAACATTCGTGCCGCCGGGAATGCTTTGCAGCATGACCTTGACATCCTTTTTCGTCGCCGAAGCACCCTTGGCTACGTAGTTGATGCCTGCTTCCGCAAGTTTTTTGTTTGCTTCCGCCATGGTCAGTCCCGTCACATACGGCACTGTCGTCATTTTTTCTTCCATTTCATTGCCCGTATAGAGCAGCACCGTGCTTCCTTTGGATACCATGGAACCCGTGATCGGGGTCTGATAGTTGACGATCTCCCCTTCTCCGATCACTTCACACTTCATGCCTGCTTCTTCGAGCATTTCCTTGGCTTCATCCACGGAATGATCGATCAGCATTTCCACTTCAATATCCTGATTTTCAGCTTCTTCCGCGGTATACTGCGGATAGTATCCCAGATACGGGAGTGCCTTCTCCATCACAGAACGTGCATACGGTACAGCGACCGTTGAACCATAATAGCGCTCGTCAAAGCCGTAAGGTTCGTCTGCCACGATCAGCATGACGATTTCGGGGTCATCTGCGGGCGCAAAGCAGCAATACGATGCAAGGAATTTCATATCCTTTTTCGTATATTTGCCCATGAGCTTCTGGGCAGTACCCGATTTGCCGCCGATCTTATAACCCTTGATGTATGCATTGGAACCGCCGTTGTTTTCTACAACCGCCTGCAATGCTTTACGCATTTCCGCTGAAGTATCCGCGGAGATGACCTGTCTGCGAACAGTTTTCTCGTTGGTCATGACGACATTGCCGTCTTTATCCACAATCTTGCTGACAACATAGGGTTTGAGCAGCGTGCCGCCATTGATGACCGCCGCAAAGCCTGTAATCATTTCGATCGGAGAAAGCGAGTTGGTCTGACCAAAGGAACTGGATGCAAGTTCAACCTCACCCATACGGGAACGAGGGCAGTATACGGAACTGGTTTCACCCGGGAGGTCAATACCCGTGCGCTCGGTCAGACCGAACGCCTCAAAATACTGGCAGAACAGATCTTTGCCAAGTTTCTGACCGATGCTGATGAATGCAGGGTTACAGGAGTTGGTCAGAATCTGCTCAAATGTTTCCGTGCCGTGTCCTGACGTTCTCCAACAGTTGATATCCGTATCCGCGACACGGATGCTGCCCGTGCAGTGGAAGGTGTCCGTATAATGAATGACATCTTCCTCCAGCGCACTGGATGCGGTATAGACCTTGAAAACCGAGCCCGGAATATAGGTTTCGGAAACGCATTTGTTCTTCCACTGCGCTTCGCGTTCATGGGCAATTGCCTTGCTGCGTTCGTCCTCATCCTCGATCTGATTGATGGTTTCCAGTTTCTTTTCGTCGTAAATCTCATAGGGGGCATTCAAATCAAAGCCGCCGACCGATGCCATTGCCAGCACCGCGCCCGTTTTCGCATTGAGAATGATTCCGCAGCCTCTCTGCTCGACTTTGAACGTTTCGACCATATCCTCCAGTGCATTTTCCAGATAAGTCTGGAGGGTCATGTCAATGGTCAGGAAGACATCATCGCCGTCCTGTGCATCGTAGGTCTTGGAATAGCGATAAGGCATTTCATTGCCCGTTGCATCGCGTGCGGTAATGGTTTTGCCGTCAATACCCGAAAGGTAGTCGTTGTAGTAGGCTTCAATACCGTACATACCGACACCGTCCGCATTATTGAAGCCGATGACCGATGCGGCAAGCTCATTCTGCGGATAGTAACGCTTGGTATCCGACTGACGGCTGATAGATTGCAATTTGATGGTACGCTTACTGTTTGGCGGATGAATGCCGTCCTCGTAAACATACTCCATAATTTTATCTGCGGTGTTTTTCTCCACCTTTTTCTTGAGGATCACGTAGTTGTTTTCCGCATTGATCGCATCTTTTACTGTCTGCTCGGAAATATCAAGCTGCTCTGCAAGATATTCCACCAGATTCTGCTTCAGCCATTCGATATCCACGATATCTGCTTCTGCTTCCTCGCCCTGTTTTGCTTTCGCAGCGGCTTTCTCGGCATTTTCCTGATTGCGCTTTTCTACATCTGCCATTTCATCGCGGAAGCATCCGGGGTCAATGAAAATGCGGTATACGGTCGCGCTCTGCGCAAGGATCGTGCCATTTGCGTCATAGATGGAACCGCGGTTTGCGGGAATAATGATCGAACCGAACTGACGGGCATTTGCCATATCCGTATATTTATCATGTTGCAGTACGCTGATGCGGAACAAATTGATGATCAGAACGCCTGCCATGACAAGCGTTAACGTCATAATCAGACCGTTTGCACGGATCTTCATACTGGTATCGGGCTTGGCTTCCTGCTTTTTCCTGCCATTACGCCACTTGCTCCGATTCTGCGAAAGAGCAAGCCGATCGCCGAATTTTCCTGCCATGAACAGACTCCTTTCACACGATAATTTGCCGGACAAATAAAAAAGGCGGTGTAACCGATGTACTCCCGCCCGTCAGAAATGATACGTTCTCCGGACCGTCTAACATCATCTTTTTGTTTGACTGTCCCGATTTTTTCATGATTCTGTTTCTTTTGTTCTACACACTTTATTTGATTTCATGTTTCTTTTTGTGAGGATGCATTCGGGCGGTGTTACTGCATTCTATGCTACTCACCCTTGATAAATTCCCAGACGCGGGTTAAATGCTCGTGAATTCTGACAAACAGATTCGTTTCGGGTTCAGGGATGGTGACCTCGTCCTCAGTCTGAATCTGAATGTACTGAATCTGTGATCTGCCGATCTGCTTGAGCCCCAGCACATTTTCTGCGTAGTCCGCAACGTTCTTGACGGTCATTTTGCCTTCCATTTCGGAGCGCATACTGACATTTTTGGCGACCGCATCATCATATTCCGTTTGTGCCTTGGCTATTTCGGAATAGATCTCATTGGTCTGCATTCTGCCGTATATGACAACACCGACCAGCATAAATGCACATACGCCAAGAAAAATCGCTCTGATCGTGGAGGCGCGATGCTGCGAGCCCAATTTGCCGACATCCTTAAATCGGTTGCCTTTTACAGACAAATGCGCGGACACTTCCGCAGGCTGCATATGCTCTACAGGCGGATTTCTCCGTGCAACGGTGATCAATCCGTCAGAAGGTTTGTCATGTTCGGCAGGATGATTCTCCCGCGCCGTCATTTGCAGGGCTTCTGCAATCTGTTCTTCGGCAGACTGCGCGTGCTTTTCCGCTTTTTTACGGTTTTCCGCACTTTTTGCGAGTCTTTGCTTTTTGGCAATCCGTGCCTGTTCCTCTTCGGAAAGTTCGGGCTTTGCCTGACGTTTCTTTTTCTTTGGAATCCGCGATTTCACATGATTTTCATTGGTCATTTCCATACGCTGCTCCGTCGTGAGAAGCGGGTCATGCGAAACCTTTCTCGGGAATTCCTCCAACATCTGAAAGCCTCCCTTCCAAAAAGGTCTGGTTAACGGATTGCTCCGCTATCTGCTCTCGTGTTGTTGTTTTTTCTTTTGTTTTTTGTATCTTTATAGTTTTTCAATTGCGCGTAATTTTGCGCTGTGGCTTCTGGAATTCTCGGCAAGTTCCTGTTCGGAGGCGGTCAGCGGTTTGCGGTGAACCAATTCTCCCTTCGGTTTCTTGCCGCAGACGCACACAGGAAATTCGGGCGGACAGGTACAGCCTGTACACCACGATGCAAACGCCTGCTTCACGATACGGTCCTCCAAACTGTGAAACGTCAGAATCACCAGCCGACCGTGCGGTTTCAGCGAGGCAAATGCCTCCTCCAGTGCGATGGACAGGCAGTTCAGCTCGTCATTGACGGCGATTCGGATTGCCTGAAATGTTTTCTTGCATGGGTTTTTATCGCGTCTGACCTTGGCAGGAACACCTTTTTTGATAAGCTCCGCCAATTCCAGCGTGGTTTCAATCGGTTTGACTTCTCTTGCGGCAACAATTTGTGCCACAATGCCTTTTGCGTACTTTTCCTCGCCGTATGCAAAGAGGATATGCGCAAGTTCATCCGGCGGCAATGTATTGACCAGATCCGCCGCAGAACGTCCGCTTTGCGACATACGCATATCAAGCGGAGCATCCATGTGATAGGAAAAACCGCGGGATGCTTCGTCCAATTCATGACTGCTGACGCCTAAATCGAGCAAAATGCCATCCGCCTGAACGCCCTCACCGCGCAGCACTTCTCCGAGAGAAGTAAAATTGGCATGAATGACCGTCGCAGGAAGCCCTGCAAGGCGATTTGAGGCTTGCTTGATTGCATCCGGATCCTGATCCATGGCGTATAGATGGCCGCCCTCTGTGAGCTTGGAAGCGATTGCAAACGAATGCCCGCCTCCGCCCGCTGTACCGTCCAGATAGATCCCGTCAGCTTTGACGTCCAGATCCGAAAGGACTTCGTCAAGCATGACAGGACGGTGGTATGCGTAGGGGCTGTCCACCATGGTTCGTCAGTCCTCCTCAGCCATCAGTTTCAAAATTTCATCCATATCTGCGGCATCCTGCTCTTTAAAGCGTGTTTCGTCCCAGATTTCGGCGTAATCACCGACACCGATGACTGCCACTCTGCCGCTCAATTTCGCGTGCTCACAGAGTGCCAGCGGCAATGTGATTCTGCCGAGTTTATCCGGTTCGACTTTTTCGGTATTTGCGCCGACATGGCGCAGAACCATTCTGAGTTTGGAACCGCTGTATTTGCTTTTTAAGTCTTCCAGAAACGCCTGATAGCCCTCCTCGGAGTTGACCTGTAAAAAACCAAGGCCGTCCGTGTCGGGCGTAATGTGTAGGCAATTTCCAAGAACGCCCAGATACTGAGCAGGGAAGCTCATTCGTCCGCGTGCGTCGATTGCCGCATATTTTGTTCCGGATAGGATGGCAGCCACGCAGAGCCCCCCTTTTGGCTAGGGTAATACGGGTGCATCGGCTGCGGTTCCGTCGATAAAACAGAGCATCTCTGTTCCGCGTTATCGACCGAGCCGCAGCCTGACGTACCATATTGCCGAAGCGATCTTTTGTTCTACTACACAATTATTTGGGAATCTGTTTTTTATTTTGTAAAAGGCATCTTCTTGCCAATCATTGCCAATCAATGCCTTTTCTTCCCAAACTGTATTTACATTATAACTTGTACTTCCTGATTTGTCAAGAGATGTACGCAAAAACGAACAGGGATTTTCGTAGAAAATAAACTGCTGTTTTTAGGCACATTATCCAATGATGTTAAATTCAAACCAATGTTCCTGCGATTTCATTCGTATCCTCGCTTTCAGATATTTTTCGTATATACGTACAAATCCGATTTATTCAGCGCGAAATTCAGTAAAACACCTAATGATTTCTTCTGTTTGCCAATCGTTGCCAAAATTCAAAATTCTGACAAGCGATTTGCCAATCCTTACCAAAGCAAAAAAATGCTGTGTCCCCGAAGGAACACAGCATTTTATCGAACGTGAATTACTCTTTGATGTCAACAACGACACCGGAGCCAACGGTCTTACCACCCTCACGGATAGCAAAACGCAGACCTTTTTCGATAGCGATCGGAGTGATCAGCTCAACGTCGATCTCGATGTTATCGCCAGGGTTGCACATCTGAACGCCATCCGGCAGAGTGATGATACCGGTAACGTCAGTGGTACGGAAGTAGAACTGCGGTCTGTAGTTGGTGAAGAACGGCTTATGACGACCGCCCTCTTCCTTCTTCAGAACGTAGACCTGACCCTTGAACTTGGTGTGCGGCTGAATGGTGCCGGGCTTGCACAGAACCTGACCTCTTTCGATGTCCTTACGAGCAATACCACGGAGCAGTGCGCCGATGTTATCGCCAGCCTCTGCATAATCCAGAGTCTTGCGGAACATTTCCAGACCGGTAACAACGGTAGAACCCTTTTCTTCCTTCAGACCAACGATTTCAACGGTATCGCCGACCTTAACCTGACCACGCTCAACACGGCCGGTTGCAACAGTACCACGACCGGAAATGGTCATAGTATCCTCAACAGGCATCAGGAACGGCAGGTCAGCCTTACGGTCAGGAGTCGGAATGTAATCGTCAACAGCGTCCATCAGTTCCTGGATGCAAGCATAAACAGGATCGGAAGGATCGGTGGAAGCGGAATCCAGAGCCTTGAAAGCAGAGCCCTTAACGATCGGGATATCGTCGCCAGGGAACTCGTACTTGCTCAGGGTGTCACGGATATCCATCTCAACGAGGTCGATCAGTTCCTCATCATCAACAAGGTCAGTCTTGTTCATGAAAACAACGATTGCAGGAACGCCAACCTGACGAGCGAGCAGGATGTGCTCTTTGGTCTGAGCCATCGGGCCGTCGGAAGCAGCAACAACCAGGATTGCGCCGTCCATCTGAGCAGCACCGGTGATCATGTTCTTGATATAGTCAGCGTGACCAGGGCAGTCAACGTGAGCATAGTGACGCTTGTCGGTCTCATACTCAACGTGTGCAGTATTGATTGTGATACCACGCTCGCGCTCTTCCGGAGCTTTATCGATCATGGAATAATCCTCAAACTTTGCCTGACCCTTCATTGCCAGATACTTGGTGATCGCAGCAGTAGTGGTGGTCTTGCCGTGGTCAACGTGGCCGATAGTACCAATGTTGACATGGGGTTTATTACGTTCGAACTTTTCTTTTGCCATTGGAATCTCCTCCTAATAATCATTTTTTCGGAAAATATAGTTTGCGGTCATTATCAGGAAACGACAAAGACCTGACAAGATATATTTTACCAGATTTCCTAAAAAAAAGCAAGTGTTTTTCGAAAAAAATCTCAGGGATTCGCACGCATCATGAAAGAATCACGATGCTATGCGATTTTCCCGATTATTTTTTTGAAAAAATCAGTCCTCGTCAGCGTGACCGCGCTCGGTCTTGATCTTATCTGCGATGGACTTCGGAACCTCAGCGAAGCTGTGCGGCTCCATGGTGTAGTTACCACGTCCCTGAGAACGGGAACGCAGGTCACTTGCATAGCCGAACATATTGCTCAGCGGAACAAGTGCATCGATCTGGGATACACCGTTGTGTACCTCCTGACCCTGAATCTGACCACGACGACCGTTGAGGTCACCGAAGACATCGCCCATGTACTGTTCCGGTACGAAAACGGAAACCTTCATGAGCGGCTCGAGCAGAACAGGATCTGCCTGACGCATAGCCTGCTTGAATGCCATAGAACCGGCGATCTTGAACGCCATTTCAGAGGAGTCGACTTCGTGATAGGAACCATCCCAAAGGGTGACCTTTACGTCAACAACCTGATAGCCGGCAACCGTACCAGCCTGCATTGCGCTCTTGATACCTGCATCAACAGCCGGGATGTATTCCTTCGGGATTGCACCGCCGACGATGCTGTTGATGAACTCATAGCCCTTGCCGGGCTCGTTGGGCTCCACGGTAATCTTTACGTGACCGTACTGACCGGTACCACCGGTCTGCTTCTTATGCTTGTACTCGGTGTCGAGCTTTTTGCGAATGGTTTCCTTGTAAGAAACCTGCGGAGCCCCGACATTTGCCTCAACCTTGAACTCACGGAGCAGACGGTCAACGATGATCTCGAGGTGAAGCTCGCCCATACCAGCGATGATGGTCTGACCGGTTTCGTGGTCAGTCCAGGTGCGGAAGGTCGGGTCTTCTTCAGCCAGCTTGGAGAGGGCAATGCCCATCTTCTCCTGACCTGCCTTGGTCTTCGGCTCGATTGCAAGGTTGATAACCGGATCCGGGAATTCCATGGATTCGAGGATGATCGGGTGGTTCTCGTCACAGAGCGTATCACCGGTGGTGGTGCACTTTACGCCGATTACAGCAGCGATATCACCTGCATAGATGGTATCGATGTCCTTACGGTGGTTGGAGTGCATCTGCAGGATACGACCCATACGCTCACGCTGCTTCTTGCAGGCGTTCAGTACGGTAGTACCTGCATCTACCTTACCGGAATATACACGGAAGTAGCACAGTTTACCAACAAACGGGTCGGTTGCGATCTTGAATGCAAGAGCAGCGAACGGCTCGTTGTCGGAAGAAGGACGCTCCTCCTCCTCGTCGGTATCAGGGTTGATACCCTTGATTGCCGGAACGTCAAGCGGAGAGGGCATATAATCAACAACTGCATCCAGAAGCTTCTGAACGCCCTTGTTCTTATAAGAGGTACCGCAGACAACAGGAACCATCTCGTTTGCGATGGTAGCCTTGCGGATGACTCTCTTCATTTCCTCGATGGAGATTTCTTCTTCAGCGAGGTACTTTTCCATCAGTTCCTCATCGAGTTCTGCAACGGACTCGACAAGAGCTGCACGGTATTCCTCTGCCTTATCTACCATGTCGTGCGGGATTTCCTCAATGCGGATATCCTTGCCCAGATCATCGTAGTAGACATATGCCTTCATCTCGAGCAGGTCAATGATGCCCTTGAAGAAGGTTTCAGCACCGATCGGGAGCTGAATCGGAACGGCATTACACTTGAGGCGGTCCTTCATCATGTCAACGACACGATAGAAGTCTGCACCCATGATGTCCATCTTGTTGACGTAGACCATACGCGGTACCTTGTACTTGTCAGCCTGACGCCATACGGTTTCGGACTGAGGCTCAACGCCGCCCTTTGCGCACAGAACAGTAACAGAACCATCCAGAACACGCAGAGAACGCTCAACTTCAACGGTAAAGTCAACGTGGCCAGGGGTATCAATAATATTGACACGGTGCTCTTTCCAGTAAGCGGTAGTTGCAGCGGAGGTGATTGTGATACCACGCTCCTGCTCCTGCTCCATCCAGTCCATGGTAGCGGAACCATCGTGGGTCTCGCCGATCTTATGGTTGATACCGGTGTAGTACAGGATACGCTCAGTGGTTGTTGTCTTACCAGCGTCGATGTGAGCCATAATGCCGATGTTTCGGGTCATTTCCAGTGAACAATCTCTTGGCATTTGGTTTCCTCCTATTCAATTCGTCTAAGCAGCATTCCGAAGTCTGCGCTTCAGGATGCCATTTCCACAGAAAAGCTGCGGAAACTTGCCAAGAGAATTACCAACGGTAATGTGCAAAAGCCTTGTTTGCCTCTGCCATCTTGTGTGTGTCCTCACGCTTTTTGCAAGCGCCGCCCGTGCCGTTGATAGCATCGAGAATTTCGCCTGCAAGACGCTCCTTCATGGTCTTTTCGCTGCGGAGTCTGGAATACTTGGTGATCCAGCGCAGACCCAGTGTCTGACGACGCTCCGGGCGAACCTCCATCGGAACCTGATAGGTTGCACCGCCCATACGGCGAGCCTTAACTTCGAGCAGCGGCATGATATTTTCCATTGCCTGCTCAAAAACCTCGAGGGGTTCTCTCTCGGTCTTTTCCTTGACGATATCGAATGCGTCGTAAACAATCTTCTGAGCGACACCCTTCTTACCGTCGAGCATGATGTTGTTGATAAGCCGTGTTACGAGCTTGGAATGATACATCGGATCTTCCAGAACGTCACGCTTTGCGATACTGCCTCTTCTTGGCATCTCGCTTCCCTCCTTCATGATAGAATGAAATCACAGGTACTCACAGTTATGTGTGAACTGTGTTTGGCCATGCAGACAGATACAGCATCGACAAATATGTATATGCTATATATCAAATCCACAAGAGCCTTGTGGGGTAAATGCTTAAAATGGTTTGCGGAAAAGATTACTTCTTTCCTGCCTTCGGACGCTTTGCACCGTACTTGGAACGAGCCTGCAGACGACCGTTGACGCCCTGTGCATCGAGGGTACCACGGATGATGTGGTAACGAACACCAGGGAGGTCCTTGACACGTCCGCCGCGAATCAGAACGACGCTGTGCTCCTGAAGATTGTGACCAATACCGGGAATGTAAGCAGTTACCTCATAACCGTTGGTCAGACGGACTCTTGCGATCTTACGCATAGCAGAGTTCGGCTTTTTCGGGGTAGCGGTCTTGACAGCGGTGCAAACACCACGCTTCTGGGGAGAGCTGAGGTCGATCTGGGACTTCTTCTGTGCATTGTAGCCTTTCTGAAGTGCAGGTGCCGTAGACTTCTCAGCCAGAGTGCTTCTGCCCTTACGAACGAGCTGGTTAAAGGTTGGCATAGTTTTCCTCCTTCTTAATTAGTATCGTATGCGGTCATTCGCATACCCTAATATTATACCGATATTTCGTGCAAAAGTCAATAGCGTGGAAAATTTCTCCCGTTTGCATAAAATAGAATTCTGTTTCGCTGACGTTTTGCTTATTTTGACATCATTTCATTTATCATTTGTGAATTCCACTGTTCACGCCATAAAAATCCTTTAACATTTATAAAGGTAACTAATATTACTTTTTATATGTATTAAACGTATTGACTATTTTCTTTTTTACTGTTATACTTAGGATACAGGATCGTTGATTCTGTATCAAATTACTGAAAGAGGGATTTTGAAATGAAAAAATCTATGAAAAGAATCTTTGGTGCATTGTTATTGTGCGCCACGGCGGCTGTATCTTTGACAGGTTGCGGCGGCTACTCAGACGGGAATGCAACCGTCACTTTCAATCAGTATCAGAACCTTTTTTCCATCGACGGCGGCAAATATGATGGAGCCGCGGGAGTCTATTCTAAATCCGGCAACGTCTATTATTGTCAGGATGCGAGCGCAGATTCTTACACCATCACCATTACGAATGAAAAGAAAAAGTTATGCACTATTGTAAAGAACTAATATCAGCAGGCAGTATCTTTTGATACTGCCTGCTTAGTCTGTCGAAAGCAGATACAACTTTTATCTTCAATCAAAAACCTGCCGCTCTGTGTGAACGGCAGGTTTTCTTTTGCTTATACTTCGCGGAGAATGAAAATCAGCTTAGCGGGTGTGTCACCTTCGGATACCATGTACTCACGGGTCTGACCGCCGCGCTTGATATCCTTTACCCATTCCGTCTTATTGCGGACTTTCAGCTTTTTGTCAATCAGCCAGTTGTTGAGGTACTCGCTCGCAGTACGCTTTGCCGTTCCGAGCAGATCTGCCTCGATCTCGCCGACAGGCATTTCATCGGTAAATTTGTTGATGTCCAGTTTTTTTACATAAGTGATCGCGTATGTTTGCATGATATATTCCTCCTTTGATAGCAGACTTTCGTCCCCGCTGATCGTTTTACTGCGGTCCCAACGCTCCTTCAGGAACCAGTCTTGCAATATACTTCAAAATCAGGCTGACATCGTCATACGTGTAGGATTTGTCGCAGTCCACATCCGCATTCGCCAGACCCTCTTTGGTGATCTTTACGCTCGTATCCTCATTGACATAGCGGCTGAGCTGTACAACATCGGAAATCTTGATCTTGCCGTCGCAGTCCACATCGCCGTAGATACGATCATCGCTGACGGAAGGTTCTCCGGTGGTCACATCCTGCGCGATGGTCGTGGTCGTCCGGACAGCAGTTGTTGTAGTCTGCGCCGTGGTGGTTGTGGTCTTGGGCGGATCGACATGGTGACCGCCGCCGTAGTACTCCCCAAGTGACTGACCATTGCTGCCAAGCGGAATTTCGTGGTCAAGACTGATGAACACGCCGTTGTTATCCTGCCAGAGAGCAGGCTCAACCAACGCATATTTTTCCTCATCCCACTCGGTCCAGTTGGTATCGCTTGCGATCAGTCCGCCGGTATCACCGGAATTCTCGTTGAAGCACCAGAAAGTATGATGAATGTGCTTGTCGATCATGTAGTCACGGAGCAGTGTCATCCATTTCGTGTTCTTGCCGTCCTTATCATGTTCGTCGATAAAGCCGCCCCACTCACCCATCAGCAGCGGGGAAATATGCTCCTCTGCGAGGAATGCCCATGTATCATACCAGTAGTCATCGAGCAATGTCTGCGTGGTGAAATCCTTGTTGAACCATGTCTGCTCATAGACCAGCGGACCGTAGTCATGCGGAGAATAGACCAGCTGACTCTGATGCTCGCCAAGGTCAACAGGGAACTCTCTGACGCCGCGGAAGTTGCCGCCCCACCATGCACCATGATACGGCTGCATACTGTCGTCGCCGTAGTGTGCGTAGTCAGTGGACGGGGAATTCCAGTCAAAGCCGTTCTCAAACTTCGGATAGACCTCAATACCTTCCACCATGATCAGCAGATTCGGGTTCTTTGCAAGGCAGGCTGCTGCACCGCGTTCTGCGGCATAGCGCCAGTTGTTATCGTCCTTGGAACCGTCCCACTTTGCAAACTTGCCCTCATCGCGCTTGCCGTGCGGCTCGTTCTTCAAATCAATGGCAATGATGGTATCGTCATTCTTATAGTAATCCGCGAACCATGACAATGCTTCCAGCCAGTCATCGGTCGAAAACCGTTCGGTATACCAGAGCGGAGCCTGGTGACCTGCCGATGCGGTTTCGGCACTGTGAATGTCCATCATGATCTTGATACCGTTTTCGCGGCACCATTCCACTGCCTGATTCCAGATATCGAAGCTGTACTTCGGTGTACCGCCCTCGATGCCCTCCTCAGTCAGTTCAGGGTTTGAATAGGTATTGACCTTTACCATCGGGTCAGCACCGTGATTCTTCCATTGCAGCAGGATCTCGGTGGACATCGGGACACGCAGCAGGTTGAAGCCGTGGTCAGCGATGGAGTTCAAAGCCCAGTGCATATTCAGGCTCCAAACGCCGTCAAACACCTGGCTGCCGACATTATAGCCGAACCAGTTGCAGCCTGTCAGCCAGACCTCATTGCCGTCCTTGTCCACGATTTTGTCGCCTTCCACATGGAGCCAGTCATCCTGTGTGTTGTAGGAGGCACTGCCTGCCCCTTCATCCGCCGCACTGTACGGTACGGCATTTGCGCTGAGCATGGATGCCGTCAGGACGGTACTCAGCAATACGGCTGTGATACGTTTGCGCTTGTTCATTGGAATCCTCCCCTTTCATATTACGGCAGCCCTCTCCTGCCGTTTCGGACGGAATCAATAGAAATCGAATTCTGCTTTTTTCGCCTTGCTGCGCATGACCAGTGCAAGAATCCCGAAAATTACCGCACCGACTGCCGCAGCAATGCCCGCGATCATCATGGTACCGAAGCTGTTAAAATTCATGTGATTGATCATCAGCGGAACGACAGATTCATTATAGTCGTCGCCGACGCATTCTGCATACCATTCGCGGAAATAGCCTTCGATCTCAGACGGAATTTTTGTCACGCTGCCCTGAATTTCTATGGTGGATTCCGGGAGTTTCAGATCTTCGAAATCCTCGGATTCTTCATAGCGTTCCCAAGAATCGTAATATTCGATCAGTTCATCCTCCATTTTGTCAAGCTGCGTGTACTCGCTCTTGACGGATGTGCAATAGAGAATAAAATCATCGCTGTTGAGCAACATGACATAATAGCGTTTGGTGCTGTCCTTGGAAGTACGCACGCCGAAATTGGTTTGGTATTCCTCCGCGCAGTAGCCGTATGACCAACCGGCATCGCCGGAAACGACGTCGCCTTTTTTCAGTTCATACGGATCAATCTCCGCAAGGTCCTGCTCCTGCCCACGCCATACCTTTATATATGTGGGAGTGTCCAGCAGGAATACCGCTGCAATACACAGACAGACCACTGCAATAACCCCAAAAACCCGCGCTTTTTTCATATTGACCCATTCCTTTCCCCGTAGCGTCAAACAAACTTACCGATTCATGGATGATACTTTCAGACGATTGAGCGCGCGCTTGAGCTTGGCATCAGCACGATCGAGATCATGCTGATTTTTGCTCTGCTCACGACGTTTTCTTGCGTCCTCCTCGGAGCGTTTTGCCCAGTCAATGTCAATATCCTCTGCCCATTCCACCGCATTTGCCAGAACGGCAGTCTGCGTGGCGGATACTTTCAGCATTCCGCCGGATACGGCAGCAAGCCGCTCGTTTCCTTCCATATCCAGAATCCGAAGCGGACCTGCGGGCAGACAGGCAGCGTAACGCTCATGTTTTGCCAGAATACCGACATCACCTTCCGTGGTACGAATGACGACACGCTGGACAAGCCCCTCAAAAAACACCTTTTCAGGCGTAATGATGCGTAGAGAAAATGCGGCACTCACTCTGCATCAGCCTCCAATGCTTTTGCCTTTTCAATGACATCGTCAATGGTACCTGCAAACAGGAATGCGGATTCGGGCAGGTCATCATGCTGACCCTCAATGATCTCGCGGAAGCCGCGGATCGTTTCGGAAATCGGGACGAATTTGCCCTGCATACCGGTAAACTGCTCTGCGACCGAGAACGGCTGCGACAGAAAACGCTGGATCTTACGCGCTCTGCTGACGGTCAGCTTGTCCTCATCGGAAAGCTCATCCATACCCATAATCGCAATGATATCCTGCAATTCGGTGTAACGCTGCAAAATGGTCTGCACCTTTCGTGCCACATCGTAATGCTCCTGACCGACGATGTCGGGGTCAAGAATACGGGAACTGGATTCGAGCGGATCTACTGCGGGATAAATACCCAGTGACGCGATCGAACGCGACAAAACCGTGGTCGCATCCAGATGCGCGAATGTGGTGGCAGGTGCGGGGTCTGTCAGGTCATCGGCAGGAACGTAAACCGCCTGTACCGACGTGATAGAACCCTTGGAAGTCGAGGTGATACGCTCCTGCAAGGCGCCCATTTCTGTCGCAAGGGTCGGCTGATAGCCAACGGCTGACGGCATTCTGCCCAGAAGCGCGGAAACCTCCGAGCCAGCCTGCGTAAAACGGAAAATGTTGTCAATGAACAACAGCACATCCTGACCTTCCTGATCGCGGAAATACTCCGCCATGGTCAGACCGGAAAGTGCCACACGCATTCTTGCTCCGGGCGGTTCGTTCATCTGTCCGTAGACCAGACAGGTCTTTTCGAGAACGCCCGATTCTTTCATTTCGTTGTAGAGGTCGTTGCCTTCACGGGTACGCTCGCCAACACCCGTAAAGACCGAGATGCCGCCGTGCTGATTGGCAACGTTGTTGATCAGTTCCTGAATCAGGACTGTTTTGCCGACGCCTGCGCCGCCGAACAGACCGATCTTGCCGCCCTTGAGGTACGGCGCGATCAGGTCGATGACCTTGATGCCCGTTTCCAGCACCTCGGTTGAGGCAGCCTGCTCCTCGTAGGAGGGCGCATCACGGTGAATCGGCATCCGATTTTCGGTCTGCGGTGCGGGGCCCTCGTCAACGGGGTCACCCAGCAGATTGAATACACGACCGAGGGTTTCTCTGCCGACAGGCACCTGAATCGGGCTGCCCGTGTCAATCGCATCCGTACCGCGCACCAGTCCGTCCGTACTGCTCATTGCAATACAGCGGACGATGTCATCACCGATATGCTGTGCAACTTCCAGCACCAGCTTCTGCCCGTTGTTGTCGCACTCAATTGCATTGAGCAGACGGGGAAGCTGAGATTTTTCAAATCGCACGTCTACAACCGCACCGATAATCTGGACGATTTTGCCGATGCCGCCGCGCTTGATTCCTTCGTTTGGTTGCATATGCGGAAAACTCACTTTCGTTGTAATAATTTAATTCTGTGCATTTGCGCCGCCGACGATCTCCGTCAGCTCCTGCGTGATCGCCGCCTGTCTGGCGCGATTATACCGCAAAGAGAGGTCGTCGATCATTTCCTGCGCATTATCGGACGCATTCTCCATTGCCATACGGCGTGCCGCCTGCTCGGAAGCGTAGGTATCCACGATCGCACAGTAAAGAATACCCGATAAATACTGCGGGATCAGGCTGTCAAATACCGCTTCGGGACTCGGCTCGTAGTGGGTCAGGCTTTGCAGTCCCTGCGCCTCCTCCAGATTCGGTACGGGAATGACCGACATTTGACGCGCCTCCTGCACCAGCGGTGATACCATATCCGTGAAGAACAGCTCCACAATGGAAAGATGGCCCTCATCAAACAAATGCACGATATGCTCTGCCATATTGAGCGTCTGATAGGTCGTGACGCTTTCGCCGACATTCTCAAAATGTCCGAGGATGCGGCATTCGGATTTTGCATAATGCTCCGCGGCTTTCTTTCCGCAGGTCATCAGAATGACCTCTCTGCCCTCTGCCTGCAATTCCTTGATACGGGCATCCGCCTTGCGAAACACATTCAGATTGAAACCGCCCGCCAGACCTCTGTCACCTGCCATAACCACGAGCAGAGCTGCTCCTTTTTCACGCAGCTTCGTGTATACGGAACGGAAACCCGTTGCCTCCGATGCGATCTCGCTCATGGTTTCGTAAAGCAGATTGAAATACGGCTCTGCCTGCTCGGCACGCTCCTTCGCACGGCGCAGCTTTGAGGACGATACCAGCTCCATTGCTTTTGTAATCTGCATGGTGCTTTCGACGCTCTTGATCCGCCGCTTGATGGCTTTCATATTGGAAGCAGCCATGTGTTACCTCCGATTCAGACAAATGACCGCACAAAGTCGGCAATCAGATTTTTCAGTTGCCCCTCGGTTTCAGGCAGAAGCTTGCCTGTTTCCGTAATGGATGCGGTGATCTCGCTGCCACACTCATCGAGTTCGGTGAGGAATGCCTGCTCAAACTCCGCAATGCGGTTGACGGGTACATCGTGCAGCAGATTGTTGACGACTGCGTAGAGGATGCAGACCTGATGTGCCGCCGAAAGCGGACTGCTCTTGCCCTGCTTGAGTACCTCTACGACACGCTCGCCCATTGCCAGACGCTCTTTGGTATCCTTGTCGAGGTCAGAGCCGAACTGCGAGAATGCCTGCAATTCACGATACTGCGAATAGGTCAGCTTCAGAGAACCCGATACCTTCTTCATGGCAGGGATCTGTGCCGCGGAACCAACACGCGATACCGAGATACCGGGGTTGACCGCAGGACGCACGCCTGCATTGAACAGATCCGTTTCCAGGAAGATCTGACCATCGGTGATCGAAATGACGTTAGTCGGAATGTACGCAGATACGTCACCCGCCTGTGTTTCGATAATCGGAAGTGCGGTCAGGGAGCCGCCGCCGTAGTTTTCATTCAGGCAGCAGGCACGCTCCAGCAAACGGGAGTGCAGATAGAATACATCGCCCGGGAATGCCTCACGGCCGGGCGGACGCTTGAGCAGCAGAGAAAGGGTACGGTATGCGACCGCGTGCTTCGAAAGATCATCATAGACACAAAGCACATCCTTGCCCTGCGAAAGGAAATATTCGCCCATCGTGCAGCCCGAATACGGTGCGATATATTGCAGCGGTGCCAGCTCCGATGCCGTTGCGGAAACAACGATCGTATAACGCATGGCATCTGCTTTGGTCAGGGTTTCCACAACATTTGCAACCGTGGAACGCTTCTGACCGATTGCGACATAAATACAGATGACATTCTTGTCTTTCTGGTTCATGATCGTATCCAGTGCGATACTGGTCTTACCGGTCTGGCGGTCGCCGATAATCAGCTCACGCTGACCTCTGCCGATCGGGATCATCGAGTCAATTGCCTTGATGCCCGTTTGCAGCGGCTCATGCACGGATTTTCTCGTGATGATACCGGGAGCGATCTTCTCAATCGGCATATTCTGTTTGGTCATGATCGGACCTTTGCCGTCGATCGGCTCGCCCAGTGCGTTGACGACTCTGCCAAGCAGTTCCTCGCCGACAGGTACCGATACGATCTTCTTGGTTCTGCGGACAGTGGAGCCTTCCTTAATGTCCTTATCGGAGCCAAGCAGAACCGCGCCGACAAATTCATGTTCCAGGTTCAGTGCCATGCCCGATACGCCGCCGTCAAATTCCAGCAGTTCGCCCGACATACACTGTTCCAGGCCATGCACGTTGGCAATACCGTCACCGACAGTGATGACCGTGCCGACATCGGCAAGGCTGAGCTTTGCTTCGTAATTTTTCAGCTGCTCCTTTATGATGCCTGTAATTTCATCAGGACGTAAATTCATGTTACACCTTCTATTGCCTAAGATTTTGCGATGGTGTGCTGCGAATTCGCAGTCAATTCAGAGAAAGCGAGGTTTTCAGCGCGTCCAGACGGCTGCGCAGGGAATTATCCAGTCGGGTATCCCCATACTGCACGATCATGCCGCCGATGATACTGCGTTCAACGTGCTTGCTGATACGGACGGTTTTCCTCAGCTTTTCCTGAAGCGTCCGAATCAGACGCTCCTCCTGCTCGGGCTGAAGTGCCACGGCAGTCGTGACCTGCACCTGCACCATGTCCTGATAATCCATCATCAGCGCATCAAATGCGTCTGCGATGTCCCCCAGAAACGGTACACGGCTGCGGTCGATCAATAAATACAGCAGACGACAGGCAAGACCCTCATCGCCGCCGAAAATTTTCTGAGCCACTGCAATGCGCTCCTCCACAGTTATGGTCGGGAGGGAAAGCAATCTTGTCAGATCGGGATTCAGCGAGAACAGCACGGCACACTGACGCAGATCTGCGCGTGTCTGCTGCAATACCGCATCTCCCTGCTCCTTGGCAAGAGAAAACAGCGCATTGGCATATACGGTTCCGATTTCACTGCTCACTTGACATCACCCACCGAATCAAGAAACTCGTCGATCAGACGGGCATGGTCCTCGGGGCTGACTTCACGCTCCACAACCTTCTCGGCAACCATGACAGCAAGCTCCGATACCGCGCCGCGCAGTTCGTTTTCCACACGGTGCTTTTCGTTTTCGAGGTCTTTCTGTCCGCGGATACGGATATTTTCGGCATCCGCCTTTGCAGCAGCCACGATTTCTTCGGAACGCTGCTGTGCCTTACGGGTCGCATTGCGCAACATTTCTGCGGATTCTTCCTTTGCTGCGGACAGCTTTTCGGAATACTCCGCCTTTGCCGCTTCCGCTTCGGTTTTTGCCTCCTCGGCATCCTTCAGGGACTTATCCACTGCCTTTTGACGCTCCTGCAAAATGTTGTTCACAGGCGTAAACAGGAAATGTTTGAGTCCGAAGAAAAGAAGCAGCAAGTTCAGCCATGAAAACAGAATTGTGCCGATATCAAAGGACAAAAAGTCCAACTTATCCAGCATAGCTTATATTGCCTTTCTTTCAGTTTGATTTTTACCGCCTGTGAAAATCAGGTAAACGGCTTCAGGATCATCAGCAGCAGTGCAACAACAAAGCCGTAGATACCGGTGGTTTCTGCAACTGCACAACCGACGAACATCGTTCTGGTGACTGCACCCGAAGCCTCAGGCTGTCTTGCGATTGCCTCACAAGCCTTACCGACGGCATAACCTTCACCAATACCCGGACCAAAACCGGAAATCATAGCAATACCTGCACCAATTGCAGAGCCTGCATAAACAATAGCTTCATTCAAATCCATTTTTGGAAACCTCCTGAAATCAATCAAAATTCGAATTTTTATGTTTGGGGATCATGGGATTATGCTGTTTCTCCGTCATCGGCGGCGTTGCTGATGAATACCATCGTCAGCATACAGAAGATAAACGCCTGAATAAAATCGGAGAACAAATCGAAGTAAAGGGATAGCACTGCGGGGATACCGACTGTCAGAATCGGGA
The DNA here is from genome assembly GCA_045600205.1 of Oscillospiraceae bacterium. GTDB lineage: Bacteria > Bacillota > Clostridia > Oscillospirales > Ruminococcaceae > Firm-04. The sequence goes on along the minus strand of JAZRXM010000016.1, from coordinate 95,036 downwards.
TATCTAAGCCGATCGCGTGGCTTGCGCCGGTCAGACCGCAGTAGACCAGTGCCATGATAACACCGCCGCCTGCGATATTTCCGAAATGACGGAATGCCAGCGAGATCGGGGTTGCCAGTTCACTGACGATGTTCATCGGCAGCATAACAGGCACAGGGTCGAGCATACCTTTCAAGTAGCCGCCGACACCGCCTGAACGGATTTTGGTTGCCGTAATCAGGATAAACGACACGATTGCAAATGCAATCATCGCCGAAAAGTCCGATGTGACCGAGCGCAGACCCGTCAGACTCAGCAGACTGCCGAAAATCAAAAACGAAAACTGTGTTCCGATATACGGAGCATAGTGCCGCCATTTTTCGCCCATGGTGCTGCACACCATATTCGTAATGGCTTCCACTGCCCACTCAGCAAGCACCTGACGCTTGGATATGTTGTTGACCTTCATATTCCGCGTCAGGAACCACGCAATTCCAAGAATGATTGCCATGACGATCCATTCAAGGATCACGGTTTCGGTGAAATTGATCTTCAAACCGAAAATGTTGAATGTTGCAATGACTTTCGGACCCGATACACTCAGTTCTGAGGAACCCTTCAGAAATTCGGGTAATGCCATAGGATTATTGTTTCACCTCTTTTTGGTTCGAAATCAGGGCTTTTGCCGATTGAAAACTGCTTGCGTCGTATAAATCAGACGCGGGTAAAGCGGCGGAATCGCCACCCCGATGGGAGCAATCCATGCGGGCAGCAGCAGTGCCGCCGAAAATGCAGCCGCGAATACCGCAAGCCGCAACAGATAATAGCGTGTATGCCGTGCCGTACTTGCCTTGCCCGTCCGCTTTGCATCGTATGCCATTAAAGTGATACTGCGATGCAGAATCAGCAGATTGACAAACAAAACAGCAGTTCCAAGCAGCAATCCCAGTGCATAGCGCAGATTGAGTCCGCAAACCAGATTGCTGATACACCACGCGGCAAGGTCCAACCATGCGCTGCGTATGCCCAGCATTTTCAGTTCTGCACAAAGTGCTGCCTTATCCATGCTTTCTCCGCCTTTATCCATGATTAAGTTCCATTATACCATATCTTGATAAAAAAAGCAATGGGCAATCCACTTTTTCCGCTGTTTTTTTGTCATCCGCTGCTTTAATTTTATCTTTTACCCCTTGACAAACACTGCAATCGGGTGTATAATTATTTTGAAAGTTAGTTATGGCTAACTTATATTTTCAATTTCCGAGTTAGCCTATGCAAACCGAAGAAAGGAGTACATAATGACACTGAAAGAACTCCCGATCGGACAGTCCGCAAAAGTCACGGCAGTCGGCGGAGAAGGCGCGCTGCGTCAGCATTTTCTCGATATGGGCGTCATCCCCGGCGCAGAAGTCACACTGATGAAATTTGCTCCCATGGGCGACCCCATGGAACTGCGCATTCACGGCTACGAACTGACCCTTCGCCTTGCGGATGCCGCACAAATTGAGGTTGAGCCGATCGAAACGCCCGCAGATGCCATACCCCCTGCCCCGCAGCCCCATAAAAGAAAACATCACCCCGGACTCGGTGAGGGCGGCATTTATCATGTCACCGAAGACGAAAACCCGCTCCCGAAAGGTACCACGCTGACTTTTGCACTCGCAGGCAACCAGAACTGCGGCAAAACCACGCTGTTCAACCAACTGACAGGCTCCAATCAGCACGTTGGCAATTTCCCGGGCGTCACCGTTGATCAGAAAAGCGGCAGCATCCGCGGTACATCAAATACCAGTGTCACCGATTTGCCGGGTATTTACTCCCTGTCGCCCTACACCAGTGAGGAGATCGTATCCCGCCGCTTTTTGCTTGAAGAAAAGCCGACGGGTATCATAAACATCGCAGATGCAACCAATATCGAGCGCAACCTCTATCTGACCATGCAGCTCATCGAATTGGACGTCCCAATGGTACTCGCACTCAACATGATGGATGAGGTACGCGGCAATGGCGGCACCATTCTCATCAACGAAATGGAAGAACGCCTCGGCATACCCGTAGTGCCCATCTCAGCGGCTAAAAACGAGGGCGTTGACGAACTTGTCGCGCACGCGCTGCACGTTGCACAGTATCAGGAAAAACCAGGACGCACCGACTTCTGCGATAAAAATTCCAAGGGCGGTGCAGTACACCGCGCACTGCACAGCATCATGCACCTGATCGAAGACCACGCCGAAGCTGCGGACATCCCACTGCGATTTGCCGCAAGCAAACTCATCGAGGGCGATGCGCTGATTCAGGAATCCCTGCACCTCGACCGGAACGAAACTGAGATGATCGACCACATCATTCTGCAAATGGAACAGGAAAGCGGTCTTGACCGCGCTGCCGCCATTGCAGATATGCGATTTGCCTTCATCGGCAGGCTTTGCCGCGATGCCGTGGTCAAACCCAAAGAAAGCAAAGAACACATCCGAAGCCGCCGTATCGACCGTGTCCTGACCGGCAAATACACCGCAATTCCGTCATTTATCCTGATTATGGCGGCAGTTTTCTTCCTGACGTTCAATGTCATCGGTGCGTGGCTGCAAGGTTTGCTGGAACAAGGCATCCAAACACTCACGGATTTTGTCGATTCCGTTTTGATCGAAGGCGGCGTCAATGATGTGCTGCACGCACTGATCATCAACGGCATTTTTGGCGGCGTAGGCAGCGTTCTGAGCTTTGTGCCGATCATTGTCGTACTGTTTTTCTTCCTCTCGCTTTTAGAGGACAGCGGCTATATGGCGCGTGTGGCGTTTGTCACGGACAAATTACTGCGTAAAATCGGACTTTCCGGTCGCAGTATCGTGCCAATGCTGATCGGATTCGGCTGCACGGTACCGGGCGTCATGGCAAGCCGCACCCTCCCCTCTGAGCGCGACCGCAAAATGACCATCATGCTGACGCCGTTTATGTCATGCACCGCAAAATTACCTATTTACGGTTTTTTCACGCAGATGTTCTTTCCCCAATACAGTGGGCTGATCATGATTGGGCTTTATCTGCTGGGCATTGTAATCGGTATTCTCATGGCATTGCTTACGAAAAGCACCGTATTTCGCGGAGAAGCAGTACCGTTTGTCATGGAACTGCCGAATTATCGCCTGCCCGGAGCAAAAAACGTCCTGCACCTGCTCTGGGATAAGGCAAAGGACTTCCTACAGCGCGCATTTACGGTGATTTTCATTGCGTCAATCATTGTGTGGTTCTTGCAGACGTTCAACTTTCATTTGGGTGTGGTGGAAAATTCAAGTGACAGCATCCTTGCACAAATTGCCGGACTGCTTGCACCGATTTTCAAGCCGCTCGGCTTTGGCACATGGGAGTGCATCACCGCATTGATCTCAGGCTTTATCGCCAAGGAAAGTGTCGTATCTACGTTGACTGTGCTGTTCCGTGACAGCTCCGTTGCCACGATCCTGACGCCTGCTGCGGCTGCATCGCTGCTGGTGTTCTGCCTGCTGTATACGCCCTGTGTGGCGGCAATTGCGGCAATCAAGCGGGAACTCGGCGCACGCTGGGCGATCGGAATTGTTGTGCTGCAATGCGTAATTGCCTGGATTTGCGCATTGATCATGCACCTGCTTATGCTTGCGATTTTCGCGTAATTCATACAACAAAAGCGGCTACGGTGTCAACCGTAGCCGCTCGCTTTTAAATCAAGTCGTATCTGCAATGCCCATGATTCATGACATCGTTACGCCATTGCACGGATGCTTTCCCGCACCAGCTGTTCAAACATCGGAGCTGCCGCATCGCCCGCCGCTTTCACTTCCTCATGACACAGCGGCGTCGGGGAAATGCCCGCTGCCAGATTCGAAATGCACGAAATACCACAGATTTCCATACCGCAATGCCGTGCAGCAATTGCCTCGATCGCTGTACTCATGCCGACTGCATCTGCGCCAAGCATTCGATACATACGGATTTCCGCAGGCGATTCATACGCAGGGCCAGCCGTTTGGACATAGACGCCCTCATGCAGCGGAATGTTTGCATTGACTGCGATTTTACGTATAATTTCCTGCAAACGCTTGCTGTAGATTGCACTCATATCGGGAAAACGCACGCCCAGACTGTCAATATTTGCACCACGCAGCGGCGAGGGCACAAAACTCGAAATCTGGTCGGTTATCATCATAAATTCGCCTGCTTTCATACCATGGCGAATGCCGCCTGCCGCGTTGGTCAGAAACAGAATCTTTGCTCCCAGCAGATGCAGCAGCCGAATCGGCATCACTGCGTCCTCAGGCGCATAACCCTCGTACATATGCACTCTGCCCTGCATGACCGCGATCGGCACACCGTCGCAATAGCCAAACACAAAGCGTCCTGCATGTCCCGCAACTGTTGATACAGGGAATTGCGGAATCGACGCATAATCAAGCGTTTCTACCACATCAATTTTCTCGGCAAACGCACCCAGTCCCGAACCGAGTACCAATGCGATCTCAGGTTGAAAACTGATTTTTGTTTTCGCAAACTCGTATGCTGCCTGCAATTTCTCAGCAGTAGTCATATTTACGCCTCCTCGCTGTTTCCGTAGAGATACACGCGCTGCTCATCCGTCAGCGTATCTATCTCGATATTCATGCTGCGCAGCTTGCGCCACGCGACTGCCTCATCCACCGTGCGCGGTACATTATTCAGCACCTGCTTGACTTCCGTGCGGTGTTCGATCAGCCATTGCGCACTGAGTGCCTGAATCGCAAAACTCATATCCATGATTTCTGCGGGATGACCGTCACCTGCTGCCAGATTGACCAGTCTGCCCTCCGCAATGACGTAAACCGTTTTGCCGTTTGGCAGGGTGTAGCCGATAATGTTGTTGCGTGCCGGGAAACTATTGACCGCCAGTTTACGGAGTCCTGCCATGTCCACTTCCACATCAAAATGACCTGCATTGCAAAGGATTGCGCCTTCGTGCATTTTCAGGAAGCTCTGCTCCGTGATGACATGGTTGCAGCCCGTGACCGTCACGAAGAAATCACCGATTTCCGCTGCCTGCTCCATTTTCATCACATGGAAACCATCCATGACCGCCTCGATTGCCTTAACGGGGTCAACCTCCGTGACAATGACGTTTGCTCCAAGCCCTTTTGCACGCATTGCCGCACCTTTACCGCACCAGCCATAGCCCGCGATGACCACATTTTTGCCCGCAACGATCAGATTCGTTGTGCGGTTGATACCATCCCAGACGGACTGACCCGTACCGTAGCGATTATCAAACAGATGCTTGCAATCCGCATCATTGACCAGCATCATCGGGAATTTCAGCTTGCCCTCAGCAGCCATTGCTTTCAGCCGCAGGATACCCGTTGTTGTTTCCTCACAGCCGCCGATGACATTTTCCAGATACTGCGGATATTCATTGTGAATCAGCGAAACAAGGTCGCCGCCGTCATCAATGATGAAATGCGGCTGTGCCTCGATTACACGACGGGTGTGCGCCTCATATTCCTCGGGCGTCGTACCATGCCATGCGTAGACATTCATGCCGCCGTGTACCAAAGCCGCAGCGACATCATCCTGCGTGGAAAGCGGATTGGAGCCCGTAACGTACATCTCTGCACCGCCTGCCGCAAGTACTCTGCACAGATACGCCGTTTTTGCCTCCAGATGCACCGAAAGTGCGATTCGCAAACCTGCAAGCGGCTTGGTTTTCGCAAAATCCTCCTCGATACTGCGCAGAAGCGGCATATTGCCCTTGACCCACCTGATTTTCTGCTCGCCGCTCTCCCAAAGATTTATATCACGTATTTCCGACATATTCATATATCCTTTCAATGATAGTGTCAATTATTTTGCGCCGACCGCAATGCTTCCGCGGCAGTCTGCATCATCAGTTCGGACGGATTTTCACCGCCCATAATCCGCGCAATTTCACCGATTCTGCCCTGTTCATCCAGCACCGTGACGGCAGTCTGCGTGGAAGATTCCGTGCTGTGCTTTTCAATCAGCAGATGATGCTGCGCCTCAACTGCCAGCTGCGACAGATGCGTCACGCAAAGCACCTGATGATGCCCGCCCAGTTCACGTAATTTTTTGCCGATTTTCTGCGCTGCACGACCACTCACACCTGTATCAATCTCGTCAAAAATCAGCGTGGGTATTTCGTCACGCTGCGCAATGACCGCTTTCAATGCAAGCATCATACGCGAAAGTTCGCCGCCCGACGCAATCTGCGCAATCGGTTTCGGCGGCTCGCCGGCATTTGCGGAGATCAGAAACTCTGCATTATCCATGCCGTTTGCAGTCAGTTTACCCTGCGTCAGCTGCACCACAAGACGTACCCGCGGCATATCGAGATACGAAAGCTCTTTGCCGACCCGCTCGGAAAACTGTTCCGCAAGCTGCTGCCGATGCGCAGTCAGTTGTTTTGCAAGGTCAGTCACCTCATGCAGAAGCCGTTGCTTTTCATCGGTCAGGTCATGTAAACGCTCGCTGCTGCTTTCAATTTGTGCAATTTCTGCGGCAGACTCCGCAAACAGCGCACGCAGCCCGTCCGCATCCGTGTGATACTTCAACGCAATTGTATTGACGGCGTTTCGGCGATCGCAAAGCCGCTGAAACTCCGCAGGCGACATCGCATTTCCGCCGTAGACAGCCAGCTCATCTGCAATGTCACGCAGTTCAATGTTGACCGCTTTCAGTCGCTCTGCAAGCGGCTTGACCTCGGGAGTCGTTTCCGCAAGTGCCGAAAGCTGCTCCCATGCCATCGCCAACCCGTCCGACAAATTCTGCTCGCCGTCCGTCAGCAGATCGCAGAGCGCATCCGCCTGCTCTCCCGCCGCCTGTGCAGTCGTTGCAGCACGAAATTGCTGCTCCAGCTGTGTATCCTCCTGCGGCTGAGGGTCCAGCGTCCCGATTTCGTCTATGATCTCCTGCAATTTGCGCAGGCGTGCGAGCTTTTCCTGCTCGCTTTTTTTCAGATTTCCCAGTTCCCGCGCAGTTTTCTGCAAGGCGGCAAACTGTGCGCGGTAGGTTTCCAACAGCGTACAGTCATCACCAAAATGGTCTAGGACATCCAAATGCCGCTCAGGACGCAGCAAAATCTGATTATCGTGCTGCCCGTGAATGTTGACCAGCGTATCGCCCAGTTCCCGCAAAAGTGCCACAGGTACAGACTTTCCGTTGACCCTGCCCGTGCTGCCGCCATCCGCTGAGATCTCACGCGTCAAAAATAATTCATCATCCTGTGTATCAAAGCCCTGCTCCGTCAGAATCGCGCAGGTACTCTCCGAAAGTGGCGCAAATCTTGCAGTGATCACTGCTTTTTTGCACCCTGTACGCACAATGTCCTTGGAGATACGCTGTCCCAGCACCGCTTGAATACCATGAATCAAAATCGACTTACCTGCGCCTGTTTCACCCGTAAACACATTGAGTCCCGCTTCCAACGGAATCTCAGCGGAGGAAATCACCGCAAGATTTTGTATCGACAATTCTTTTAACATCGGATAATTTCTCCAATTTTACGGCAATCAGCCAAAAATCTGCGTGGTCAGCTGCGCCGCCAGCGCTTTTGCCTTCTCCTCCGAGCGTGTCAGCATGAAAATGGTATCATCGCCCGCAATGCTGCCAACCACAGCCTCCAGTGCCAGACCATCCAGCACCGTGGCTGCCGCCTGCGCCGTACCCGAATGGCACTGCAAAACCACCGTATTCATGGCATAATCCACCTTAATGACCGTATCTTCGAGCAGCTTGGATGGTGCATTGCTCCCATGCTCACGAACATATCGCTGTACGCCGCCGGAACCGCGCTTTTTTCTGAGCTGAAGCTGCGTAATATCACGGGAAATCGTTGCCTGCGTAACCGCAAATCCTTGCTCTGCAAGCAGATCCCGCAGCTGCTCCTGCGTTGAAACAGGCTGCTCCTGTATCAGCCGCAAAATTGTCTGATGCCTGAGATTTCCCATTCAAATCATCCTTTCTGATCCTGTTGCTGCTTCATCCTTGATCGGATGCATCAGCTTGCCGTTCAGGGCATCGTAAAATGCACTGCCCTTGACGTTCACAAACGGCACACGACGCTCTGCCGCAGTGACCGTGAACGATTCTGTACGTCCAAGCCGTACCTGCTCACCGCCGTCAACGTGTACCAACAAATCACTCTCGCCTGAAACGCTATATTCTACGCGAATTTTACGCTGCGGTGCAAAGAGCATCGGACGCGCAAACAGCGAGTGCGGACAAATCAGATTCATCTCAATCAGCGACAAATCCGGCTCCATGACGGGTCCGCCCGCCGAAAGCGCGTATGCCGTTGAACCCGTGGGCGTGGAAAAAATAATACCGTCTGCGCGGAAAGTACCAATCAGCGCATCATCCACATATACCAAAAAATCGCAGATCCGCCCGCCCAACCGCGAAGCGTAAATATCATTGACCGCAAACGACGTTTTTCCGTGCATTTCGGTCTGCAAGACCGTGCGCTCACTGATGATGTAATCGCCCGTGAACAGCTTTTCAAGCATCGAAAGCTCCGTGCGCTCAAATGCGGCAAGAAAGCCCAGCCGCCCTGTATTGATGCCGACGAGCTTTGCGTGCGGCTGCGCAAAAAGACTGCCTGCCAACCGCAAAATCGTGCCGTCACCACCAATTGCAATTGCAAAATCCGCGTCTGCAAGCAGTTCCGTCTGCGACTGATACCGCACATACGGAAGCTCCGCAAAAACATCCGAAAAGCGGCTGTCCATGCAGATTTCCGCATCCTCATAACGATGAAGCTGCTGACATACCGCAACCGCCGTCCGAAAGGCATTTTGTTTCTCAAGATTCGGCGTAATTACGAATTTCATACGGATTCCTCATCTGTTTCCAGCATGATCTGCTCAACGATTTTCACCGCAGATGCGACCATTTTGGGGCAGAATGTACGGAACAAACCCTCCGCTTTTGCAGCAGCCGCTTCCGCAGGAACGCCGAGGTTATAGCCAAGCAGTTCGCGGCAGAGATACGAGCCGTTTTCTTCGGCAAACAGTTCCAAAAACCGCTTGGTTAAATCATTGACCTGTTTCCGTGCATCTACGTTAAAATCATCTGCCTGCGTATATTTCATACCGAGTACCATCAGGGCACCTGTACACGCACCGCAGACCTCGCCCTTACACATCCCGCTGCCAAAGCACGCACTGATTTTCTGCGCTGTCTGTTCTGGTAAGCCTAATTCATCAGCAAATGCTGAAAAAACAGACTGGGAGCAATGGTAGTGCTGTGGGAATAACGCCAAGGCTTTCTCTGTGTGTGTCATATCAAACCTCACTGTTTTTCCAGTAATAACAAGAATTCCGTGTTTCCGCTGCCGCCCTTCACCGGCGATTCGCAATCTGCCAACGGCAAAAGACCCGTCTCCGCAGCCGCATTTCGGATATCCCGAAGCACCTGCTGCCGCACTTTTGCATCGCGGACAATGCCGTTTTTTCCAACTGCACTGCGCCCTGCCTCAAACTGCGGCTTGACAAGCATCACGGCTTTTGCGTGGTCGGCAAGCAGCGGCGGCAAAACCGGCAGAATGTACCGCAATGAAATAAAACTCGCATCGCAGGCGGCAAACTGCGCGGGCAGTCCTTCCGTATCAGGCGGCAGATTTCGGATGTCCATGCCGTCTATCGCAGTAACTCTCGTATCTGCGCGCAATTCGGGTGCCAGTTGGTCATGTCCAACGTCCACAGCGAGAACGTGCGCCGCACCGTTTTGCAGCATGCAATCTGTAAATCCGCCCGTAGATGCGCCAATATCGAGGCAGGATAGGTTCTCGACCGAAAGCTTGAATTCCGCCAGCGCGTACACAAGTTTCAACCCGCCACGCCCGACATACGGCAGCGGCTGCGTCACGCGAAGGTCATCGTTTTCGGTGACCGACAGCGCGGGCTTCATACAAACCACCCCGTTGACCGTAACATTCCCCTGCTCAATCGACGTTTTTGCGCGGTTTCTGGTATTGCACAGCCCGCGTGTGACCAGTGCAGTATCAAGTCGTTCCGCCATGCTGTTCCTCCACAAACGCCGCGATCCGTTCCGCCGAAAGCCCGACTTTCTCGAAGCACCGTTCAACCGAAGCGTGCCGCACAAAACCATGAATCGCGTTATGGAAGTACTTTCCGCGATAATCGACCTCCAGCAGCATACCCGCGAGTTTTTCGCCAATGCCGCCGACTTCGTCGCTCTCCTCGAAAAAGTACACATTATCGTATGTTTTTGCAACATCCAGCACACCATCGGGCAGCGGCCAGATTTGTGTCAGACGAAGAATGCCGCAGGAAATACCCTTATCTGCGAGCATTTTTGCTGCTTTCTGTACCTGTGCGCTGATTCTGCCATAGGTAACCAGAAGCGTATCGCCACCCTTCGTGTGCGTGAAAGATTTTGTTGCTTGCATTGACGAAAGTACGTCATTTTCGCGTCCTCTCGGATAACGCAGCGCAACCAAACCGGTGTCTTCGTAAACCGACGTATTCAGGCACATTTTCAGTTCTTCGTAGTTTGCAGGCGAATATACCTTGATGTGCGGAATCGCCGTCAGCATCGGTACGTCAAAAATACCCTGATGGGTTTCGCCGTCCTCACCGACCAGACCTGCGCGGTCTACGCCAAGCACCATATGCAACCCCTCAATCGAGATATCATGCAAAAGCTGGTCGTAGGTACGCTGCAAAAATGTTGAATATACGGCAAAAACAGGTATCATGCCCATGGATGCCAGCCCGCCGCAGAAGGTGACCGCGTGCTGCTCCGCAATCCCGACATCAAAGAATCGTGTCGGGCAGGCGGCACCGAAAAATTGCAGTCCTGTGCCGTATTTCATCGCCGCAGTCACCGCGCAGATGCGTTTGTCCTCTTTGCCCAGACGCATCAGTTCTCTACCGAACACGGTCGAATAGCACTCGTCCGTAGAAATCTCAGGATTCTTTGAATCTACGTCGATTTTCGGTACACCATGATACTCGCCGGGATTTGCCTCCGCGGGCGCGTAACCTTTGCCCTTAATCGTGCGGATATGCACCAGAACAGGTCGCTGATATCGCTTTGCAACGTCCAGAACCTCATCCAGCTCCGCTACATCATGCCCGTCCACGGGTCCGAGATACACAAAGCCGAGGTCCTCAAACATCGTGGTCTGCTCGACGCTCTGACGCAGCTTATCTTTCGTATTTTTGAGGATTTCAGCAATCGGCTTACCAACCACAGGCGTCTTGCCGAGCGCCTTTTCAATCGCCCATTTCGTCTTGACATACTGCGTGCTGTTGCGAATATTCGATAAATATTTTGCCACGGCACCAACGTTCTTCGAAATCGCACACTCATTGTCATTCAGCACGACAATCAAGTTGCTGCGTGTTTTTCCACCGTTATTGAGGCCCTCGAAAAACATACCGCCCGTTGCCGCACCATCACCAACGACCGCAATCGCATAGTTGGGCTTGCCCTGAATGCGATACGCCTCCGCAATGCCGCACGCCGCCGATACCGCAGTGCTGCTGTGACCCGTAATGAACGTATCATGGGGAGATTCCGTCGGTTTTGGAAAGCCCGAAATGCCTCCCTCCTGCCGAATCGTCTGAAATTCCGCAAGGCGTCCCGTCAGAATCTTATGGACATACGCCTGATGCCCGACATCCCAAACGATGCGATCCTCAGGCGAATGAAACTGTCGGTGCAACGCGAGCGTCAGTTCCACCACGCCCAGATTGGACGCGAGATGTCCGCCGTTCACCGTCACCGTATCTATCAGAATCTTTCGTATCTGCGCACAAAGCTGCTCACACTGCGGGTAGCTCAGCTCAGATAGGTCATCGGGAAGCCGTAATTCTTCCAGAGATACCTGCTCCTCGTTCATTTGACATTCTTTTGCCATTTTTCGCTCCGTACTTTTTGCTTAAAATTGACGTGTCAGCAAGAAATTCGTGAGTTCCTGCAAAAATTCGGTATCAGGCAGTTGACCAAGAAGTGCCAAAGCCTCTGTTGTCAGACTTTGTGCCTCCGCTTTCGCCTGTTCCAGCCCGTAAAGGCTCACAAATGTGTTCTTATTCTGCTCAATATCACTGCCAACAGGCTTTCCAAGTGCCGCCTCATCCGCAGTGACGTCAAGAATATCATCGACGATCTGAAATGCAAGCCCGATTTTCTTTGCGTATTCTTCAGCAATTGCGATGATTTTCACATCTGCACCTGCCGCGATGCAGCCCATTCTGCAAGCCGCGATGATCAGCGCACCCGTCTTATAGGAATACATCTCAGTCAGTTCCGAAAGTGACACATCTGTGCGGTTTTCATTCTGTAGATCCACTTGCTGACCACCGCACGCACCATAGAGTCCACCTGCAACTGCCAATTCACGCACCAGCGCGATTTTTCTGCTGTCATCAATGGCTTTGCTGCCCGCGATCCACTCAAACGGCATCATCATCATCGTATCACCTGCCAGCAGAGCGGTCGCCGTGCCAAAAGCAACGTGACACGAGGGCTTTCCGCGGCGCAGACTGTCGTTGTCCATTTCGGGCAGATCATCATGGATCAGCGTGGAGGTGTGATACAGCTCCAGCGCACAGGCTGCCGGCAGGATCATATCATCATTTCCGCCGCAGATACGGCAAAATTCAAGTGCCAGCATTGGTCTGATACGCTTGCCGCCTGCCTCCAGAGAATAGCAGACCGCATCGAGCAGCTTTCGCTGGGCGCAGTCCGTTTTTTCAGGCAGCAGAGCCAAAATCGTCTGCTCAATCAGCGCAATATCAGATTTCATTCGCTGCTGCATCATTTCCTGCGTCATGGTGTTCACTCCGTTTCCGTAGTTTTTGTATATTCCGTGACTGCGAGCTTCGCATTTTCAAGCTCCTGCTGACATTCCGCAGCAAGTTTTGCGCCCTCGCCGTATAATGCAACCGCTTCTTCGAGTGGCAGACCGCCCTGTTCCAGACGTTCTGTGATTTCTGTCAGCCGCTGCATTCCTTCTTCAAACTTCATGGGTATTCGCTCCTTCTATCTCCGTGACTGTTGCGTTACAGCTTCCGTTTGCAAAGCTGATACGCAGTTTTTCGCCAACAGAGAGCGTATCCGCAGAACGCACGAGCGTCTGCTTTTCATCGTAAACAATCGCATATCCGCGCTGCAAAATTGCAACGGGGCTATTCGCCTCCAAGCGTCCGCAGGCAAGCTCCCACTGCTGGTGACGATGCGTCATCCCGCGCTCCATTGCGTGATGAAAACGACGCATCAGCGCAGAGAATCTTTCCGATTGCAATGCAACGCTACGGTCAACCGCCTGCATCTGCAAGCGGGATGTCAACCGCTCAAGTTTTGTCTGTTTCTGCTCACAAAGTGACGTAAATGCGCCGTTCAGACGTTGTATTGCCATCGTGACGCTCTGCATCAGACTTCGGATATCGGGAACTGCCATCGTTGCGGCAGCTGTCGGGGTCATGGCGCGATAATCCGCGACATCATCGGCAATACACTGGTCAGTTTCGTGTCCGACCGCGCTGATAACGGGTACCGGTGCGCCAAAAATCGCGTGTGCGACAACTTCCTCCTGAAATGCAGACAAGTCCTCTGCGGAGCCGCCGCCGCGTCCTACAAGGATGACATCGCAGCCATCCGCGCCTGCTGAAATAAGCGCATCAGCGATGGATTGCGGCGCATTCTGCCCCTGCACCAGACATGGGTACACGCAGACTGTGACCAGCGGACACCTCTGCGCGAGCGTTTCGATCATATCATGTTTCGCCGCACCGCTCGCAGACGTCACAATGCCGATTTTCTTCGGCAAGGGGGGCAGCGGTCGTTTGCGCTCTGCATCAAAATATCCAAGTTTTGCGAGTTTTTCACGTCGCTGTTTCAGGGCAAGCGCCTGTGCACCGATGCCGTCAGGCTGCATATCAGTAATATTCAGCTGATACGAGCCTGTCGGCTCATAGAGTGTCACCGTGCCCTGCACCATTACGTGCATCCCGTCCGCGGGTTCGAATTGCAGCCGCGCCGCCTGAAACCGAAACATCACCGCGCTGACCGCCGCTTCCTCGTCCCGCAGCGTAAAATAGCAGTGTCCCGACTTGAAATTCCGTTTGAAATTGGAAATTTCTCCGCGTACAAACACTGTTTTCAGATTGGAGTCGGTCTGAAATTTCACCGCAACATAGCGATTCAATTCCGATATGGTCAACACTGACATAGGCAATTCTCCGATAAAGCAGCAAAAATCGCCGTACCTGCTGCATTATCGCAGGAGAACGCAGGCTGTGCAAACGCCGCGTCCACAGGCAATGACGATAAACTGTTCTGAATCAGCTTGTCCGACATGACACCTCCAGCGTACAGCACAGCGGACTGCCCTGTTTTTTCCACGGCAGCTTTGGTCATATCAGCAAGCACTTTTGCGATGCTGTTCAGGCAATATTTCGCAATATCAGGCGCAGATACGCCCTTTTTGAGCATTGCCTCACACTGATTCTGCAAACCGGAAAGCGAACAGCATCCGTCTTTCAGTGTCATACGTGCATACGCCTTAGAATCGCTCTGCATGGCGAGTTTTTCCAGTTCAACGCCGCACGGAAATTGCAGCCCGAGCATCAGCCCGACACGGTCCACTGCTTGTCCCGCTTTCAGGTCAAGCGACTGTGCCACAGGCGAAATGCGCAAAACTGCGTCTTTTTCAGGCGTACACAGCACGCAGTCCGTTGTGCCCCCGCTGACATGAAACGCCAGAAACGGGCCATGCGCCACGGAAAGCCAATCAAGCCTGTCCGCCGAATACAACGCCGCGAGAATATGCCCCATCTGATGCGAAGTTTCGTGGAGCGGACAATCAAGCACCGCCGATAAAATTCGCGCACTTCCTTGTCCTGCCAGAAAACACGGCATATACGAGCCTTCCGCCGAGCGTGGCTGCGTAGATACACCGATCGCATCGGGTTTGCCGCCGACCTCACGCATCAGTTCCTCGACAAGCGGCGGAAGCTGACGGGTATGGTGAAACACGGCATCGCTCTGACGCAGACCCGCCTGACCCTCAGGAACAGGCAAAAGCTGCTTGCGCTGCCGTATCTCCATCGTATCGGTATCCAGCCACGCACACGATGTCGTATAATTGCTGGTATCAATTCCCAGTAGCTTCATGCGTTTTGCATTTCCTCGGCAGCAGTCTGCGTATCGGCATGGTCACGGGCATATGCGCCCAGCAGACCGTTGATAAAGCTTGCATCCTCCTGATAGGTGTAGTTCTTCGCAAGCTCTACCGCCTCGTTGATTGCGGCATTCTGCGGCGTTTTCTCGTCATAGAGAATCTCGTAGAGCGCGATGCGGAGAATTGCCAGATTCAGCTTTGGAATACGCGATAATGCGCGTGTTTTACTATACTGCTGAATGATGCCGTCAATTTCCTCTGCGTGTGCAAGCGTACCGTCCACCAATGCACGGACGGCGTCGTTGACCAGGACTTCGTCAATGTCCTCTGCGATTGCGTAGAGTTCCTCCATGGAATCATCACGCAGAAGTTTTTCGAACATCAGCTTAAATGCGCTGTCACGGATTTCACGTCTTGACATAAATGAAAATTCCTTTCGTGGTTGCTCAGTTTTCAAAATACCAGTCCGGCTGCAACAATATTGACCTTGGATACCACAACGCCTGTCATATTCTGGACATTTTCCTTGACCATGCGCTGTACCTGCTCTGCAACCTGCTGCAAGCGATATCCGCTTTTCAGGATCAGATTGAGGGTAATGGCAACGGCATCATCCTTGATGTCAATTGTGACGGAAGAACCGCTGCGGACAACGGATTTACGAGGTGCTGCGAGCGATTCCACACCATCAATTTCAAGTGCTGCTTCCTGTGCAATGGAACGAATGACGTTCTCGGAAATTTTGACTTTGCCTGTCACGACAGGCTTGCTTGGATACTGATTGCTCATAACATTCTCTCCATTCTGTTTGGATTGGTCATTTTCTGCATCGGGGACGCACGGCAGGCGGCGCAGGATCCGCTGCCGTTTCGTCCTGAATTTATACATATTCTATTATAGCAAATTTTTCGGCGCAGTACAAGCATTTTTGAAAAAAAAAGGTGATTTCTCAAAAATTTTTTTGCAGGAGCAGATTCTGTCAGGGAGCAACCTCAAAAATGCGGATGCCCTCAGCCGGAATATCCGCTTCACTCAGCACAATATCCTTGATGGCTGCTGCCTGTGACGGCTCCAATCCTGCGCTTTCCACTACAATTTTTGCAGTATCGCCGTCCAGATACGCCACGCAGTCCGAAAATCCCTGCGCGAGAATCAGGCTTTCAATGACGCTTTCGCTTTCGATCAGCTTGGAAACACTGACCGCATTGATCGCATTGACGACCATTTCATCATTGCTCACATCTCCGCCGCCGATGATGCTTTGCAGCGTTTCCACGGCATGATCGCGGCTGGTTTGTTTTTCCAGTCGTGCCTGCGCAAAATAGTCCGCATTGCCGCTTGTTGTCGCATTGACCAATTCTGCCGCACCATAAGCATCCAACCCCTCCTCCGCGGAAACCGCGTCCGTATCCGCAGAAATGCCCTCTTTTCCACGCAAAAGATTGCTTGTCGGCAACAGAGCGGTTTCATCGGCAAGCACGTAGTTGAGATACACCGCAATGCCGAGAATCAGCGTCAGGCAGCTCAGAATGATTTGCTTTTTGCCGATGATTACAGTTGGTTTTTTCATGGAAATACGCTCCTTTCAAGATAGATGGGCGGCGGTTTGCCGTCCAACGAAAATATCCGAGGCAGGAATGCCCAGCACTGTGGAAACCGCACGGACGACCTGCTCCTGAACGGTCATTTTTCCGCCTCCGCTGCACAAAACCGCAACGCCTGCGATTTTCGGGAATCTGGTCTGCGACACCAGCGCAGACTCATTTCCGCCCGATTTCGTAATGACATAGGCGTTCTGCGATTGCCTGCTTTTGTCGCTCTGCGAAACATTCACCTCCTCCGCATAGACCTGCTCTGCTGTCCCGCTGACCGTCACCATAACATTCACCATGCCGACACCGTCCATTGCTGCGAGCAGATCTGTTAGTTTTTGCTCAATTTTCGCTACATAATCCGCAGTACTGTCTGTCTGAACTACAGCAGGCGGATCCGCTGTATTGGGCGAATGGTCAGATAACAGACCCGAAAGCAAGATCAGAGCGATTCCGCAAACGCCAAGCAAAATTAACGCACGCACACGGTTTTCCTCATATTTCGCCCATAGCTGTTTCAGCCTGCTCACGGCAAATCCTCCTCCGCTGAATGAATCAGAGCGTCGCTGCCAAGCCATTCCCGCAGATAGACCGTCCCCGTGTCAATATTCCCTGCGATCGTCAGCTCATCAATACCTATGCCGCCGTCCTCGGAAATATGCACGATGACACGCAGGATTTCGCAATCGACCCCACGCGCATCCAGGCTTTGCTGCAAACCGTTTTGCACGCACGCCGCGATTGCATTGCATCTTGCTTCCTCAGCTGCCGCCGTGAGATCATCTGAAATTACGGTATCAGGACGAATCTCAGGTGCTGTCAATGTGGTATGGGTAAGCGGTCGTAGAATGGAAATCAGTAGCAGACACGTAAAAATTGGTCGTATCTGCTTCTGAAATCTTGTCATGGGCATTACTCCCTCCGCAAGTGTCAAGGCTGCTGCCGTCATACACGCGCAAAGCACTGCAATTCGTATAGAATCCATGTACATACGCCCTTTCTGTTATGTTTTGCCCGATAGGAGCGTCAGCATCAGCGCAGATGACAGCATCAGCATGACCGCAAAGGAAACGAGCAGCGCAAAAGCCGCCGCCAAAACCGCCTCTGCATCTGAGCAAAGCCGTCTGACCGCCTCCGCACCCGTCAGATCTGCCGCTATTGCCGTGATACCAAACGCAGCACGATAACACAGCACCGATAGCATGGGCGGGACGGTTATCCACGCAATTGCGATCATTCCAAGCACACCTGTGCCATTTTGCAGAATACGGATGCTACCCTGCACAGTCCCGTAGGCGTCCGAAACCGCGCTGCCGACAATTGGAATCAGCGTGGAAGTCAGCAGGCGAACCGTTTTTGCTCCGAGCCCGTCTGCCGCACTCGATACAAAGCTTCTGATAGATAAAATTGCAGCAAATGCCGTCATAATGAATCGCAGCACGAGCGTAACGCCCTTCCGCATCCCGTTGACCAGACCGCCCAGCCGCAATGTCGGATTGACCGCATCTGCCATACTGAGTGCCGCTCCTGCGCGGAGTATCGGAAACAGCCAATTCACGTTGATTTGCTGCATCCATTCAATCAGGAACAACATCATGACCTGATAGGACGCACCTCCCGTGACCGCACCGCCTGCTGATAGAAAACCACCGAAAACAGGAACAAATCCAGCCATGAACACGCTGCCTTCCTGCATGACTTCTGCCGTCCGTTCAATCGACTGGCAAAGTGGATTTGCCGCGGCTCCTGCGCAAACCAATACGCAAAGCAAATCGCAGAGTCGCTTTAAACCGCCGCCCACGGTTTCCGTCAATCCGCCAAGAAGAACGCTCAATACGGAAATGGTCAGCATCGTTCCTAAAAACATCACAGGTGCGCGGATTTCAGATTTCAACGCATTCCATAGAATCGTCACCCAAGCCGCAGGCGATGTGTTCAGTACATCCGTGCCGCTTGCCAGCCCGTCCATCCCAGCCGGATAGGAAATGCTTTCTGCAGCCTGCTCCAACGCTTCGATTCCGTCTGATGCAAAACATCGTAACGGCGAGATTATCAACATCACCACAACCAAGCCCGTACTCGCGCCGATCACAAGCCGTTTCAACCAAGCACCTCCCGCATGATTCCGAGCAAAGTTTCCAGCAGCGGCAAAGAAATCAGCAACAGCGAAGTTTTTCCGGTCAATTCCGCCGCCGTAGCGAGCGCACTTTCACCTGCATCGCGGCATGTATCCGCAGCCAGTTCCGTTATAATACAAATGCCAATGCCTTTGCTGAGTGCCGCGGTTTCCTCTGACGAAATGCCTCCCGCATTCAAAAGTGCGTCGATCCGAGCCAATAATGGTGTCAACGCGAGTGCCGCCACGCTCGTTAGCCCGATGCAGACCAGAAGCGTCAGCAGCATTGCCTGCTCCGTACTATACTGTTGCAATGTTTTTACAAGCAAAACCGCGGTAATCGTGATGCCTGCCACTTGTGTTGCCGTCACCATAGCCCGAACACCGATTTCACCGTATCAAACAAATCTCGTATTTGCGATATAATCAGCATCAGCACCACAATCAGACCTGCCAGCGTTGTCAACATTGCTTGTTCCTCACGCTCCGCCCGTTTCAGTACAAGATTCAGCACTGCCACAATGATACCAATGCCCGCGACTTTGAAAATCAGGTCAATATTCATGTAAATGCTCCGTTTTCGTTATATCAACATCACGACAAGAAACAGCCCGCCAAACAAACCCAGACTCCGTGCCAATCGTGTGCGACTTGCAAGATTTCGTTCCGCATCCTGCCGAAGGCTTGCAAACCGCGTGCTGCATTGTCCAAGAACCGCAAGCTGCCCCTCCAAATCCGTTGTGCCAAGCGAATTTCCAAGCAAATACAGCATTTCTCGTTCTTCCGCCGTACACTGCCTGTCCTGTTTGACAGCCGATTGCCAGCTCACGGGGAACGCATCAGTTTCTGCTGCCGCTGATTGCAAAAAGCGCATATCTTCGAACTCTTTGCGCTTTGCAATGGTACGTATCAACTGCTGAATCGGTGGCAGAAGAAATCGCAGTTCTGTTGCGATCTCCGAGCAAAGCCGTTCCAGTTGATACAATCGTTTTACGCGTATTTCCTTAGATCTTGCAACTGTGTTTCCAATCAGCACCGATGCTGTCAGCAACAACATCATCCCAAGATACCGCATTTACGCCTCCCGTCCCACGCAGCGCAGCGATTCCACTTTTCCGCAGTTTTCGCCTGTCCCGAGCATCGCCGCATAAGAAAAAGCGTTTGCATCCAGCAATCTGCGAATCTGTGGTCGCTCATAGAGTGCAGGCAGGCTTTCCGCGTGCGCCGCAGCAATCAGATGTACGCCTGTATGCAGTGCAGGTAATAGCGCGTCAACTTCAGCATTTCCGCCAATTTCATCACAAATGAGTATTTGCGGCGACATGACCCGTACTGCCAATTCAATCCCCTCTGCTTTCGGATACCCATCAAAAACATCGGTCTGCTCGCCGAGTTCAAATGGCGAAATTCCCTGATGCAGCGCCGCGATCTCGCCACGTTCGTCAATCACGCTGATACGATATCTGCTGCCAAGTATTCGGCAAATATCTCGCAGAATCGTTGTTTTGCCTGAATTTGGCGGACCTGCGAGCAATACACCGCAAAGACCGTTTCCCAATACCTTGCCGACCAACTCTGCAGCGCATCCTTTGACCTCTCCGGCGATTCGGAAATTCATTCCGCTGATATCGCGCACCATTTCCGTGACGCCCTCATGCATGACTGCCGTCCCGCACAATCCGACTCTGCATCCGCCTGCAATTGTCACATATCCCTGACGTAATTCTTCGCAGCAGCTATGTACAGAATGTTCGCAGATACGCAGAAAAATATCATCCAGCAAAGCGCGTGTAACATATCCCCCGCTTTGCAAAGCGGATGCCTGTCCGCCGCACACGATTTGTATTCCTCTGCCCAAACGCAACCGAATTTCCTGAATCTGCTGTGCTTTCTCGTTTGGTATTGCCTTCAGGACCGACGCGATCGGCGCGGGAAAATACGGCATAACCTTTTCAAAACTGCTTGTTCGCATCATTTTATCTCCGCCTTTCTGTTGCATTCTATGCACGCGGCGGACAAGATATGCATAAAAAAAGACCGTTCCATCCAAACGGATGAAACGGTCATTTGATTATTCAGTTTATACGTAAATATTACACACCGACGTTGCCTGTACTGTCTGCATTGAAGAACTGATTGCTGCTCTCGGTATAGTAATCGTTCTCTGCAAGGGAGGTGAAATCCTCGTCCTCGGGATCAGGCAGTCTGGCACCGCAAACGCCGCAGAAAATGCTCTTTTCGCTGTTCTGCGCGTCACATTTCGGGCACATCTTATAGCCTCGGAGGGAGTTCAGCTCGAACTTCATCTTCTTGATACGGCGGCGGCGTGCGTCAATGTCATCGCAGAGATCGCGGAACACTGCGGGGTCCTCATCGGGGTTCTTGTAATATTTTTTTCCGAGGTCAGCGAAAATCTCAACGATACGCTCCTCCTCGTAAAGAATCTTACGCTTGAGGTTCTGTACCTCAGACATATTTGCAAATTTGTCAGTCGCAGACTTACTTTTGTCACTTACAAAATCAATCAGTCCCATAATAAACACACTCCTATCCTTATAAAAACGATACTCTGAAAAGTAGAATTACTTCGTTTTGAATCAGGAAACAGCAGATGGCAAACTGTTTGATGTTTGCCATTTCGCCATATCGTCTATAGTATTATTATACACGAATCTGGCAAAATGTCAAGGGGAAAGCAACATAATTCGGCGTTTTTATATAAAATGTTGTCAGAAATACAGCACTTTACACAAAAGCTTTTTTCTGCTTCTGAAAGGATCAATCATAGACCTCATCGCAGGAAAGCACCTCAACGCCGTTCTCTTTCAGCACAGCGAGGCATTTCTCCTCCTTATCCACGCGGAAAATGACGTCTGCGCGGTCGGCTTTGCGGCTGACAAACGCATACATATATTCCACATTGACATCGGCGCGGTTGAGGATCTGCAACACATCGGCAAGTCCGCCGGGACGGTCGGAAATTTTCACGCCGACAACAGGTGTTACAGTGATGGTGCAGCCTGCATCTTTGAGTACCTGACAAGCAAAATCGGGCTTGTTAACGATCAGGCGCAGGATGCCGAAATCGCGGGTATCCGCAAGCGAAAGCGAACGGATGTCGATGCCTGCATCGCCCAGAAGCTGCGTAACGGCAGCCAGACGACCGGGGCGGGTTTCAATAAAAATCGAAATCTGACGAATGAGCATGAAAAATCCTCCTCTCTCTCAATGGAGCTTTCGGCGGTCCACAACGTGGACGGATTTGCCCTCTGTACGCGGAATGGTTTTGGGTTCCACGAGCGTGATTTTTGCCTGAATACCGAGTGTGGTATGCACCGCCTCGCGGATGCGTTTTGCCTGTTCTTCGAGGTTTCCGACGGTATCCGTAAACATATCGGGCGAAATTTCGACCTGAATTTCAAAAGTATCGTTGTTGTTGACGCGGTCAACGATGATCTGATAGTAAGGTGCGGTGTTGCCCAACGAGAGCAGCACGCTTTCAATTTGCGATGGGAACACATTGACGCCGCGGATGATGAGCATATCATCGCTTCTGCCGGCGGGTTTTTTCATTTTGACAAATGTTCTGCCGCAGGAACAGACCCCGCGCTCCAGCGTGACGATATCGCGGGTGCGATAGCGAAGCATGGGGAATGCTTCCTTGGAAATGCACGTAAATACGAGCTCGCCCTGTGAACCTTCCGGCAAAACCTCGCCCGTATCGGGGTCAATGATCTCAGGAATGAAGTGGTCCTCGTTGATGTGCATACCGGTCTGCTCGGAGCATTCAAATGCAACACCCGGCCCCATGATCTCGGTCAGACCATAGATATCCATTGCCTTGATGCCGAGTTTTTCCTGAATTTCCTGACGCATTTCCTCTGTCCACGGCTCTGCGCCAAACAATCCTGCACGCAGCTTGATGTCATCCTTGGTGACGCCCATTTCCTTCATGGTTTCCGCAAGGGAAAGCGCATAGGAGGGCGTGCAGCAGATGAATGTCGAACCAAAATCCTTCAGCACGTTGATTTGCTGTTTGGAATTGCCTGTCGATACGGGAATGACCGTCATACCGACCTTTTCCGCGCCGCCGTGTACACCGAAACCGCCCGTAAACAGACCGTAGCCATACGAAACGTGCATAAAATCGGTATTATCCGCACCTGCGGCGGTCAGCGCACGCGCACAGCACTCCGACCACATATCGAGGTCGTTTGCGGTATAGCCGACCACGATTTTTTTGCCGGTCGTGCCGCTGGAGGCGTGAACGCGCACCACCTGATTCATCGGGACGGCAAACAGACCGTAGGGATAGGTGTCGCGCAAATCCTGCTTGTAGGTAAACGGCAGCTTATGGAGGTCAGCCACGCTTTGAATATCCTCAGGTTTGACCCCTGCGGCATCCATGCGTTCCCGATACAGCGGGACATTTTCATAAACACGGCGAACAGTCCGCATCAGACGATAACTCTGGAGGGTTTCCAGAGATTTTCTGTCCATGCATTCCATTTCCGCATTCCAATATCGTTCCATTGGTGAAATCTTCCTTCCTTCGCGGAAATTACAGGGCTTCTCTGCCGAGTGCGAATGCCTTGCGGTTCATTTCGATGAATTTTTCGGGGACGCACTGGTTGAGTGCCTCCTGCCAGACTTCCTCATCGAATTCCATTTTCTTGGAAACAACGCCCATCAGCACGACATTGGAAGCCTTTGCGCTGCCTGCCTGCTCTGCGAGGGAAAGCGCATCCACAGCGGTAACGTCAATGTCCATGCCCTTGAGTTTCTCCACGATTTCCTGCGGATAGGAAGCCGCACCCGTGATCACGGGCATCGGGTCAAGGGTCTGGGTAGAAGTGACGATTTTGCCGCCTTTTTTCAGGCAGGATGCCCAACGTGCCGCTTCGAGCAGCTCAAAGGAGATGATAACATCAGCCTCGCCCTGCTCCACAACAGGCGAATACACCGCATCGCC
Organism: Oscillospiraceae bacterium; assembly: GCA_045600205.1. Classification (GTDB taxonomy): domain Bacteria; phylum Bacillota; class Clostridia; order Oscillospirales; family Ruminococcaceae; genus Firm-04. Next base: position 71,211 of record JAZRXM010000016.1, on the reverse strand, counting down.
GTACTTGACGTAAGTGACGACCGAGCCGCCGCGCTGCGGCATACCGTGCACTTCACTGACTTTTACGGCAAAGCCTTTCTGCAACAGCACATTGCCGAGAATACGGCTGGCAAGCAGGCTGCCCTGTCCGCCAACGCCGACAATCATAATTGATTTCGTTTCCATTCTTTATTCCTCCGTTGTTTCGGATTTTTGATTGTTTTTGCGATTATTTCGGATAGCCAAAATGTTGAGCAAAACAAGAATCACGAATGCCCTTTTCCTTGACGGAATTGGTCACGCCAAGCACCTTGCCGTCCGCACTGACATACGCCACACGAAACTCATGATACTCGGAAAATACATCCCAGATCTCAGAGGCTTTGCTGTTCATGTCCTGCGAAAAATTCAGCGTTTCGTAGCAGCTTCCGCTACCGAAATCCTGTGTCGGCAGAGAAGCGCAGTCATGGTGCAGAACACATCAGAATTGCAGCGGCAGTCAGACTGAGCGTGCTGCGCGTGATTCTTCGTAGTACATTCAACATTGTATCCGTCCTGATTGTTATTTCTGGATTGCACCGAACTTGCACAGTTCTTCGCAGATACCGCAGCCGACACACTGGGTATGATCGATGCAGGCTTTGCCGTTCTTCATGGAGATGGCAGGGCAGCCGAGTTTCAGGCACATTTTGCAGCCCTTGCACTGATCGGTATCAACGTGCAGCGGTGCATTGTGCTTGACATATTTCAGCAGAGCGCACGGACGGCGGCTGATGATCACAGAAGGCTCGTCAACAGCCAGTTCCTCGAGGATCGCCTGCTCCATTTCCTGCAAGTGATAGGGGTCTGCGACGCGCACGCGCTTGATACCGATTGCATGGCAGAGAGCCTCCAGATCGACCGCAGAAGCGGGGTCGCCCTTGAGGTTTTTGCCCGTAGTCGGGTTCTGCTGGTGACCCGTCATACCCGTAATGGAGTTATCGAGGATGATGACGGTCGAATTGGATGCGTTGTATGCGACATTGACGAGGCTGTTCAGACCGCTGTGCATAAAGGTGGAATCACCGATGACCGCAACGCTCTTGTCCTGCGATTCCTCGCCGCGGACTTTGTTGAAGCCGTGCAGGCAGGAAATCGAGCTGCCCATGCAGATGGTCCAGTCCATGGCACAGAGCGGCTGTGCAGCACCGAGGGTGTAGCAGCCGATATCGCCGGAAACGCGGATCTTATGTTTTGCGAGGTTATAGAATACGCCTCTGTGAGGGCAGCCTGCACACATAACAGGCGGACGGATCGGCAGCTGCTCAGGATACTGCGAAACTTCAGGCTTTTTGCCGAGGAGTTTCTCAGTGATGATGACCTGATTCAGTTCGCCGATGCAGCCGAAGATCTCCTTGCCCTTGCAGGCAATGCCGAGATTCTTGACATGGGATTCGAGGATGCCGTCCAGTTCCTCAATGACGTAAACGGTTTTGCATTTTGCAGCAAAATCAAGGAAAAGCTGATTCGGCAGCGGATTGGTCATACCGATTTTCAGGTAGTTGACGGTGTTGCCGAGGGCTTCCTTTGCGTACTGATATGCAGCACCGCAGGTAATCACGCCGATTTCTGCGCCGTTATCCTCAACCTTGTTGATGGGAGTGGTTTCAGCGTAAGCGATCAGCTTCTTGGTGCGCTCCTCTACGACCACATGACGACCCTTTGCAAATGCGGGCATCATGACATATTTTGCGGGGTTCTTCTCGTAGGGTTTCAGCTCTTTCTCCTGTCTGGGAAGCTGTTCCACGGCACTCTGGGAGTGTGCAACACGGGTCGAGGTGCGCACCAGCACAGGGGTATCGAACTGCTCGGAAATTTCGTAACCGAGCATTGCAAAATCCTTGCACTCCTGCGAATCTGACGGTTCGAGCATCGGCACTTTGGATGCGATTGCATGGTGACGGGAATCCTGTTCGTTCTGGGAGGAATGCATACCGGGGTCATCGGCAACTGCAATGACCAGACCGCCGTTGACACCGGTATAAGAAGCGGTGTAGAGCGGGTCAGCGGCAACGTTCAGACCAACGTGCTTCATGGCAGCAAAGGCTCTTGCGCCCGCAAAGCAAGCACCGAGTGCAGATTCCACAGCGACTTTTTCGTTGGGAGCCCACTCTGCGTAGACCTCGTCATACTTTGCAATTGTTTCGGTGATCTCGGTCGAGGGGGTGCCGGGGTAACTGGATGCAAATTTGCAGCCTGCCTCGTAAAGACCTCTTGCGAATGCTTCATTGCCGAGCATCAGCTTTTTCATAACATAAACCATTCCTTTCAAAATGTGTATTTCCGTAGTTTTTATATATCAGCGTATCATTAGCGCACAGAATGCCAATGCGTTGCCAGATACTGCGGCACGGCATCTTCGAGATTGCTGCCGATGACCGTATCTGCTGCTGATTTGAGCGTATCTGCGGCATTTGCAACGGCGACTTTGTGATCGCAGGCTGCAAACAGCGGCAAATCGTTGATATTATCTCCAAAACCCGTGATAAAATCGTAGCCGTACAACTCGCGCAGGCGCATGATTCCGTGTCGTTTGTCGGCGGTATCCGCAGAGATCTCCAGATACCAGATGCCCTCACGGTAAACATCACGGTAATAAGAAAGTGTAAGTCCCTGCGTGTTTTTCAAGGTATCCACAAGCGGTTGAAGGATTACCTGCGGTGCATTCATCGTCACATAGACGGGATTCTGCGCTGCCAGCATCACAAGGGAATCCACCTGATAAAACGGTTTCTCGTAGCGGTCGCGGCGTTCCTGATAAAACTGCCGCATGGATTCGGTCGTCAGTTCGCGGTAGCAGCAGCGTAAAACGCCCTCCTCCACGCAGTAAACAAACCCATCCACCGCATAGTTCCGCATCGCCTCGCAAACGCTGCAATACGCCTGCTGCGCGATCACCTCGGCTTGCAGAACCCGTTTTTGCTGCATATCGTAAAGCACTGCGCCGTTTTGCATAATCATCGGCACTTTGATCGGTAAATCGCGCAGGATCGGCAAAACGGAGTGATAAGTGCGGGCAGTTGCGACCGTAAAGGGCAGTCCCGCATCGAGCAGCTTTCGCAGCATCTCGTAGCTTTTATCGGATAATGTCGCATCTGCGGTCAAAAGCGTACCGTCCAGATCGGACACGAACAGCGGATTTCGACTAGTCACGCGACATCACCACCGGTTCCGGTTCCAGACGCAGTTTCGGCAGTTCCGAAACAGTCGCATAGGATACAAACAGTCCGTCCTCCGCCGAGAGGTCATTTTTACCGTTTTGCGGCGGTGCAAACAGTTTGAGTGTCAGATCGCAGGGTTCCGTCACGGGATGCTCGTAAAAAGCGGGCATCAGGTCCACAAAGCGCGTATCAGGGGACTTTCTGAACCATTTTCCGTTGAGTTCCAGCAAATAGTTGCCGTCATCGGAAAAATTCAGTTCGCAGTAATGCGGATTGCTTTCCAGATGGAGCGGGATGGCAATGCCCTCAGCGTCCTCGGAATTTTTCCATCGGAGCGTGACAGGCAGCTTTTCCTCTCCGCAGACCTTGATTTCCGGCAAAAACAGCTCATCGTGGAGCCATTTGCGGAAAGTTTGCAGCACGGGCTGTTCCACGCCGATGCCGTTTTCCTCATGTTCGAGCCCCAGTCTGCCGCGGTCACGGAACTGGTAGAAATTGATTGCGGTCAGCCAAGGTTTTTCCTCCGCCTTGACCAGATTGAAAAATCCGTCGATCATGTCACATTGCCCGTAGGGACCCGTGACATCGCCGTCCGCATTCAACTCGCCCATCATCATGGGTTTTGCGATGCCGCCGTTCAATTCCACAAACCGCTCGTAGGAGCGTTTGGTCAGCGTAAAAATCTTGCGGTATTTTCCGCGGTGAAAGCTGTCACCGCCGCGCAGTGCAACGTCAAACGGCCAGCCCCAGTGCAGTGCCAGATATTTATCCACAGACCAGATATCCGCAGCGGGAACGGTCTTGGCAAATTCGCGTTCCATCGTGATTTCCGTGGCATCAATGTCCTCAATGCCGCCCATGCAGATGATGGTCTGCACATTGGGGGCGTGCTGTCGGATCACCTCGCTTGCATGAACAAAAAACGCTGCCACTTCCTCGTAGGAAGCGCGTTTTGTAAACGAAAACCAATCGCCTGTCGCCTCATGATTGAGCCGCAGCAGCACTCTGCCGTATGGTTTGAGGTCCTCGGCAATGGCGACCAGGTGATCGTCGGTGATATGGGGATCGCAGGTCAGTGTCAGGGTGACATCCTGACCAAAAGCACGGATCTCCTGCATTTCGCGGAACACCTTTCCGTCACGGTCGCCAATCAGTCCGCCCGTATACGGAAAATAGTCATCGTAGGGGTAATCCCACTGAAAGGATACATCGTCACTCGGATACGCCTCAGAGGCGCGTGCGGGAAACGCTTTGTCGTAGGGGTAGTAGCAGTACATCAGATTGATGCTGCGGAGCGGTCTGCCGAGCTTGTGCAGAATGTATGCCTGCGGGACATATTCTCCGCGCTCGCTGCCGTCTGTCAGATCGGCGGCGCAGCGTGCCTGCCCCAGATGAATGCGCAGAAGCCGTTGTTCCATCACGTACTCTCCGTCAGATCACTCAGCAAAATATCGGTCGAGCAGCTCACGCTTCAGCTTCCAGAGCGGCTCGGATAAGTCAACATAATATGCGTGCGGATTCTCGAAACGCTTGACCTCATCCCAGATGGTATCAAGCTGCTTTTCGCAATAGGTTCTGATTTCCGCAAGACTCGGGCTTTGGTAAACGCAGACGCCCTTTTCGAATACCGGCACCTGCAAACGCTTTGCAATGAAATTCTCAAGCTTTTTGCGTTTATAGGTGAATTCAGGATCAAAAATGACGTAAGGCTGCGTGTCGTCGATCACCTCGTCTGCAAGTGTGATGACATCAGCGATCGCCATACCCGTTTCGCGGTCAAACAGACGCCAAGGCGTTTTGAAGCCGGGATTTGTGATTTTGACCGCATTTTCGGACAGCTTGATTTTCGGGATCACAGCCTCCGGATTCTCCTTGGTGCCTGCCGCTACGAGTTTATACACGCCGCCGAACACAGGCTCCGAGCGGGAAGTCACCAGACGCTCGCCCACGCCGAAGCTGTCGATTTTTGCGCCCTGTGCGAACAGGTCGCGGATGATGTACTCATCGAGGGAGTTGGAGGCAACGATTTTGACCTCCGAAAGTCCTGCCTCATCGAGCAGGATACGTGCCTTTTTCGAAAGGTACGCAATATCGCCGCTGTCAATACGGATGCCCTGCGGCACATGACCTGCGGCTTTCAGTTCCTGAAAAACGGTAATGGCGTTGGGTACGCCCGATTTCAGGACATTGTAGGTATCGACCAGAAGCGTGCAGCTGTCAGGATACACCTTTGCGTATGCACGGAACGCCTCCAGTTCAGTCGGGAACAGCTGAACCCAGCTATGTGCCATAGTACCCAGTGCGGGAACGCCGAATTCACGGTCGGAAATCGCACAGGCGGTACCTGCGCAGCCCGCAATATATGCGGCTCTTGCGCCATAAAGTGCGCCGTCGCTGCCCTGCGCTCTGCGGGAGCCGAACTCCATAACAGGCTTGCCGTTTGCAGCGCGGACGATTCTGCTTGCCTTGGTGGCAATCAGGCTTTGGTGGTTGACCGTCAGCAGGAGCATGGTTTCGATAAACTGCGCCTGAATGGCGGGACCGCGAACCGTAATCAGCGGCTCATTCGGGAAAATGGGCGTACCCTCGGGAATCGCCCAGACATCGCAGGAAAATTTAAAATCCGCAAGATATGCGAGGAATTCCTCAGAAAACAGATTTTTCTCACGCAGATACTGTAAATCCGCGTCCGTAAAGCGCAGATTCTGCAAGTATTCGATTACCTGCTCCAGTCCTGCGAAAATTGCAAAGCCGCCCTGATCAGGCACCTTGCGGAAAAACAGGTCAAAGCAGGTCTGCACGTCTTTCAGACCGTTTTCCAGATAGCCGTTTGCCATGGTCATCTCGTAAAAATCCACGAGCATGGTCAGATTTCTGGCTGCCAGCAGCGATGAATGTGCTGTATTGGCCATAATTGTTACCTCGCTTTCATGCGATTCCAAAAGATTTGGCGGAGCACTGCACAGAGAATCCCCTTTGCACAGTGCCCGCCTTTTTTCAAATCTCAGCCGATTTCGACGATCTCGCCCATCTGGTCACGAGCGCAGGAAACTGCGTTGGACTCATCGGTATCAATGTGCATTGCGAGCTTGAACTTCTCGGATACACGAACAACAACATCGCCAAGGATTGCCTTTCTGCCGTCGGTGTCGATCTTGACCCAGACGATCTGCTTATCCTGTACGCCGAATGCAGCAGCATCAGCAGGAGTCATGTGAATGTGACGCTTTGCAACGATCACGCCTTCCTTGATCTCGACTTCGCCGCAAGGACCAACCAGCTTGCAGCCGGGCGTACCTGCAACATCGCCGGATTCGCGGATCGGAGCTGCCAGACCGATGGAACGTGCATCGGTAGCGGAAAGCTCCACCTGATCAGCAGGGCGGACAGGACCAAGAATGGAAACGTTCTTCAGAGTGTTCTTCGGACCGACAACATCAATGCGCTCCTCGCAGGCAAACTGACCCGGCTGGGAGAGGTCTTTTTTGTTGGTCAGCTTGTGACCCTCGCCGAACAGAACAGCGAGTGTTTCCTCGGTAACGTGTACGTGACGGGCAGAAGTTTCAACGATAAAATTCATTTTGGGTTCCTCCATTAATATAGTATACCATATTGCTATGGGACATTCTAGGCGTATGCCTGTATAGCCTTTTCTATTGTACTACAATTTCGGATTTTCGTCAAGGGGTACGAGAAAAAAAGCCTGCGGATTCTTGACATCTCCCCTGCCGTATGCTATACTCTATATATTTCCGAGGCACAAAAATTCGAAAGAAATTTTCATTTGCCTCTTGACAAATCGAACATTCTGTGGTATAGTATAAAAGCTGTGATTTGATTCAACAGTTCCCGTATTCCAAAGACAGTCGGCATTCGCCCGTCAAACGGCGTTGGAAGTCCGACCGAGGAGTGCCGATTGTTACATATCTGTGAAACAACCGCCTCTCCTGCTTATTCGGGAGAGGCGTTTTCATTGCACTACCTCGCAATGGTTTGCCTCGCTGTTCTTTCAGCATCGCAAGCTTATTATCACGGAGGTGAAAAATTCATGCCGAGTGAAAAGGTTCTGCAGAGCAAACAGGCTAAGGTTGAAAATCTGACCGAGCTGCTGAAGAACGCTGCTGCTTGTGTCCTCGTTGACTACAAGGGTATCAGCGTTGCCGATGACACCAAGCTTCGTAAGGAGCTGCGTGAGGCAGGCGTCACCTACATGGTTCAGAAGAACACCCTGATCCGTTTTGCAATGCACAATATCGGTTTCGAACAGTTTGACGAAGTTCTGGAAGGTTCCACCGCAATCGCGATCTCTGAGAGCGACCAGACCGTTGCTGCTCGTCTTCTCGGTGAGTACGCTGAGAAGTCCGATGGCAAGTTCTCCCTCAAGGGTGGCTTTGTCGATGGTGAGGTCTATGACGCAAACAAGATCATGGCTCTCTCCAAAATCCCGTCCAAGGATGTCCTGCTCGCACAGCTCGTCGGTTCTCTCCAGGGTCCGATGCAGAAGCTGGCTGCAACGCTCCAGGCTCTCGTGGACAAGAAGAACGAAGAAGCTGCATAATTTTGTGCTTCTTCCCCATTATCAAAACTGAATTTTATTTATGAAAAGGAGATTTCTATCATGGCTTCCGAAAAGACTATGAAGTTTATCGAAGATATCAAGGCACTCTCCGTTCTCGAACTGGCTGAGCTGGTCGAGGCTATTCAGGAAGAGTTTGGTGTTACCGCTGTTGTTGCTGCTGCTGGTCCTGCTGCTGGTGCAGGCGCTGCTGCTGCTGCTGAGAAGACCGACTTTGACGTTGTTCTGGCATCCTTCGGCGATGCTAAGATGGGCGTCATCAAGGCTGTTAAGGACATCCTTGGTCTTGGTCTGAAAGAGGCAAAGGCTGCTGTTGAAGGTGCTCCTTGCACCCTGAAAGAGGCTGTTCCGAAGGCAGAGGCTGAGGAACTCAAGAAGGCTCTGGAAGAAGCAGGCGCAACCATCGAGCTGAAGTAATTCATGCTTTTTCAAAAGACGCTTTGTCTGTATGGACAGAGCGTCTTTTTTCATATAATAAAAGAAATGCTGCCATCGGAACGCTCCGAAAGCAGCATTTTGTTGGTTATTCAGTATCTTCCGTTGCAGGTTCTGGAAGGATTTCCTCTGTGGTTTTCGCTTCAGATGCATCCTCCTGCGGTTCTTCTTCCACCACACCGCATTTGTTCAGATGCGTTGCATTCATCAGCGATGCATAATCCTCGTAGGCGTAATCCAGATCCACATCGCCCTTGATGCCGTCAATTGCGCCCGTGGAACTGAACTGCCACATTCCGTAGCGACCCGTGTAAATCGGCTTTGCGACATTGTAATTTGCCACCCAGACATCATGCTTTTCGCGCACGCTCTGTTTCAGCAGCGTATTCAGCGGCGATGCAGAACTGTACACCACAACGTAGTAGCCGTTGCGCTCCATCGTGGTACAAAATGCATCCACAACCGCAGAGAAATCCGCTGCCGAAAGCTGCAATTGCTTTTTGTACTCAATATCAAACGCGATCGGGAATTCAAAGCTGCGGTCACCAAGGATCTCCATGCAGACCTCTGCTTCTTTGACTGCCGCTTCCGGCGTCAGCGCGTAGGAAAACCAATAAGCACCGACAGGGAGTCCCGCCGCTTTTGCAGCATCGTAGTACTCATAGAATTTGGTATCTACCTGCTTCGTAAAGCTGCCATAGCCGGCACGCAGCATAACAAATTCCACACCGTTTCTGCGCACGGCTTCGAAATCCACATCGTCCTGCCACTGGGATACGTCAATGCCCCAGCTTTTCGCCATGCGCGGCGTAGAAGTCCACCTTGCGCCTGCCGCAACCGTAATATCTCCCCTGCCGATCAGATAAGATTTCAGAAGTTGTCCGCCCTCCGTGCGGCAGGATACCTTTTTGAAGATGACCGTGTAAATGTCGCCTGTTTTCGCATTACGCGGAATCGTAAAACCGATACGTGCCACATTGCCGTTGATGGTCAGCGGCTCCTCTGAAATCGGCGAAATGCAGGTGATCTTCGAATCGGGTGCATACAGCGAAATCGCCGTGCCATAGGATTCTGCGACCTCACCCTCAAAATAATCGAGAAGCTGCTCCCCGTTCAGAAACGGCTTCAATTCAGGATTGTAGCCCAACATAAAGCTGACATTGGTTAGCCCCGGATTATTCTCAATGGATACATCCAGCCAGACGGTTTCCCCTGCAATGCCTGTCGCATCCGAAATATCCAGCGTAAAGGGCGAGCAGGCATCCACGGTATCGCGCTTTTCCAGCACATAGTCAAATACATTGATGATGCCGTCGCCGTTGCGGTCCTCCGCAGGGAGCGAGCCTTCCGCGAAAACCGATGTGCTCAGCAGCGATACGGAGAGCATCGCTGAAACGCCCAACGCCGCAGCACGACGCAATTTGCTCAGAAACATTCGTTGCATAGGACACTCTCCTTTCTGTTTGTCCCATGTGGATAGGTTTTTTATATTCTAGCACATTTTTGCAAGATAATCAAGATTTTTTAGTGTTCGCTTAAGCAAGTTCATCTATTCCAACAGAGATTGGATTACTCTTTTGTGCAACATGTCAATTTTGACTTTTTTCTGATTTTCCTCTTGACTTTTCCCTCCCCTTGTAGTATAATTATAAAGCAGTCAGGAGAGAGCGCAAACCTCCGAGTGCAAAGAATGCGAAATGTTGAGGTCCCAAACCGATTACATTTGCGAAAATGCTGTTTTAGCTCAGTTGGTAGAGCACATCCTTGGTAAGGATGAGGTCGCTGGTTCGACTCCAGTAAACAGCTCCAGAAAGCCGCGATGCAATAGTATCGCGGCTTTTTATTTGATATGATAGCACAAAACCGCCCGACCTCTCAGATGGGAGATCGGGCGGTTTTCAGTGTGTGCGCACGAATTCAGCTGATTCACAGACAACGTATTCTGCTTGGAGATGAGCATGATCTCCGCAATCAAAAGTTTCCGTAGTTTCGTCACAAAAGGAATCCATCCGATTTTCGGTGAAGCGGACATTGTAGAAATCGCGGTATTCGCCCCAGCAAAGATCATTGACTTTCGGCTGTTCCGCATCCGAAGAATCAGCCATAGAGCTACTGTCAGAATAAGCACTCGGGATTCCGTTCGGCTGATATTCGATCCCATCCCCTGTCATGATTCCTCCAAGGCAATAACCGAAGTCAACATCATCCTTTTCAAATCAGTCGATTTTGACCAGCCCGTTGCGTTCCAGATTGTGCAGGAACAGGAAGCGTGCTTCGTCGCGGCATTCTGGCTTGATGAGATAATACATATAGTTTTCGATCAGGAACAACTGGCTTGCGGTACGCCCCTCAATTTTGAACTGACGGAAGCCCATCGGGAGATATTTTCCCCAGATTGCCTCCGGGCTGATATGATGCGTGGTTTTCTTGCTATCATAGATATTGTTGCCGTTGGACGGGCATTTGATGTTCTTTTTGATCGTAAAATCGGAATATTCCGACATATTGAACGGTTTGTTCGGATATTTTTTCAGATGCTCACAGTAGGCGATCTGCTGCAACCCGACATATTGATACTCCTCACTGCGGAACGGGCATTTCGGAATACAGCAGGAGTTGATGAGCAACTCACATTTTTCCTTATGCGGAAGCTGCTCCAGAATGTCAAATTTGTTGTTGAGGTCGTAATCCAGCACGACCACATGATAATCCTTTTCCAGTTCGGCACTGACGGCGGCGGGGTCTACCAGACGCTTGCAGGTGGAGCTGGTAATCTTGTATTTCGGATATTTTTCGCGGATATACGCTTCCAGCAGCGGCGACATGACAATGACCTCGTTCATGCCGTTATCGGCAAGCTGCATGATTTTGTTGCAGAATTCATCCTTGAGATGTTCCTCCTGCAACATGGGATTGGTAAAAGTAAAACGAAGCGGCACACCCTTGCTGTTGAATGCCTGAATGATGTTTTTGACAAACGTTTCGTCGCAGTTGTAGCCGCCGACGGTTCTGCCGCCATTCCAGAGGGCAGGCGGGAACGTGCCGTAAAATGATGCGATTTCAACGCCATCACGGAAAAACTCAGGCATATTGTGATACATATTGAGAAACACCAGATTGAATTTTGCGTGCAGCGCAAAGCTTGGCAGATGAAATCTGGCTTTCGGTGATTCTTCCATAGAAATGCTCCTTCCGATTTCATAATAGACACGGTATCTGCAATTATTTTAGCATACAATATGAAAAAAGTCAACAGACAGATCTGCCTGCTGCTGCCCTATCATAGAAAAATATGCGTAAAACTCGGCAAATGTTTCAAAACAACTTGCAATTATACCCAAGATATAGTATAATGAAGCTATCTTTATGGAAAAGGGGTTGGTCATCATGCCACCAATGGGAGGTCGTGCGGGACATTATCTGACAGAAGAAGAAATGAAGAATCGTCCCAAGGTCACAAAAAAGCTGCTTGTACGTATTTTTTCTTATCTGAAGCCCTACTGGAAGCAAATGCTGGTCGTCATTGGCGCGATTATTTTTTCGTCATTCTTTACACTGCTGCCGTCGGTACTGACCGGAAAAATCATTGACGAAGGACTGATCGGGCGCAACATGGGCAAACTCGTGACATTCATTGTATTGTCACTGGCAGTCACGCTGGGTGCAAACCTGATCGGCGTACTGGAAAGCTACATGAATACGTGGATTGCGCAGCACATCACCTACGATATGCGCAACAAAATGTATCAGCACCTGCAAAAAATGTCGCAGCGATTCTTTACGTCCAACAATCAGGGTGACATCATTACGCGCATGACCAGCGACATTTCAGGTGTGCAGCAGATCATCACCAACACGCTCACCAGCATTCTCTCCAACTCGATCACGTTGGTCATTTCGCTGGTGGTCATGTTCCAGAAAAACTGGATTCTTGCGCTGATTGGTCTGATTGTGGTGCCGCTGTTCACCATTCCGACGCGCAGCGCAGGTAAAAACCGCTGGTCGCTCACCAATGAATCGCAGGCTTGCAGCGATGAGATCAACGGCATTCTGAATGAAACGCTGTCGGTCAGCGGACAGCTTCTGGTCAAGCTGTTCGGCAGAGAACAACACGAGTACGAAAAATACGAAAATGTCAACAAAAAGCTCATCAATCTGAACATCCGCGAAAGCATGGCAGGCAGATGGTTCCGCGTGGTACTCAGTACATTTTCGAGTGTCGGACCGATGCTGCTGTATCTGGTGGGCGGCATTCTGATGATGAAATACGATTCTACGCTGACAGTCGGTGACATCACCGTACTGGTTGCGCTGCTCAGCAAAATGTACGGTCCTGTGAACCAATTGCTGAATATTCAGGTTGACTGGATTCGTTCCATGTCGATGTTTACCCGTATCTTCGAGTATTTCGATATGCCTGTGGAAATTGAGAATGCACCGGATGCCGTGACTCTGGACGAAGTGGACGGCAGAATCGAATTCAAGAATGTCGGCTTCTACTACGACAAGGAACGTCAGATTCTCAAGGACATCAACTTCAAGCTGAAAAGCGGCAACTGTATCGCCGTGGTCGGACCGTCCGGTTCGGGCAAAAGTACGCTGGTCAACCTGATTCCGCGTCTATATGATGTCATTGAGGGCAGCGTCACCTTTGATGATGTGGATGTCCGCAAGCTGGATCTGGAATTCCTGCGTAAACACGTTGGTATCGTTAGCCAGGAAACCTATCTGTTCAACGGCACCATCCGCGATAATCTGCTTTACGCCAAACCCGATGCCACCGAGGAGGAACTGCTCGATGCCTGCAAACAGGCAAATATTCTGGATTTCATCCTGAAGCAGGAGGAAGGACTGGATACCATGGTCGGCAACCGCGGCTTGAAGCTTTCGGGCGGTGAAAAGCAGCGCATCTCGATTGCGCGTGTGCTGCTGAAAGACCCGACAATCATGATTTTTGACGAAGCGACCTCTGCACTGGATTCCATTTCGGAGCAGAAGATTCAGGAAGCAATCGAACCGCTGATAGCATCCCGCACGAGTATTCTGATCGCGCACAGACTTTCCACGATCCTGGCAGCAGATGAGATTCTGGTTATTCAGGATGGACACATTGCAGAGCGTGGTACACATACAGAACTGGTTGGTGCAGGCGGTGTATATACGCAGCTTTACGAAACGCAGTTCAGCAAGGCAGCGATTGCAGCCGCATCTGCGTCCTCCTTTGAATACACCGAGGGTGAAGATTAAAAAAGACTTCGTTTCTCGCCATGTCATCTCCTGACCTGTTTTATCTACAAAAAAAGACTTCGTTCCCGCTTGGGGAACGAAGTCTTTTTTGTGTTTATGCGGTTTTGTTCATTGCATCGCAGCGGAGGAAAATGTCCTCACCGAGATTCTTGACACTATCGGGGATCACCACATCTGTCAGCAGCTTGCAGCCTGCAAATGCCGTATCGCCAATGGTTGTCAGATTTGCGGGAAGTACGATTTCCTTGAGTGCGCTGCACTCCATAAAGGCACCGTCACAGATTTCAGTGAGTTCCTCATCGAAGATGATTTCGGAAACCTTTCGGTTATACGCAAATGCGTCTTTTCCGATAACCTTGATACCGGTCAGATCTGCAAGTTCCGCATCACCAAACCAACGGTAGAGATAGCCGTTACCCAGAACGATTCTGGATTTGGAGCTTTCTGCCTGATTCTGATACTTCGTGCCATAGAGAATTTCGATGCCCACGTTGGTAACAGCGGGAGCAGACAAAGACAGCAGCTTTTCGCAGCCCATAAAGGCATAGTCTGCAATTTCTGTCACGGTATCAGGCAATGTGAGATAACAGTCATTCTGGCAATTCAGCACGCATTCACCGTTGCCGACCTTTGTAACAGGGAGTCCCTCGATGATAGCAGGAACATACAGGCTGACAGAAGAATTGTTATTTTCGAAATGACAGTCGATGAAATCAATGGTAATGGTCTGGGTGTCTTTCTCAATATGATATGTGCAGTTTTTCGGTACATATTTGATCGGAACAGCCTTCTGGAGCGAATCCATGCCATAGACCATCGGAGCATACACTGTGATATTTTCGGCGGCGGGCTTATACGAGCCGTCCTCAAATTTCTGATAACCGATCGCATATTCGGAGAACGAAATGGAGGGGCTTTCCAGATTGACTTCTTCCAGTGCAGGACAGTTGGAAAATGCATCGGAATAAACGCTGATGTAGGAAGTTGTACGGAAATCCACCTTTTTCAGATTGGTGCAGCCCATGAACACGTAGTTGGAAAGATAGGTGACCGATTCCGGAATTGTCACTTCGGTCAGAGAAGTACAACCCATGAAAACACCCAAATACAAGCTTGTGATACCCAAAGGAAGTGTCACATCTTTCAGAGAAGTACAATCTGCAAATGCATAATCCGAAATATAGGTAACATGTTCAGGAATGACAATGCTTTCCAGTGATGTACATCCTCTGAATGCGCTGCCGTAAATGGATGTAACCGAAATCGGAATGGTAACCTTTTTGAGCGAAGTGCAGTCTTTGAAAACATAATCATTGATATAGGTCACGCCGACAGGGATGTCAATTTCGGTCAGACCGGAACAACCTTCAAAAGCGTGGCTGGAGAAATAGTTCACAGATGGAGGAAGTTCGATTTTGCTCAGGGATGTGCAGCCTTGGAATGCGTTATTGGAAATGCTGGTCACGCCGATCGGCAGCTTGACTTCCTTCAGGGAAGTGCATCCGCTGAATGCATAGGAGTTGACATAGCTGTAGCGCGGTGAGGGTTTGAATCCTTCCAGAGCAGTACAGTTTTTGAAGGAAGAATCCGAGTTGTATTCCAGTGCAGGCCAGTTTGCAATGTTGAACGAAGTGCAGTCGAGCAATGCCTGATTGCTGATGCCCGTAATATGTTCTGTCGGGAATGTCGTCAGTGAAGTGCAGCCTGCAAAGCAGCGACTCGACAAATAGGTCACACCTACACCAAAGGAAACGCTGACCAGATTGGTCATGTTTTCAAACTGTCCATCAGAGAAATACGTGATGCTCACAGGGAGTTGAATGGACTTGGCCTTACAGCCGCGGAATGCAGAAGGCGCGAGGTAAGAAACAGGCAGATCATCGATGGTTTCAGGAATGACGATCTCCTCTGCTTCCGTATCGCAGGAAACGATGGTTACGTAAGTACCGGACAGAGCGTAAGCGTAGCTGCCCTCCACAACGATGATGCCATCGGAAGTGGTGATTGCGGTTGTCGCGGTAGTGGTTACTGTCGTCATGCCCGTGACATCGGTGGCAGTCGTAATGGTAGTCGTCACGACATCGATCAGCTTGTAGTTGTAAGCATATTGGACCAAAGCCGAAACAATAGGGCTTTCCGGATAAACCAGCAGCAGCGTCGTGAGGTCAAAGGTATCATAGCTGATACTCTTTACCTTTACAGGGAGTATCAACTCTTTCAGCTGCGTGCAACCATTGAATGCATTGGAGCTAATGTTCGTGCATTCTGCGGGAATGGTAATGTTTGAGAGTGATGTGCAGTTCCGGAAGCAAGCATAGGGAATGGTCGAAATGTTGCTTGGCAGCACAATGTCGGTCAATGCAGAACATTCCATAAAGGCATTCGAATTCAACAAAGTCACGGTATCAGGGATCGTGATCTTTTTCAGTGCCGAACACTGATAGAAAGCATAAGCAGGAATGGTCGTGATCTGTGCAGGATATGTAAACTCTGTCAGAGCCTTGCAGCCGGAAAAGACATAAGAGCCGAGGCTGCTGACCGATTCAGGGATCACAATTTCTTCCAGTGCGGAACATTTCTCAAAAGCATTGTTGCCAACCGTATGAACGGAATCAGGAATGACAACGCTCTTGAGTGACGTGCATCCTTTCAAGAACGATGCAGGAATCGAAGCAATAGTTTCGGGCAGCTTCACGGATTCCAGAGCGGTACAGTCGCTGAACACAGCCGTGCCAAGCGAAGTTGCAGTTGCGGGCAGTGTTACGGATTTGATTCCTGCGCAGCCTGCAAATGCGCTGTTCCCGATGGAAGTGATTTTGGAAGACAGCGGAAGCTCTGTCAATGCCTTACAGTTCGTGAATGTGGAAGCACCGATGGAGGTAAGGGTGATCGGAAGCTGCACATTCTTCAGAGCGGTACAGCCATAGAAGAAATTGTTCGGGAGATAGGTGTTCGTTGCAGTGCTTGCGAAATTGACGGTTTCCAGCTTGGAACAGCCGCGGAACACATCCGTACCGATATAAGCCACGGATGCGGGAATATCCATTTCAGTCAGCGCGGTGCAGTTCAAAAATACACTGTTGTCAATACGCTCCAAACTTGCAGGAAGAACACAGGTATTCAGCAAATAGCAATTCTGGAATGCATTTGTGTAAATGGAAATCAGACCTTTTCCTAACGTAACCTTTTCCAGCTTTGAGCAGGAACTGAATGCAGAAGTACCGATGCTCACAATGCTGTCAGGGATTACAATTTCCGTCATGGATACACATCCCTGGAAACAACCAGTCGGAACAGAAGTCATATTGCTCGGGAATGCAGGCTGCTGCAAGCCCGTGTACGCAAATGCCATATCATATACAAGTGCGGTTCCCATAAATTGAATAGATTTCAGATTCGAACAGTTTGCAAACGCAGATGTGGAGATTCTGACGGCATTCGGGAACTCGATATGCTCTGAGATGTTCTTGCAGTAAGCGAATGCGGAATTACCGATGCTTGTAAGCGTAGACGGCAACTTGAAGTGCAGGTTCGTACAATTGTAGAAGAACACATCAGGGATCATGGTCATTGTGCCTGTATACTCAAAATAAGCAAGGCGCGTGCAGTTCTGGAACAAACCGCTGTACAGCACCTGTTCTCTGATATCGCCGTTTACGTAAACATAAACAAGGTTCGGAGAATTTGCAAACATATTCGGAGCAAGCTTTGCTTTTTCGGGGATTTCCAGAGAGGAAAGCTCACGCATTCCGCCGAATACGCTGTCGCCGTATTTCAAATCGCGGGTCAGATCCAGTTTTTCGATATTGCGGATGCCAAAGAATGCGGAAGCACCGATTTCCGTCACATTGGCAGGGATCTCGTCAATCAGCAGATTGGTGCAGCCATAGAACAGAGATGCAGGGAGCACAGACAGAAACTTCGGGAATGTAAAGGATTCCAGAGCAGTACAGCCGCGGAATGCGCCCTGACCGATCGTCGTCACCGAATCGGGCAGCGTGACGTTTACCAGTGCACGGCAATTGTTGAATGCCCCAGCGCCAATGCTTCTAACATCTTCGCTCAAGGAAATGGTTTCCAGAGCCTCGCACTGATAGAACATTCTATCACTGATTGCCGTGATACCCTTGGGAACGGTAACCGATTTCAAAGAAAGGCAGTCATAGAATGCCTCCGTGCCAATGCTGGTTGCTTCCTCAGGGAATGTAATATCGGTCAAAGTAGTGCAACTGGCAAATGCGTTTGCACCAATATTGACGATTTTCTTTGGCAAAACGATTTTTTTCAAGTGGTTGCAGGTAGAGAACGCACTGCTGTCAATCAAGGTCATTTCTGTCGGGAATGTCAATTCCGTCAGAGCAGTGCAGCTGCGAAATGCATTGGAACCGATGTTATCGAGATACTGCGGGAACACGACTTTTTCCAGCGAAATGCAGCCGTTGAATGCATCTCTTCCGATGGTATAGAGGTTCTCAGGCAGTACCAGATTTTTCAGTGACGACGTGTTACTGAAAGCACTGATACCGATCACCGAATAACGCTGGGGTTCATCCTCGGAGGCAGGTTTTAGCAATTCGCCTGTCCATGTTACGGTGTTCAGATTGACGCATCCGCTGAACAAATTGGAATTCAGGGTTGCGGTGCAGTTTTCCAGTGTAACATCTTCGAGAAGTCTGCAATTGGAAAAAGCGTAATTGTCAAACGTAATCATTGCGTTGGAAACCGAAACGCTCTTGATATTGGAGCAGTATGAAAACGCACCTTGTCCGACATACTGACAGGTGGAAGGAAGTGCTACTTCTGCCAGCTCATAGCAGTAATAGAATGCATAGTTTCCAATGGAGAGCAGTCCCTCAGAGAAGTCTAACTTTTCGAGGGTGTAGCAGTAGCAGAACGCATAGGTTCCAATAGCTTTCAGCGATTTCGGCAAGCTGACTTCTTTCAGTTCGTTGCAATATCCGAAAGCGTACTGATCCAGGGACTCCACGCCCTCAGGAATGACGATACTTTCCAGATTGCTGCAACGATAGAAAGCATAATCTTTAATTGTAACCACACTCTCGGGAAGTGAGATTGTATGGAGCATGACGCAGTTAGTAAACGCGTAGCTGCCGATGATTTTCAGATTTTTGCCTGCAAATTCGACATTTTCCAGTGAGTAGCAGTAGCCGAATGCAGAACTCTGAATCTCAGTCAGACTGCTCGGCAGCGTCACGGAAGCCAGCACGTATTTCTGATAAAATGCACTGCTTTCAATGACCGTCACCGGTTTTCCGCCGAGCTTTTCGGGAATTACCAGTTTTTCGGCATCGCCGTTATATTTGATGATATGTGCGCCGTCCTCCTCCAGACGATAGACCAGCATGGAGGTTTCGTCATAGGCAGTTGCGGAGGTGACTTCTGTAACCGTAGTGGTCACGGGCGCGGTGGAAATGGTAGTGGCCTTGGTTGTCACAGTAGTCGCTTTTACGGTTGCCGCTGTAGTAGCCGCCTTGGTTGCCGCGGTGGTCGCTTTTACGGTTGCCGCTGTGGTAGCCGCCTTGGTCGTCACAGTAGTCGCTTTTACGGTTGCCGCTGTGGTAGCTGCCTTGGTCGTCACAGTGGTCGCTTTTACGGTTGCCGCTGTGGTAGCCGCCTTGGTCGCCGCTGTGGTCGCTTTTACGGTTGCCGCTGTAGTAGCCGCCTTGGTTGCCGCGGTGGTCGCTTTGACGGTTGCTGCTGTGGTAGCCGCCTTGGTTGCCGCGGTGGTCGCTTTGACGGTTGTTGCTGTGGTAGCCGCCTTGGTTGCCGCTGTGGTCGCTTTGACGGTTGCTGCTGTGGTAGCCGCCTTGGTTGCCGCTGTGGTCGCTTTTACGGTTGCCGCTGTGGTAGCCGCCTTGGTTGCCGCGGTGGTCGCTTTGACGGTTGCTGCTGTGGTAGCCGCCTTGGTTGCCGCAACAGTAGTAGTTGTGGTCGCAGCGATCCCTGCATCCGCCGTGATTGTCACGGCAGATACAGTCGGAAATGCAAGGGAGCGGTACGTGTTGCCTGTTTCGGCAATGCCGCTATCCAGAGAATTACTCAGGAGGGCGACTGCCGCAAAGCCTGCAATCACACGTTTGACTTTGTGACCGCGGAGCAGTGCCTGCTTCCAATTCATCATTGATTCGAACCTCCATTCAGCTTGCTTTCAAGATATTCGCTCAGAGAGAGGACTTCCTCGCCCTCATCGAGTGTGATGGTGTATGCGTAATAGGTCAGGAGCAAGGTTGCATCATATTCGGAAATCATGCCGTCGCCATTGACATCTGCCGCCATATGCTGGTTGACAGAGAAGGAATCACTGGTGCGACCTTCCTCGTCGGCGAACATGGAACGGACATACATGGTAAGAACAAGCACTGCATCGCGCTCATTGACGCCGCCATCGAAGTTGATGTCACCCATCTGATAACCATCCATGCCGCCCTTTGTCAGCGTCAGTGTACCGCTGTTGTTTTCGAGGTCAGCATCCTCAACATCGGCTTCGATCTCGATTTCTACGAAGTCATGGAAGACATCGCCAAGGAGTTCCTCAGCATCAATTGTCCAGAAAACGGATTTGTGCGGTTCAATGACATCGCTGAACAATGCAACGGTTGCCTCGCCCGTACTGTGCGGAATCGCTTTCAGCATTGCCGATGCAGGGACGCAGCTGTCATTGGTAACGGTCAGTGTGACAAAAGTTTTGTCCTCATTGTATTCCTTAGCCGCATTGACGCGCAGGTCGGTCTTGGTCAGATCAACCTTTGCGGTATTGTCGTCCATGGTGAGTTCCTTTGCGCCAACTGCCGCGATGGTAACATCGTATGCAGCACCGCTGAAATCTGCGGGGAGAACCGGAGCAAATTCAATTTCAGTTGCCGCACCGGATGCGAGGTCAACGGTGTAAGTCTTTTCAGCAGCTGCCTGACCGTTTGCATCCAACAGGGAAACATTCACCTGAGATACGCGCTCGCTGCCGTTGTTCTGAATCTGCATGGTCATCGGGAATTCCTTTGCAGGAGCAGCATTGCTGACAGCATAATCGCAGCCTGTGAGCGACAAATTGGTGTACTTGGTAAACTTTTCGCCGATCAGGGAAGCATTGACCGTAAAGTCCTCCTCGCTGACGCTGGCGGTTTCGCGGCTTGCGATCAGCAGGACTTCATTTCCGACCTTTGCTGCCTGAAGATTCTGATAATAGGTATTTTCTGCGTTCTTGTAAACAACAGGAGTGCTGAATGTCTTTGCTTCGCTGTCATAGGTTGCGGTATAGAGCGTGTTGCCCTCGTCCGCATAGCCTGTGAAGAACGCTCTGTCATCCGCCATGATGAGGTCGCCTGTCGGGTGGAGTGCGGAGGCATCCATCAGAAGCTCAGCGTTTTCGCCGTCCGTGCACGAATAGAAGCAGCCGTTTTCGAGCCATACGAAGCCTTTTTCGGTCTTGCCGCAGATCTCCGTGCAATTCAGAGATTCGATCATGCCGGTGCGGAGCAGTACTGCCTCGCCTTCCATCGGCTGGAGATAGAGTTCGCGGGATTCCAGCTTGAGCGGATCAGTACCCGGATTGATGAGGTAAGCGCAGACAGGCTTGCCGTTTGCGTCCAAGCCGCAGGCGAAATCGCTCAGCATGGGCAGATCGGCAGCAAGTTCGGTCGGTTTCGACCAGCCCTTGTCGGTCATCTGTGCGTAGAGAATTGCGTTTGCATTGTCATTTGCGAAAATGGTACCGTTTTTGTTGCACTGCCAGAATACATAGAGGTTGCCCTCTGCATCGGAGATGAATTCCGGTGCGCAGGAGAAGGTCTTGCCGTCAGCCTTGACCAGGGTATCAGCCGCAGCAAATTTCTTCGAGTCTGCATCGAATTTTGTGGTCATCAGATCCATCTGTGCTGCATATTCGGTCAGTTCCATGGTGTTTTCGCCGTCAAAAACGGTTTCGGATTCCTGATATGCCAGATAAATGCCGTCTTTTGCAACATAAAGCACAGGGTTGTACTCTGCGTTCATATTGTCGTCCACAGCGAGCGGATCGCTCCATGTTGCGGTTTCGCTGTTATAAATGGAGTAAACAACGTGTTTTGCGTTACCTGCGCCGCGGGTTGCGTCATTTTCCACCCATGCCATGATGGTGGTTTTGCCGTCGCTTGCGAGAACAGGAGAACAGCCGGTGTAAACATCGGTGCGGAGTACGGTTTCCGCTGCGCTTTCCGTCAGCTTGCCGTTCCAGATATTTGTACCTGCTGCAACATTGTCGAATGCGTAGTAACTCGGGTCGGCGAGTGCCTGTGCGGGACTGGTATAACGTTGCGGTACGATGGCTCTGGAGCCGTCATTCTTGACAAAGACGATCTTGCCCTCAATCAATTTGACCTTGCCCTCAAAGCCGAGGAACTCACCTCTCAGACCTGCATCGCCTGACAGATAGATCTCCTTGAAGTAGGGATCACCGTTTGTTCGGAGGATACAGCTATCCAGAACAAAGTCCAGATGTCCGTAAATGCCGCCTGCGACAATGCCCTTGACGCCGAGCATTGCGTCAAGCTCAAACTGCACACGCAATTTTCCGCCGAGTTCGAAGTAATCAAAGGAGAATGCGCCTGTATCCATGCTGACCATGAAGTTCACCAGTGCGCTGATTCGGACGCTTGCGCTGATTGTGACACCGATATAGCAGGGAGGTGTGACCCATTCGCCGAGAATACCGCTGAGAGAACCGCTGACCTCGCAGACAACGCCGCCTGTCAGTTCAATTTTATTGGCGTTAATGTCGATCTTGCCGCCGAAATAGAAGCCGATGGCGATTCCCAGACTGCCTAGCCAGCCGATCTTGATTTCCTTTTTATCGACCGGCTTCTCATCTACAAAGTTCAGGGTGTAGTAGAAGCTGATCTCATCATTCGTCATCGTAAATTTGTTTTTGCCGTATGTATTGATACTGTCATCACTCACGACCAGATTGGAAGCGGATTTGACCGTATCGGGGAATTTGATGTTCAGATCGAGGCACCAACCATAATCCAGCAGCACCTGAGGAGTCGGTGTGCTGATGCTGCCTGTTTCGCCAACCGTCTGATTGATCGCATTGTCGATATCTTTCTTCACATCAACCGGTTTCTTGACGACCTGAATGTTGATCTTCGTGGAGATATCGTCACCTGACGGAGCAAAAGCATGAACATAGCAGCTCTTTCCGTAATCAAAGGAGGTATTGCGCAGGCTGATTTCCGCATAACCATCCTCAGCATTTGCGGAAGCGATCCGTCTTGTGCCCTGATATACCTCAAACTTTGTCGTATCCGCGCTGCTGGTGACTGCCAGAATAAAGGAACCTGTGTCACCCTCCATGACGGTGTAGCTGTTATTCAGGACATCCGCAGCATAGCGGTCATCGACATAGATTTTTGCCGCTGAAAGCTTATAGCTGCCTGTTTCCAGAATTGCCGACATTGTAATCGTACTCTGGTGATTTGACGTAGAGCTCGTAAAGCCGAATGTCGAATCCATGTAGGTGCGATAGCCTTCACACTCTGCGGTCAGTACATAGTACTTTGCAGAATCGCCGCGCGGAATGATCAGTCTGCCGCGGGAATCGGTCGTACCCTGTGCGACCAGAGTCTTATTGCTGCCATAGTAATAGCGATTGGGAACCTCATACAGCTTGACGGTCGCGCCTGCGATGGCTCTGCGTGCCTTGTTCTGCACGACGATCATGTAATCCGTTTTTTCATCGAAATCAATGCCGTAGTAGAGCGAATCGGTATCGATCGGTGATACACTGGTCACATTGACCTTTGCACGACCAAAGGTAGAGCTTGCTTTCAGGGAATCCTTTACGTACTTGAGGAATGTGAATGCATATTCATCGGAAAAATCGGTGATGGCGTAAAGGACACTGAACGTTTCACCGGATTTCAGTTCCTCGATGTAGTCTGTTTTCTCATCTTTCACAAGCCAGATGTTATCCTTGCCCTTGAAGCGGGTCTGTGCAATGGAAACTTTCGGGTTGCCGATGAACTGTCCAAGGCTTGTCGCAAGGATCTCGCCGATATTGGTAGAAAGCGCATAAATCGGAGAGGAGGAGTTGTTTTTGACCACCAATTCCGCATACAGGCGATCATGGAAAATGGAAGAACCGATATTGAGGGTGATATCGACCGCGCTCAGACCATTGACATGAATGGACTGTTCCGACACAAAGGTCTGGTGGATATCCTCATTGAATTTTGTGAGCTTACCCGAAAAATCAGCAGTGATCCGGTAATCGCCCTGCGTATCGCCGCGAACGATCCAGTTGACAGTTTCAGGCTGCTTGCCGCCGACCAGGTCGCCGATGTAAACCGTGCGCGGCGAAGAACCGTTTGCGCTTTCCATCAAAGTCAGACCGTCCGGCAGGTTCAGGGTCACTTCGGAATTTTCAATGGTGAAGCCGGCATCCGCATTGTTGATGATGATCATTTCCACATTGAAGAATTCCTTGAGGAACTGGACTTCTGCCGGAATGTGCAGCAGTACGATCGTGTTGATCTCGCGCTTCTGGTTGGTGACGATCTTACCGATCTGATAGCCCTGCTTTTTTGCAGACTCAGGCAGATAGTTGGTACCGGTCTTGGAATCGTAGTAAATGGTGAGCTTATTGGAGGAGGACTTGTCGCTGACATAGGACAGGGTGACATCAATTTTCTCAACATGACAGTTTTCAGGAGATGCGACATTAATACCTGCTGCCTTGATTTCGTCAAAGGTCATCTTGGTGATCTTGAAGGAAGCTTCCACAAGCTGATTCTTGACGACTGAGAAAGAAACCTGATTGTCTGCGCCCGCGATGCATTCGCAAAGCTTGGTTGCAGGCAGATATCCGTTGCCGAATACGCCGATTTCATGGTTGCCGGCGGTGGTAAAGAAGGTGACCTTACCATTGCCGTCGGTCTGGTATTTCACCTGAGAATCCGTTCCGACATCCAGATAAACGGAGGTGTTGGCAGCCGCACTGCCCGCAGTATCCGTAACGGTTACAGTGACCTGTGCAATGGATGCGGGTTCTTCCACACGGACCACAGCGGTTACGGAAGCGGAGAAGCCGTCTGCATTGGTGCAGGTCAGTGTGACGGTGTACTCGCCCACTGCCGCATAGGTATGCTCAAAGACTGCGGTTGCAACGTTCTCGGAGGTCTTGCAGGTTTCGTCACCGAAATCCAGCGTGACCATGGTGATCTCGTCCGCATTTTTAGAGCCTGTTGCATCAAAACGATAAGCTGCGCCGAGTTTCTGGGTGGTATCGCAGACCAGCATCGGAACAGGGACAGACTGCACCTTCATAGGCTCCAGCGTTTTGCTGACAACGTTGCCGTTGGTGCAGATGATCTCCAGACGGTAGACATAGGAGCCGCTGTTTTCCAGACGGGAATCCTTGTAGCTGTATTCGAGCTGCTCCGCTTTCGGTGCCTGATATACCAGCGTATATTCTTTGCCGTCATCAACCTTGCGCAGGAGATTCATGGATCTGACAAAGGAAACATCCTCCAGTGCCCAGTCGATTGCAATGGCATTTCCATCGCGCTTGGCGGTGAATGCGGTAATATTCGCCGTGCGGTTATCAACGGTAAAGTTGTAAACGCTTGGCTCAGGGGAATTGCCGTAAGCATCCTTCGGGGTGATGCGGATGCGGACGTTTTCCGCTTTCATCACAGCCGCAGGAATGTCCGCGGTGACTTTCAACTGCTTGGAATCGCTGTTGAATTCGTTTGTACCTGTGAATGCAGTCCATGCGGTTTCTGCATCGCACTGGTATTCGAGAATGATATCCGCCATTTTGAGGTTATCGGTTGCGATGACCTGCAAGGACGAATAATAATCGCTGACAATCTGATTTTGCGGGGAAAGATAGAAGGATTGCAGCACAGGCGCAATCACATCGGGAGAAAATTTAACTGCCAAAGGCTCGGAATAAGCACCCTGGTTGCCCGCTTTGTCGTATCCGCAAATGCGGTAATAATAAGTGACATCAGGGTTTACCTTGGTATCGGTATAGCTCTGATTGGAAGCGTTTTGCAGCAGGTTGGTATATGTACCGTCCGCTGTTTCCGCACGCTGCAAGCCAAAACCGACAATTTCGCTGTTCTCCTGCTTTGTCCAGCTGAGCTGGATACCGTTATCCAGCACCTTGGAACTCAGCAGCGGAATTTCCTTTGGCGGGGTATTGTCAACGGTCACTTCTTCGACTTTGGCTTTTTCCGGGTCGCCACAGTTGCCGTAAACGTCGATTGCGTATGCACGCAGATAGAGGGTACCGTCTTTCAGGTTTGTATCGCTTACATTGAATGTGCCATAGTATTGATTGAGGGAAAGGGTTCTCCATGTTTTCATATCCTGCGAATATTGCAGGTAAATTGCAGAGATGGCACCGTTTTCGTTATCTTTTGCGACAACGTAAACATTCAGGATACCGCCTGCACGAACCACATCGCCGTAAAGCCGCATCTCCGTGATGACAGGTGCGCCTGTATCCTTGACGGTAGTAAAGCGCAGCGGCTCAGAGGGTGCGCCCGCATTACCAAGCTGGTCAACGGCACAGACCGTCAAAATATAAGCGGTATTCTGAATCAGACCTGTCAGGTTGATGCCCTTTGCATTGGAACGTTTCTGCTCGGTTTTTCCGTCATGCGTCAGCGTCACGAGGAAGTAGGAGCAGTCCTCATCCTTCACGCCGTTCCAGGAAATGGTCGCCTGCGTGGAGTAAACAACGTCTGCTTTGACGCCTGTTACCTGTTCAGGGGCAGTGTTGTCGATCTCAATGGCAACCTGATTGACGCCGCTGGATTCCAGACCGGCTGCATCCTTTGCCATTGCACGCAGATAGTAGATACCGTCCTCATAGGTCGTGGTGTCCAGCTTCCAGACGGCATTGTCGCTTTCCTGCGTGAACAGTTCTGTCCAGGTTTCGCCATCATCGGTCGAGATCTCGCAGTAGACCTTTTCAATGTTACCCGAATCGGCAGCCTTCACGGCAACCTGAAGCAGACCTGCCACTCTGGTGGCATCCTTCGGAATGAAGTACGTGATTTCAGGCGGTGTAACGTCGGCTTTCGGGGTCACGGTAACAGTATTGCTCTTTTCGCTTTCCGTACCGAACTCATTGAATACCGTTACAGCATAGTTGTAAGCGGAACCAGCCGTCAGCTTGGTATCCTGATAGGAAAGCACGGAACGGTCTTTGATCTCCTTGACCAGCGTCCAATCCTTCTCGCCTGCTGCCTGACGGTATACGCGGTAACCGCACGCAGAAGCCTCCACTGCGATATCCCATGTCAGGGTCGCATTCAGTTCACCTGCGTAGCCTTCCAGCTTGACTGCCTCAGGCGGTGTGGTGAAGATATCAAACAGGAACGAGGTCGTATCCGTTTTGCCGTCCACATCCTGCACGGTCACGGTCATGGTGTATTCGCCTGTTATATAAGCGGCAACATCCAGTTTGGAGGTGATCTGTGCCAGAGAAGC
The DNA here is from genome assembly GCA_045600205.1 of Oscillospiraceae bacterium. Classification (GTDB taxonomy): domain Bacteria; phylum Bacillota; class Clostridia; order Oscillospirales; family Ruminococcaceae; genus Firm-04. Next base: position 44,277 of record JAZRXM010000016.1, on the reverse strand, counting down.
ACCCTCCAACGGCACTTTGACGTCCTTGACCTTGCCTGCGCTGTCCTTGACGGACATCGTCATGGATTCGAGCATGATCGGCTGTTCCAGTGTTGCAGTCAGATCGCTTTCCAGCACATTGACCTGCTCAGTGGAAAAGGCTGCCGATTTCAGTTTCAACACCTGCGGTGTCACAACCAGCGGACGGGATGCATCCGACTGCACCCCCGTATCCAGATTTGCCTTGACGGTATAGCTGTACTCCGTGCCAAGGGTCAAACCTGTATCGAGGAAGCTGAATTCCTCTGCGGAAACCTGACCGATTGCTTCGCCGTCACGGTAAACCGAATAGGATGCGATCGGCTGGTCAGTAAAGGGCATTTCCCACGAAATCTTCGCAGAACCGCTGGAAATGCCTGCCTGTTGCAGTCCGACAGGTGCAAATACATCGTGGACTTCTATGCTGGCAGTATCCAGTTTCGGGGTATAGAAATCGTATTCCGAATTAAAGACGCTCGCACTTTCGATTGCAACCTTTGCGTCACCGGAAAACTTTTCTTTGGATTTCAGTGTCACGGAAGCAATGTTACCGCGCCACGCCTCCTTGTCTGTATAGTTTCCGCACAATTTGAGGGCAGTACCCTCTGTTGCGTACATTCCGCTGCCCGTGCAGGAAACGGAAGATACGGTAAAGCAGTCATCGAAGCGCAGAATCACATCATAGCCTGCAATGTCCTTTGTCCAGTCAACAAAACCGACATCGAGGGTAACCGTACTGCCGCTGAAACATTCTCCATCGGAAATACGAAGGCTGACGGGATTTTCCGTTACCTTGCTGTATTCCATCGGGAATGCCTCTTTTTCATTGACATAACGTGTCAGGGCATAGAGGTCACGGGAATCGATCAGACCTTCCAACGTAACGTCATATGCGGTATTGTTTTCTGCTTCTTCCGCAAAAATGGTTGCGGCAGAACTGCTGAGCAATTTTTCCATTGCCGCAATATCCGCCTTGTCGATGACTCCGTCCAAGTTCACATCGCCGCGGGCAGGGGGATTTTCCTCTGCGGCAAATGCAACCAGCTCAGACGGGATTGCTGCAACGGCAAGCGTCAATGCGGTCAACGCAGCAGCAAACTTGGTTAGCTTTCTTTTCATGGTAGCATCCTTTCTATTAAATTCTTGCTTAAAGCACCTTTCAGTATATCAGTTTTTGCACCTATTGTCAATAAAAAAACGGCCGTTCCGATAAATTATGATGTTTTATTTTATCAGATTAATTAAAATCAATAATTTTTGTATAGTGCGCCATGAAACAGGGCAGAATACATAAGAAAAATCAGCACAAAGGAGGGATATGATATGGTATCCTTTATACTTGGCACGGTCGTCGGCGGAACGCTCGGCACCTGCATGATGTGTATTTTGCAGGCGGGCAGCCGCTCCGATGAGGATTGAAAAATCGACCGAAAAGAACGTGTCAGTCCTTTTCGGTCGTTTTTTTGATTAATCAGGAAGCTGTCCCTCAAGTTTCAGCTTTTGTTTGGGCGGAAAATCCTTGTCAAATGCGTCCACATCGTCAGCATCGACATAGTAGCCCGCAGGTGTCTGATACACACCCGTGATGCCGTCCAGATAGCCGGGAATCAGCTCTTTGCAGAGGAAAAACGAAGCATCTGCGTCCTCAGGCAGGTCGTGATACCGAATGCCGAATTTTCCGGCGTAATCGAATCCGCTTTTGCCGTAAAACGCAATGTTTCCCTCAAACAGCACCGCGCCGAAGCCCATTTCCGTGGCTTTTTGGAGAGAATAATCCAGCAGTATTTTGCCGTAGCCCATACGATGCAGCGCAGGGAGAATGCCGATCGGTCCCATGGTCAGGATCGGAATGATTCTGCCGTCATCTGCTTCGATGATGGTTTTCACAAAAATATTCTGCCCGATGAGTCTGCCATCCTGTTCCATGACAAAGTCCAGTTCTTTGACGAAAGCAGGGTCATCTCTGAGCAAATGCATAACATAATGCTCCGAGCATCCGGGATGATATACATTCCAGAATGCTTCACGGATGAGGTTTTCGACTTCTCTGAAGTCCTTGGGCTGTTCCAAACGAATGGTATAGTTATTTTTATTCATTATTTTATCCTCCTGAAAATTGTTAACTGCAATTGCTGTTCAGCGGGAGGTTTGTGCGATTGTCAGCAAACCTCCGCGGTTATGCCACAATCTCCGGTGTGTTGTAATTCTTCAAAAAAATACGCTCCTATTTTAAAAAATGATATCATCAGACCTTTCGGTCGGATGTGCTTTGGAATTGGATGCGCTCAGAGTTTCTCAATCTCCGCAAGCAGTGCGGGTACGATTTCCGATTCGGGAATCTTGCGCAGGATCTGCTCGCCCTTGAACAGAACCGCACAGCCGTCGCCGCCAGCCACGCCGATGTCCGCTTCGCGTGCTTCACCGGGTCCGTTGACCACGCAGCCCATCACGGCAACCTTGATGTTTTTCTCGCAGTGCCGCAGTGCTTCCTCGACTGCATTTGCCGCCGAGATGAGGTCGATACGGGTTCTGCCGCAGGTCGGACAGGAAACAAGCTGTACACCGCCTCGCTTATCAATGGCTTTCAGAATGTCAATGGCAGCTTCAATTTCCTTGACAGGGTCAGCCGTCAGGGAAACGCGGATCGTTTCGCCGATGCCGTCGCAAAGCAGCGAGCCGATGCCGGCAGCGGATTTGATGAGTCCCATGCGCGCCGTACCTGCCTCGGTGACGCCCAGATGCAGCGGATAATTGCACTGTTCTGCCGCCAGACGGTAGCTTGCGATCATATTCTGTACATTCGAAGATTTGATGGAAATGACAATATCGTGGAAATCAAACTGCTCCAGCAAAGATGCGTGATGCAGCGCACTCTCTACGAGTGCCTGCGGGGTCGGACCGCCGTATTTGCGCAGCAGTTCTTTTTCCAGAGAACCCGAATTCACGCCGATACGGATCGGGATCTGTTTTTCACGGCATTTGTCAGCAACCGCCTTGACTCTGTCCATATCCCCGATATTGCCGGGATTGATGCGGATTTTGTCAATGCCTGCATCTGCCGCAGCGAGTGCCAGCTTGTAGTCAAAATGAATATCTGCGACCAGCGGAATGGAAACCGCCTCTTTGATGGCAGGAATCAACGCAACAGCGTTCATATCCGGAATTGCCGCACGGAGGATCTCACAGCCTGCCGCTTCGAGTGCCTTTGCCTGTGTTACCGATGCAGCAATGTCATCCGAGCGGGTATTGAGCATCGACTGAATATAGATGTGCTTGCCGTCGAGCAGACAGTTGCCGACGCGCACAGGATGCAGATTTCTCATGTAAATGCACTCCTTTCAGTACTACCGATTGAATATTTTGGAAATATCCTGGAACGTGACCGCCACCATAAGGAGCATCAGCAGTGCCAGACCCGCAAAATGAATCGCGCCCTCGATTTTGGCGGGTACCTGCTTGCGGGTGATCGCTTCGATCAGCAGGAACACAAATCTGCCGCCGTCCAGTGCAGGGAACGGAATCAGGTTGAAAATGCCCACGTTGATGGTGATGAATGACATCAGATCGAACAGGGTCATCGCTTTTTCGCGCAGGGTCTTGCTCTGTGCAACAAATTCCGTTGTCGTATCAATGACGCCGACCACACCTGAAAGGTCATGGAAGCCATACTTACCCTGAATCAGGTCCACCAGTGAGATCCAGATCAGACGCGCCATGGAAACCGTATTTTTGCAGGAATAGGAAAGCACGTTCAGGAAGGTTTTTTTCTGCCCGTAGACGTAGAAATCGTACATTCCCTGTGTTTCCGTGTTCAGAAATTTGACATCATGCAGTTCGACTTTCTGTCCGCCGCGCTCCACGGTGACGTCAAAGGTGTCGCAGGTATCATTTTGCAGCGCGTAGGACACATCTGCGGCGGTGAAAATGTGCAGTCCGTTGATCTCCACGAAGCGGTCATCCGGTTGCAACCACTCATTTGAGGAGGCAACGGATTCGCCGGCTTCGTTGGTATGGAATTCGCAGATGGTGGTCGAAGTGATCGCCTTGTCGAGGCAGGTCGTGAGAATAATCAGAAAAAAGCCGAGGATGATGTTCATAGTTGCGCCTGCAACGGTGACCAGCATCCGCTTCCAGACTTTGGCGTTCCGGAACGCTCTGGGGTCGCTGCTGGATTCATCTTCGCCCTCCATCGCGCAGTAGCCGCCGATAGGCAGACAACGGATGGAATATTTTGTTTCGCCGCGCTGACGCTGTGCCAGCAGCGGTCCCATGCCGATGGAAAATTCCAGCACGCGAATGCCGCATTTTTTCGCAACGAAGAAATGTCCGAGTTCATGCAGAAAAATAATGATGCCGAAGCAGATGATCGCTGCCAGAATGGTCAGGATATTCATAGAATGGTTTGCTCCTTTCGGGATTCGGAAAACGCGGAGATCAGCCGATCTGTGCCGCTACAAAATCACGGGCAGCGCGGTCAGCCCTGACAACATCCTCGTAGCAGGTCAGCGGCGCAGCAGGGATCGCCTGAATGGACTGCGTCACCAGTTCTCCGATGCGCAAAAACGGAATCTTTCCGCCAAGGAATGCCGCGACGGCAGCTTCATTTGCGCCGTTTGCAATGCAGGGTGCAGAGCCGCCGATCTCACTTGCTTTGATGCAGGCGGTCAGACAGTCAAAGGTATCGTAATCGGGTTTTGCAAAGGTCAGCTGCCCGTAATCGGTCAGAGAGAGCGGCTTGGTCGGGCAGGGAAGTCTGTCGGGATAGAGCAGCGCATACTGGATCGGGATTTTCATATCGGGTACGCCCATCTGTCCGATCATGGAGTCGTCATCGTAAACAACCGCGGAGTGCAGCACGCTCTGACGATGCACCACAATTTCGATCTGATCGGGGGTCAGGTCAAAGAGCCAGCGTGCTTCAATGAATTCCAGACCCTTGTTCATCAGCGTGGCAGAGTCAATGGTGATCTTGTTGCCCATGCTCCAGTTCGGGTGATTGAGCGCCTGTTCCACGGTGGTATGCTGCAAATCGGCTTTGGTTTTCCCGAAAAACGGACCGCCCGAAGCCGTCAGAATGATCTTTTTGAGCTGTCCGCGCTGATTTCCCTGCAAGCACTGGAAAATCGCAGAATGCTCACTGTCCACGGGATAGATCGGGATACCCTGTTTTGCGGCGGCATCCATCACGAGCGCACCGCCTGCCACGAGGGTCTCCTTGTTGGCAAGTGCGAGCGGTTTTTTGGCATCAATCGCGGTCAATGTGGGGAGGAGTCCCACCATGCCGACCACCGAATTGAGCAGCGTGTCCGTACTTTGATGCGCTGCAATTTCGCAAAGACCGTCCATACCCGCAAGCAGTTTGCAGCCGAGTCCCGCAGCAGCCTCTTTCAGCTCACCGTAGCAGGATTCGTCTGCGATGCAAAGCAGTTCGGGACGCAGTACTTTTGCCTGCTCCACCAACTTTTTGACGCTTCTGTTTGCCGCAAGTGCCGTGACCCGAATGCCGTGCATCTGTGCAACCTCAATTGCCTGCGTACCGATGCTGCCCGTCGAGCCGAGAATCGCAACACTGTGCATGGAAAACAACCCTCTTTCTAAGGATAGGAGAGGCACTTTGCACCTCTCCCCTTTTTTCAATATGATTATACGCCGAAAATACCGAATGCCGTCACAAACGCATAGATCAGCGGTGCCACGAGCAAAACGCTGTCAAAACGGTCCAGCAGACCGCCGTGACCGGGCATAATGTTGCCGTAATCCTTGATCTCCAGCTGACGTTTCAGCACAGATGCAGTCAGGTCACCGATGGTGCTTGCGGCTGCGGCAAGCACCCCAAGCACGATCATCATCGGCATGGAATAGACCAGCGTGATGCCCTTTTTGCTCTGAACTGCGGCATAAATGACCGCAAACAGAATAAAGAACAGAATGTCTGCGAGAATGCCGCCCGCCAGACCCTCAATGGTCTTTTTCGGACTGACCTCGGGGCAGAGTTTGTGCTTTCCGATGGCACTGCCCACAAAATACGCACCCGAATCTGCGATCCAGCCGCCTGCCAGTGCAAACACCACGTAAATGATGCCGAACTGCTCATGGCAATGATTCAGCAGCACCAGCGTAGAAAGCGAAAGCGGGATCATCAGCATTCCGGCTGTAATTGCGAAAAACGAGCGCATATAGAGCGTGGTTTTGCGCAGGATGTATTCGAGAAATACTGCGGTAAAGCATACAAAAAACAGCAGCATCTTGAATTTTGCAAGTGTTCCGACACAGAATATCGGATACAGCAGCGAAAAAACAAGCGATGCGCCCACTGCCGCACGGTATTTGAACAGACGGTTGGAGCGGAGAAATTCATACTGCATAATTACAGCAAGGATACCAACGACGATTGGCAGCACCACGGTACTGTGCAGAAACAGTACGATCAGCGTGATGACCAATCCGACGCCGGCAGAAATCAAACGTGTTGTCATAGTACAGGTTCGCGGCGTTCAGATGCGCCGCACTCCTTTCCCTTGATGGAAAGCGTCCTCAAAGGCCGCCGAATCTGCGGTTGCGCTTGGCATATTCGATCAGGGCAGCGTCAATGTCCTTGAACGAAAAATCAGGCCAGAGCGTATCACAGAAATAGAGTTCCGCGTAGGCACACTGCCACAGCAGAAAATTGGAAATACGGTACTCCCCGCCCGGACGGATCAGAAGATCCACATCGGGCATTTCTCTGGTATAGAGATGGTCGCTTATCATGTCTTCCGTGATGTCCTCGGGGTTCAGTGTTCCCTCTTTGACCTGCTGTGCGAGTTCACGGCAGGCATGGGTCAGTTCATCGCGTGCGCCGTAGTTGACGGCAAGACCCATGTTCATTTCCTTATAAATCAGCGTGTCTTCTTCGAGTTTTTCGAAGCTGCGTTTCAAATCGACATCAAACGCTGTTTTGTCGCCAAGGATGATCATTCGGGTATTCTCGCTGAAATATTTGCGGACTTCCACGAGGTATTCGCGCATGAGGTTCATAATGGTATGCACCTCATCATCAGGACGCTTCCAGTTTTCGGTAGAAAACGCATAGAAGGTGATATTTTTCACACCGATGTCCCTGCAATAGCGGACGACCTTCTTGAAGTTTCTGGCGCCCTCGATATGTCCTGCGGAACGCGGCAGACCGCGTTTTTTCGCCCAGCGGCCGTTGCCGTCCATAATGAATGCGATATGCTTGGGCAGTGCCTCAGCGGGGATGGGCGGCTGTTTTGGTTTTGCCATAGTCCTGTCAATCCTTTCTTTTGGAAAAGCGGCAAAATAGCACAAAAAGGATGGAACGGCGGCAGAGCGTCCTGACCGCGTTCCAACCTTTTTTCATGCGGCATCAGAGCGACATGATTTCCTTTTCCTTTTCGGCAACCATGTCATCAATTTTTGCAACATACTTGTCGGTGAGAGTTTGCACTTTCTTGTCGGAATCCTTGAGGTCATCCTCTGTGATCTCGGCATTCTTCTTCATTGCCTTATATTTTTCGACGAGGTCGCGGCGTTCATTGCGGATGGCAACCTTTGCCTCATCGCCGAATTTCTTGATATTCTTGCAAAGATCCTTACGGCGATCCTCCGTCAGCTGCGGGAATACAAGGCGGATTGCCTTGCCGTCATCGGTCGGGGTAATGCCGAGGTCGGAAGCGAGGATCGCCTTGGTAATCGGGCGAATCATAGAAGCATCCCACGGGGTAATCATCAGCATTCTTGCCTCAGGAACAGATACTGCGGCAACCTGATTGATCGGGGTCGGAGTACCATAGTAATCTACGGGGATCTTATCGAGGACGCTGGGGTTTGCGCGTCCCGCACGGATCGTGGTGAATTCGTTCTGAATACGGTCAATGACCTTCTTCATACGGTCTTCGGCGTGATCGAATTTTTCTTTCATCAGTTCGTTCATGATGGTTCACTCCCTGTTTTTGATAAATAGTTTATGTACAGCAGGATGGATTTATGCCTGCTGATCGGGGGTAATGACAGTGCCGATCTTTTCGCCCATGCACGCAGCATAGATGTTATCGGGGTTGCCCATATCGAATACGAGCATCGGCATAGCATTGTCGCGGCAGAGGGTAGCAGCGGTGCTGTCCATGACCTGAAGCTGCTTGCTGACGACCTCACTGAATGTCAGGTTGTCGTACTTGACGGCATCGGGATAGCGGTGCGGGTCTTTGTCGTAGACGCCGTCCACCATGGTTGCCTTGAGGAAGATATCCGCCTCAATTTCGTTTGCGCGGAGTGCCGCGGCGGTATCGGTAGAGAAGAACGGGTTGCCCGTGCCGCAGCCGAAAATCACGATTCTGCCCTTTTCAAAATGGCGGATCGCGCGGTTACGGATATACGGTTCTGCGATCTGGGTCATGGTGATGGCGGTCTGTACGCGGACCTCACAGCCGACCGATTCGAGTGCATCAGCAACAGCCAGTGCATTCATCGCAGTTGCGAGCATTCCGATGTGGTCTGCGCGGGTGCGGTCCATGGCACCGGAGGAGCGGCCTCTCCAGAAATTGCCGCCGCCGACTACGATACCGACCTGTACGCCTGCATCGGCGCAGCGTTTGATTGCCTTGCAGATCGGCGTAATAACGTCATAATTGAGTCCTGTTTTGTTGTCACCAGCCAGTGCCTCTCCGCTGATCTTGAGAAGCACGCGCTTATATTTCGGTTCCATTTCAGTACCTCCAGAAAAAAACTTACGTGATTCCATTATACACGATTTTTTTGGAAATGTAAAGAGGGAAACGGCAGAAAAATCCGCTTTTGTAAAATTTATTCGGAATCGACAGGAAAAATGTCTGAAAAAGGCACTTCGGTATAATTATTTCATTAAATTACATTTTAGAAACAATCTGGCAGAATTACCAAGAACGGTATATCAGAACAGTTCAATCTTAACAAAACGCTAAAGTTAAGATGATTCCCTTGATTTTTCAGAAAAAACAATGTAAAATAGAATAGTTATGTGCCACAGAAAAAAAGGCACTATTTGAAAGCACAGCATGCCTCTGTGCATTAAGTTAATTTTTTTGGAGGATTAACATGAGAAAATGGAATAAGAGCAGAATCATAGCCGCAACGGCAGCAGTGCTCGCAGTAGCAGGTGTATCCACCGCCGCTCTTTCGAGCTTTGCAGATGACTACAAAATCGGTGTGAGCACAAGCAAAACGCAGCGTGCGGCTCTGCTTGCGGAAGCCGATGAAGAATCCCTGTTTTCCGATGCAGCGGTTTTCTCGCTGTTTCTGGAGGAGGATTTCAACGCCAAAGGTGCAGACTGCGAAGGCAAACTCGCAGTCGGTGAGGAGCTTTCCGTAATGGACGGCATCGGTGCATACAGCATTGGCGCACATTGGGGCAATAGCGACAAAGATGCGTTGGTTTTGTTTGTCGATAACGGTCCTGTCGGCAATTGCGTACTGAAAGGTAGCGCAGCAATCGGCACCGATATCCCCGATGAAAACATCCACATTCAGACACCTGCAACCATCTACCGTACCGACCTGATTGATATGAGCAGCGCATTTGATTCCCTGCGCAAGATCAGCACAGACGTTGCCGCCCAAAAATCCAACGGTACCACGGAAAAAGCACAGTATGAAGCAAAGGTCACCTTTACCGGTGAGGGCAATGCCGATACTTACGTCTGGAATTTCACCTCCTCCGAGTGGAATGAACTGTTCTCGTTCCCGCAGCTCGGACCATGGGCAACCCCCGCAATTGACTTTATCGTTCCCGATGACAGCATTGTGATCATCAATATCGCAGGCGGCGATGTGGATCTGCCGATCCCGACAGGCGGCTGCAAGTTCAACGGCACACCCATTCAGGGCAATGACGGCAAAGGCTCTGAGCGGATCCTGTTCAACCTGCCGCAGGCAAATACCTTTGATTTCACCGGCTTCGGTACGTTCTACGGCTCGATTCTTGCACCGAATGCAAACGGTTCCGATGAATTCAAGGGCAATGACCCGCAATCCGCAGGCGGTCACGTTTCCGGTCAGGTAATCGCAAAGTCCTATACCGGCGGCATTCAGTTCGGTTATACGCTGTTCGCAGGCAAGAAGCCGAAGGAACAGGCGGTCACCACCACCACCGTACCGACCACCACAACTTCGACCACCACGACCACAACAACCACCTCGACAACCACCAGCACCACTACTACGACGACAACAACAACCACGACCACTACCAGCACAACGACTACCACTTCCACCACGAAGGCAACCACTACCACTACAAAAGCCACTACCACGACTGCAAAGCCGACTACTACGACAACGACAACCACAACCGCAAAGCCGACTACCACTTCTACAACAACCACTACGACAACGACTACAACCACCACCACAACTACAACTACCACTACAACGACTACAACTACCACTACAACAACCACTACTACCACCACAACGACTACCACTACTACCACCACAACGACCACCAAGGCAACCACAACCACTACACAAGCCACTACCACGACTGCGCAGGCTACTACCACTACTACAACGGCAGCAACCACCACAACAACTGCCGCAACCTCGCAGAATTATGTGACCGCCGTTCAGACTACGACCACAACCACTGCGGAAACAGCGATGACTGACGTCGAAGAAACACGCACCACCGAGGGATCCACCACACCGGCCACAACCGTTACCACAGCGGCAACGGCAGCCACCACCGCACCGACTTCAAGCGGTGTCAAAACAGGCGATGAGTTCCCGATCGGCATTGGCGCAGCTCTGCTGCTTGCAGGCGGCGCAGCATTTGCCCTCAGACGCAGAGAAGAATAATCCAAAATAAACGAACCCCCGCTGACTCGTAAGGATCAGCGGGGGTTTTTGTTATCTCAGCGTGCGAAGATACACTTTCTGCTCGGTCGGGATGCGGTAGCTTTCCACGGCTTTCTGTATCGCCTTTTTGTGGATCCACGGCGATAGCTTTCGTTTTCGGATATACGGGATGGTATCATCCCACTGCTTGGCAAGTGCCGTAGCAAAAAACCATGAAATCATCATGCACACGTAGTAATCATCGGATTCCACGGCAGCGACACTCCGCAAATAAGACGGCTGAAATCTCGCATCCAGAAAATGATTCATCAGCATTTCAATGCCGAATCGCTGCGTGTAGGGCTGATCGCTCTGCATCCAGCGTTCAATGTACGGCAGCAGCTTTTCCGCCTCATTGCGAAACACCGCAGGTGACAGCTGATCGCAGGTTTCCCAGTTGTCCACATAGGGCAGGAATTTGCTTACCGCCCCAACGGCACGGTCAAAATCTTTTTCCAGCGAAATCAGGAACGAATGAAGCTGATTTTCCTCGAAATAGCGATGCGGCAAGCTGGATAAAAAGGCATCTGCCTCACGGGTGCCGTAGAGTTCCTTTGCCAGCGAGCGCAAAACAGGCGTGCGCACCCCAATAATATTCTGCTCCGCAACGGTGGGCAGCAATTTGAGCTGAAACTGTAAATACTGCTCATCACGCAGGGAGAAAAGTGTTTTTTGTATCTGATTCATGTTTTGATTTCCTACGGTTTTCTTCGGATGCCGCGCAGACATTTGTGCCGTGCCTTGTCGAGATAAAGCTGGTCATCGGCAGCTTTCATCACAACATCAATGTCCATGCCCTCCGTATATTTTGCGATCTCAAATCCGCAGCTTGCACCAATGCAGTACTCTTTCTTGATTGTGCGGTTATAGGCATCAATCTGCACCTGCATATCGCGGCGGAATGTGGGTTCAAAGTGCGGGTCTTTACTTTCCAACAGCGTGGCGATCATAAATTCATCGCCGCCAAAACGCGCCACGATACTGCCGCGCGGAGAAACCTTCATCAAGATCTGTGAAATGGCAATGATGGCGTCATCGCCCTCCGCATGACCAAACGTATCGTTGATGTATTTCAGCCCGTCCATATCAATGGCGGCAATGCAGACCCAGAAGTCATCGTTGAGCATTTTCCGCTCGGACATCACGTAGCTGAGATGCTGGAAAAATCCGCGGCGGTTGTTAAGATTGGTCATCGGGTCGTAGATATAAAGCCGCTCAAGCTGTGCATTGAATTCCAGCAGAGAATGGCGGCTGATCAGTGCGGACAGAATATGGGCAATGGAGCTCTGATAATTGAGCAACCGCCCGTAATCAAGTTTATTGTCGTCGAAATCGGGGGTCGCCGGCTCGTATGCCATAACAAAATATCCCAGCACCTGACCCTGTTCATGCAGTGCGGTGACCATGACCGCATTAGATTTTGCCTCTGCATAAAGCTGTTCGGGGTCATCCACGAGAAAATCAGAAGTAAACGCTTTCATCGGCGTAGAATTGCCCGATTCAGACCAGCGGCAGACCTCCACAGTCGGATGCTCCAGTGCATCGGGCTCCAGATAAAGACCCAGTCCCAGGACGGTCTGGCGTGTCAGCACAAGACTGGCTCTGGTCCAGGCGATTCCGAAATTGCTTTCGAGGAGCCGCTGCGGCAGTTCCTCAATGGGATAGATCTCCTCCAGCATTTTAGAGGTCATATCGTGCATTGCGGTATAGAAAAAGCGAGAACCTTCGAGGTTCAGATAGACGTTCATGAGCTGTTTGCCCGTGTCGCCGTAGATGACCTCTTTGCAGCCGCAGGACTGCCCCACGCGCATCTGATATGCCACAGTCACGGTGCAGGGTTCCAGCCCTGGCTCTGCAAAAATACGCTGCAGCAGCGCGGTGGTTTCACGGCTGATGCCCGCAAAATCGATGGCTGCGGTCGTCAGCCGCGGACGGAAGAACTGCTCGGAATACGTACCGTCAAAGCCCGTGATCAACACATCCTGCGGTACACGGTAGCCGGCACTTTCCAGTTCCTGACAGGCAGTCATCGCCATCGCGTCATTGGCACAGCAGATCGCATCAGGAAAATCGTTTTTGTCATATTCCCGCAGATATTCCTGCATGACTTCCTTCGCGGGAGCATACCAGAAATCGCCGTATTTGACGAGTTTTTCGTCATATGGGATGCCGTGTGCCGCCAATGCTTCGCGGTAAATGCGCAGGCGGGCTTCAGAAAAAACATTGTCCTTGATTCCTGCCAGAAATGCGACTTTTTTGCAGCCGTGTTCTGTCAGGATATGCTCCATGACGTCACGAAACGGATTTTCCATCTCGTACTGTACTTGGAAACAACCTTCGAGGGGTCTGGCAATGGAAATGACAGGAATGCCCTCTTTGGTCACGCGAGATACAATCGCATCAATGACAGCCGTATTTTTGATGGATTCCGTGAATAAAATCATTGCATCCAAGTAGGAAAAGGGAATCAACTTCAGCAAAACCAGTTCGCCTGCATCCTTGCTGTCCTCATTTTTGAGGTCGCTCATAAATTGAAATGTCAGTGTGCGCATACCTGCGCACTTCATGTCCTCGCTGAGTGCGTGAAGCAATTCAATATCTGTGCTGTCTTGCGTTCTTGCAAAACAAATTCCGATACATGGATTTTTTGATTTCAAAGCTGGCTATCCTCCTTTTCCTGTAAAATCGCGCTCTATTCTGAGCATATATTATATTATACCACATATATTTCCAATTTGCAAGAGTGTTTTTGTACTTTTATTCCACAGCAGGCGGAATTATCCCGCAAAAAAAAGATTGACGAACCCCCGCAAAAGTGATATAATAGTAGTGTTATATGTATCATATTCTCAGAAAGGGCGAATTCTTATGATAAAGGTTGATCTGAACGACCTTGACCGTTTTTTTCAGAAAAATGAGCTGATTCCCGCAATCTGCTACGAGGTTGACACGAAAACCGTGCTGATGCTCGCATATATGAACAAGGAAAGTCTCAGACGAACACTGGAAACAGGCTATACCTGGTTCTGGAGCCGTTCCCGTCAGGAGTACTGGAATAAGGGCGCAACATCCGGACATTTACAGAAAGTCGTTTCCATTTTCGCGGACTGCGATGACGATACCCTGCTGGTCAACGTCAAGCAGACAGGCGTTGCCTGCCACACGGGCTCTTATAGCTGCTTCTTCAACGAAATTTACACACAGGAGGACTGAATCATGACCGTATATCAGGAAATTTTTGAGGTAATCAAGGCACGCAAAGCCGCTTTTGAAGCAGGCAAGGCACAGGAGAATTCCTACACCGCCTATCTGTTTGACAAGGGCGTGGATAAGATCTGCAAAAAGGTCGGCGAGGAAGCCACCGAAACCGTCATTGCCGCAAAAAACGGCGATAATGACGAACTGAAAAACGAGATCAACGATCTGCTCTACCATGTCATGGTACTGGCTGCCAATCAGGGACTGGACTGGGCAGATGTCGAGAAGGTACTGGAGGAACGCAACGAGAAGATCGGCAACCTCAAAACCTTCCATCAGGTAGACAAAAACACCTGATCCCTGCACATCCTTCCTCCGCGGTGCATATACTGAACTGAAGGTGCAAACCGCATCTATCATGTACTTAGGAGGAATCTGATATGAAGGAAGAAACCCTTTCCGCCGCAGGGTATGTGCCGATGAAAGTGGACCGCGTATTCGACAGCTGCTCCGATAAGGACTGTATTGCAAATGTTCAGGTGATGCTGGAAAACGGTGGGGAACTGCCGCAGCAGTGCAATCTGGTCAAAACACGGTGCGTGTCTACGCAGAACATCTGCATGAACGTAGAGCCCATCCCGTTCAACCGCGGTTACTATTCAGTAGATCTGACGTACACTTTCGGAGTCGAGCTGCTCTGCTACGAGCGTGCCTGCGATGCCCCGATGGTTTTGCATGGTACGGCAACCGCGTCCAAATCGGTGATTCTCTACGGCAGTGAAGCCGGCACCAAGACATTTTTCAGCAACGGCGCGAAAATCGGTGAAACCAACGGCTGCTGCGAGGTGGTCAATCTCCCGACTGCCAGCTGCCAGTGTGTCGATCCGATCGCGCTGGAAACGAAAATCGTCACACTCTGCCAGAATGGCGAGGATTCGGGCTGTTGCCGCAGACGGGCAGTCATGCTGACGCTCGGGGTATTCTCGGTCGTGGAACTGACGCGCCCCGTGACGGTCAATGTTGCCGCCGTGCCGTACACCGTACCCTCGAAAAGCTGCTCAGGCGAAACCGATTCGCCGTGCGAGATTTTCAGCCGCATTTCTTTCCCGACAGAGCAATTTTTACCGCAGACACAGGCACCGAATACCGACCTCCCGAATGAGGGAAGTTGTAGCTGCGGCTGCGGAATGTAACCCCCAAAAATCACACAAAAACCGCATGGGCGATACTTGCGTATGCGGTTTTTCGCATACCTGCCGCATGGACAGGCACTCAAATTGAGAAAAAAGGAGCAAGCGAACATGACGCAACAGGAAGCCGCGGTACGTGCCGCAGAACTCACGGAAATACTGACAAAACTCGCGCATGAGTACTACGATCTGGATGCACCGAGCGTCGAAGACTACGAATATGACGCGATGATGCATGAGCTGAAAGCCATCGAGGCGGAATTTCCGGCGCTGCAAACCGAGGAATCCCCCACCCAGCGCGTACAGGGCAAAGCCTCCACTGATTTCGAAAAAGTCGAACATACGGTGCAAATGGCAAGCTTGCAGGACGTTTTTTCGTTTGCGGAAGTGGAAAATTTCCTGCACCGCATTCAGGAATCTGTCAAGGAGCCGCAGTTTACAGTCGAGCCGAAAATTGATGGGCTTTCCGTTTCACTCGAATACGAAAACGGCGTATTAACGAGAGGTTCCACACGCGGTGACGGTTTCGTGGGCGAGAACGTCACCTCCAACCTGAAAACAATCGCAAGCATCCCGCACAAACTGAAAAACGCGCCGCCGTTCTTAGAAGTACGCGGTGAGGTGTATATGCCGCACGCCTCCTTTGACCGCCTTTATGCGCTGCACGAGGCGGAGGGCAAGGAACCGCCGAAAAATCCGCGCAATGCGGCAGCAGGTTCTCTGCGTCAAAAGGATGCGAAAATCACGGCACAGCGGCAGTTAGATGTGTTTATTTTCAACATCCAGCGCATCGAGGGCGTGGAACTGTCCAAGCACTCCGATACGATTGATTATCTGAAAAAGCTCGGATTTCCAACCATTCCGTATACGCTCTGCGGTGCGGACATGAACGAGATCCAGACGGCAATCGAGAAGATCGGCGCAGACCGCAGCGGCTATCCGTTTGACATTGACGGCGTAGTCATCAAAACAGATGATCTGGCGCAGCGTGAAATGCTCGGTTCTACGGCAAAATACCCCAAATGGGCGGTCGCTTATAAATTCCCGCCTGAGGAGAAAGTCACGAAGCTGCTTTCCATTGAGGTACAGGTCGGCAGAACCGGTGTGCTGACCCCTGTTGCGGTATTCGATTCGATAAAGCTAGCAGGTACGAGTGTTTCTCGTGCCGTACTGCACAACCAGCAGTTCATCACGGAAAAGGACATCCGTCTGGGCGACATGATTCGCGTGCGCAAGGCGGGCGAGATCATCCCCGAGGTGCTGGCAAGCGAATCGCACGCAGAAAACAGTGTCCCCTACCTGTTGCCGACCGAGTGTCCTGTCTGCGGCGCACCGGTCACCAAAGACCCCGAAGCTGCGGCGGTACGTTGTTTCAATCCTGCCTGTCCCGCACAGGTATTCCGCTCCATGGTACATTTCGCATCGAAAGGTGCCATGAACATCGACGGTTTAGGACCTGCAATTATTCAGCAGCTGCTTGAGAAAAAGCTCATTGCATCAGTTGCTGACCTCTACGCACTGACGAAA
This sequence comes from Oscillospiraceae bacterium, assembly GCA_045600205.1. Lineage (GTDB taxonomy): Bacteria > Bacillota > Clostridia > Oscillospirales > Ruminococcaceae > Firm-04. Next base: position 27,475 of record JAZRXM010000016.1, on the reverse strand, counting down.
GAGGATTTTCTCTCGCTCGAAGGATTCAAGGAGAAATCTGCGGCAAATCTGCTGACGGCGATTGAGAATTCCAAGCAGCAGCCCCTCGACCACGTTCTTGCGGCACTCGGCATCCGCACCATCGGACAGAGTACGGCAACACTTCTCTGTGAAAAGTTTGGTTCTCTTGATGCGATTCGTCACGCATCTGCTGAGGAAATCTCTGCAATCGACGGCTTTGGCGACATCATGGCGGAAGCGATCGCCGAGGCATTTGCTGACCCCGCATTCAATCAACTGGTCGATACGCTGCTTTCCCGCGGTGTCACGATGCAGTACGAGAAAAAATCTACCGGAGATGCGCGCTTTTCGGGCATGACATTTGTCCTGACGGGTACGCTGCCAAACCTCAAACGGGACGAGGCAAAAGCCCTCATCGAGTCCTGCGGCGGCAAGGTTTCCGGTTCTGTATCGAAAAAAACGACCTATGTGGTCGCGGGCGAGGACGCCGGCAGCAAACTGACGAAAGCGCAGGAACTCGGCATCGAAATCTGGAGCGAACAGGAACTGCTTGATAAAATCCACGCAGAATCTTAAAAAGGAGTACGCAAATGGTCTATATCACAGGCGACACGCACGGTGATTTCACGCGATTTCAGTCGCCCATTCTAAAAAAAGCGACCGCACATGATTATCTCATTGTCTGCGGAGATTTCGGCTTCTTCTGGGATGATTCCAAAAAGGAGCAGAAAATCCGCCGCAAGATCGAGGAATTGAATTACACGGTCTGTTTTGTGGACGGCTGCCACGAAAACTACGATTTACTGGAAAAATACCCCACACAGGAATGGAACGGCGGTACCGCACGGGTCATTGCACCGAATCTGGTGCATCTGATGCGCGGGCAGGTCTACACCATCTGCGGCAAGAAGTTTTTTACGTTTGGCGGCGGACATTCGCAGGATTTCGAATACCGAACCGCCGAAAACTGGTGGGAGCGTGAACAGCCGACCTATCAGGAAATCGTGGCAGCAGCGGAAACGCTCAAAAAGCACGATAATACGGTGGATTACATTATCACGCACGAGCCGCCCGCGTCGCTGAAGGACTGCCTGCGTGTCGATACGATGCAGCGTTTGGAGGTACACGCATTTTTCGAGGACCTGACGACCGTCTGTGCATTTTCCGAGTGGTATTTCGGCAAATGCCACCTCAATCGCTATGTGCCGCTGAAATACTATGCGGTATTTGATGACATCATCCCGCTGAAAGAAACGCGGAAGAAAAAGCATCTCTCGAAAGATGAACCCGACGAACCTGCAAAGGAATCGAGCGAGAAAGAGGTGAAACCCGATGATGCCTCTTGATGTTCAGCAGACAGAGCAGGCAATCCAACAGACTACAGGCATTTTTGCCACCATGATCAACAAATTTGTTGCCCTCCTGCCGACACTCGTGGTTGCGCTTGTGGTATTTCTCGTCGGTATGCTCCTTGCAAAACTGCTCTCGAAAATCATCACAAAAGCGATGAAAAAAGCGACCGTGGAAGGCACCGCCTCCTCTTTCGGACGCTCACTTGGTCGGATTCTGCTTTACACGCTGCTCATCATCATCTGCCTGACGATTATGGGCGTACCGATGACGAGTATCATCGCGGTCGTCGGCGCAGCAGGACTCGCCGTCGGACTGGCACTGCAAAACAGCCTATCGAATGTTGCAGGCGGCTTTATCATTCTGTTTTCGAAGATTTTTGTGGTCGGAGATTACATCATCGTTGGCGATGCGGAGGGCTATGTGGAGTCGGTTTCGATTCTCTACACCAAGCTGACCGCCCGCGATAACCGAACGATCTATCTGCCAAACGGCAATATTTCATCCGGACAGGTCATCAATCTCTCGCAGCACGGTACATTGAAGCTGTGCATCCCGCTTTCCATTGCCTACGATGCCGACATGAACAAAACGCGTTCCGTCCTGCTGAAAGCGGTCAAAAACGAGCCGCTTTGCCTCCAGGACCCTGCACCTTCCGTATCCATGACCGCTCATGCCGACAGTGCCGTATCGCTTTCGCTGAATGTATGGGTCAAATCGGAGATGTATTTTGACGCAAGAGCGCGGTTATTCGAAATTTCCAAGGAAGCCCTCGACCAGGCAGGAATTGAAATTCCGTTCCCGCAGGTTGTGGTACATAACACGAAATCATAAACGAGGAATCTGAAATGCAACTGATATGAGCAGCAAACTGGTTTTGGGGAGACGGATCAGTGATTGTCGGACAAAAAGACTGCTTGGAATCCCAGCAACCGCAAAACCCGTGTGGAGGCAGGATGCCGAAGCAAGCATATTGTGGCGAAAGGGCATCACCCCGGATGACGCATTCTGGGCTGATGTGGATAAACGATACTGAGCCACACAATCGCACAAACACAAAAAAACCTGCTTTCCGCCGCCTGACTCGGTGGAAAGCAGGTTTTTCAATTCATTGGTTTGCTGAGATTATTTCAGCATGGAAGCGATCTCGCCGGCGAAATCGTCAACGCGCTTCTCAATGCCCTCGCCGCAGATGAAGCGGACGAAGCTGTTGATGGTGATATCTGCGCCGACCTTTTTGCCGCAGTTCTTAACATACTGCTCAATGGTCTCGCCCTCGCCCTTGACAAACTCCTGGCAGAGCAGGCAGTTTTCACGGTAGTAAACGCCGACCTTACCCTCAGCGATCTTTGCGAGAACAGCCTCAGGCTTACCAGTCATCTTGGGATCCTCAGCCATCTGAGCCATAACGATCTTCTTCTCCTGCTCCATTACATCAGCAGGAACTTCCTCTTTGGTGAGGTAAGTAGCCTTCATAGCGTCAGCCTGGAGAGCAACGTCATTGAGGCAATCGAGAACAGCAGCATCTGCGCCTGCAGAGCAGGTAGCAGCGACGAGAACGCCTTCCTTCTTATTGAAGTGAACGTACTCTTTGACGATGCCCTCAACGCGAGCAAAACGACGGATCTGGAGGTTCTCACGGAACTTGAGGAAGATCTCGTCGAGAGCTTCTTTAACGGTCATGGAGCCGCCGTTGAACTTAGCAGCCTTCAGAGCGTCGAGGTCAGCAGGATTTTCGGAAAGAACGGTCTTAGCCAGACCTTCGCAGAAAGCGGTGAACTCCTCGTTCTGTGCAACGAAGTCGGTCTCAGAGTTGACCTCAACGATTGCGCCAGCGGTGTTGTCATCGTTGGTGATTGCAACGACTGCGCCCTCAGCAGCGATACGGTCAGCCTTCTTAGCCTGGTTTGCCAGACCCTTTTCACGCAGGATGACGATTGCCTTTTCGACATCGCCGTCAGCCTCGGTCAGAGCCTTTTTGCAGTCCATCAGACCAACGCCTGTGGACTTACGCAGATCGTTTACGTCTTTAGCGGTAAAATTAGCCATGGTAGTAATCCTCCGTTTCGAGAAATGAGGGAGCGTGCGCCAAAAGGTAAACGCTCCCAGTCGTAAAATCAAAAATTATTCAGCGTCAGCCTCAGCAGCTTCCTCAGCGGGAGCTTCAACAGGAGCGACAGCGTCAGCACCCTGACGACCCTCGATGACAGCATTTGCGATGGTGCCGGCGATCAGCTTTACGGCACGGATTGCGTCATCGTTACCGGGGATGACATAGTCAACATCATCCGGATCGCAGTTGGTATCAACAATTGCAACGATCGGGATGCAGAGCTTCTTAGCTTCGGAAACAGCGATCTTTTCCTTGCGGGGGTCAACGATGAACAGTGCGCCGGGCAGCTTATCCATTTCCTTGATACCGCCGAGGAACTTTTCGAGCTTTTCGATTTCGAGGGAGAGTTTTGCAACTTCCTTCTTGGGCAGCAGAGCGAAAGTGCCGTCAGACTCCATAGCATGGAGCTGCTCCAGACGCTTGATTCTCTGCTGGATGGTCTTGTAGTTGGTCATCATGCCGCCGAGCCAGCGAGCATTGACGTAGTAAGAACCGGAGCGGACAGCTTCTTCGCGGATGGAATCAGCAGCCTGCTTCTTGGTGCCGACGAACAGAACGGACTTGCCTTCAGCGGACAGGTCACGGACGAAAGCGTAAGCTTCTTCGAGCTTACGAACGGTTTTCTGCAGGTCGATGATGTAGATGCCGTTGCGCTCCGTAAAGATATAGGGAGCCATTTTCGGGTTCCAACGTCTGGTCTGGTGACCGAAGTGGACACCTGCTTCGAGGAGCTGTTTCATAGATACAACGCCCATTTGAGTAATCCTCCTGTGAATGAAAAAATTTGGTTTATGTTCTTCCGAAAGGCACAGGGAGAACCCGCAGCGGACGAATGTCCGAACCGAGCGGGCAGTGCTTTTCGTGCGAAGTACAAGATATTATACCATATCCCGCAGGAATTTGCAAGCGTATCGCGAAATTAGCACAGAGAATTTTCGTAAGTACACATCCATTCTTTTGGGCATTCTGACGGTAAAAGCTGTGTATCGCGGAACGCGCTGCAAAAATACCGCCCCCTGTTACCAGAGAGCGGTATCGGAATCAAAATTCAATGCGAGCCTGAATATAACCAAGGACTTCAGAAATCGGCATACGAACCTGCTCCATAGTGTCGCGGTCACGAACGGTCACACAACCGTCATTTTCTGCGGTATCAAAGTCGTAGGTGATGCAGAACGGCGTACCGATCTCATCCTCACGGCGATAACGCTTGCCGATCGAGCCGGTATCGTCAAAGTCTACCATGAAGTGCTTTGCGAGTACATCATAAACTTCCGTGCGTGCCTTATCAGACAGTTTTTTGGAAAGCGGCAGGACTGCACACTTGAACGGTGCAAGTGCGGGATGGAAGTGCATGACGGTGCGCTTGTCCTCCTTGCCGTCTGCGGAGAGATCCTGCTCATCGTAAGCCTCCGTGACCACGGAGAGGAACAGACGCTCTACGCCGAGAGAAGGCTCAATGACGTAAGGAATGTATTTTTCATTGGTTTCGGGATCGAAATATTCCAGCGACTTGCCCGAAGTCTTGATGTGCTGGGTCAGGTCGTAGTCAGTACGGTCTGCAACGCCCCAGAGCTCGCCCCAGCCAAACGGGAACAGATACTCAAAGTCGGTGGTTGCCTTGGAGTAGAAGCAGAGTTCCTCAGGCGAGTGATCGCGCAGACGGATGTTTTCCTCTTTCAGACCGAGGTCGAGGAGGAACTGACGGCAATTGCTTCTCCATGTCTGGAACCATTCGAGGTCGGTGCCGGGCTTGCAGAAGAATTCGAGCTCCATCTGTTCAAACTCGCGGACACGGAAAATAAAGTTGCCGGGCGTGATCTCGTTACGGAACGATTTACCGATCTGACCAACGCCAAACGGTACCTTTTTACGTGTGGTACGCTGAATGTTTGCGAAGTTGACGAAAATACCCTGTGCAGTTTCGGGGCGGAGGTACAGTTCGGATTTGCTGTCCTCGGTGACGCCCTGGAACGTCTTGAACATCAGGTTAAACTGACGGATATCGGTAAAGTTTGCCTTGCCGCAGTTGGGGCAGGCAATGCCTTTTTCACGAATATAATCCATCATCTGCTCGTTGGTCCAGCCGGCAACGTTGGTGCCGTCGAAGTCCTCGATGAGGTTGTCAGCACGATGACGGGTCTTGCACTCCTTGCAGTCCATGAGCGGGTCAGAGAAGCCGCCGATATGACCGGAAGCGACCCAAGTCTGCGGGTTCATCAGGATGGCACTGTCCAGACCGACGTTATAGGGGCATTCCTGAACGAAACGCTTCCACCATGCCTTCTTGATGTTATTTTTCAGCTCTACGCCCAGAGGACCGTAGTCCCATGTGTTTGCAAGACCGCCGTAAATTTCGGAGCCTGCGTAAACAAAACCTCTGCCCTGACACAGGGCGACAAGCTGGTCCATTTTTTTCTCGGTATTTTTCATGCGAAAAACCGCCTTTCATAAATCTATCTGTTTTATTATAGACTTCTTTTTCGGAAATGTCAAGCAAAAAACAAAAAAGGCGGCAGAAATCGCAGAAAAATCCTTGATTTTTGCCGTCTGTTCTGATAGAATGGTGATAACGAAATGCAGAAAGGAGCATTCCAATGGAAGCAATCATTGCAGAAAAACTGCGGGATATCGAAGAAAAGGAGCAGGTACGCGTTCTCTACGCCTGCGAATCGGGCAGCCGTGCATGGGGATTCGCCTCGCCGGACAGCGACTACGATGTACGGTTCGTCTACGTGCGGAAAACCGCCGATTATCTGAAACTGAACTCACCGCGGGATGTCATCGAATGGCAGCTTGACGAAACACTGGACATCAACGGCTGGGATCTGCAAAAGCTGCTGCGGCTTCTGATGACCTCCAACCCGACCATTTTCGAGTGGAACAGTTCCCCGATCGTCTACCGCTCCACGCCCGAATGGGATAAGCTCTCGAAGATGATCAACTCGTATTTTCAGAGCAAAAAGGGAATTTATCACTACCTGCACATGGCGGCTACCAACAAGGGGGATCATCTGAGCGGCGAAACCATCCGCCTGAAGAAATATTTTTACGTTCTGCGCCCGATTTTCGCTTGCAACTGGATCCTGAAAGAAAGCACACCGCCGCCAATGCTGTTTTCCGATCTCTGTGATGCCATTTGTCCGCAGAAAATCCGCGGAGAACTGGATGCCCTTTTGGAACGGAAACAGCTTGCGCCCGAATCTATGACAGGCGAGAAAATACCCGTGCTGAATGCGTATATTGACGCAGAACTGGAACGCCTCACCGCGCTTGCGGAACAGATTCCCGCAAAAGAAAAACCGGATATTGACGCGCTGAATGCATATTTTTACTCAGTTGTGACAGGCTCGGAAATGTCGCCCAACTGACCGCATTTCCATCTGCCGTCCTCGAACACCAATGAAAACACATACTCTTGATAGATCGGAAGCTCGGACTGCATCACCTGTGAATAGTACTCTCTTGCGGTATAGAAAATCTCCGTATCCGTGACAGAATCGAGAGATTCCACTGCCAGACGCTCAGTCCACATTCCGTTGTCCGCCCCCTGCCAGCCGTAGACCTTCTGATACTCGGTAACGTAGTAGTCCTCAAACGTACCGTCATAGTATTTCTTCGCATATTCGTTATAATACGCCTCTGAAAGCTGGTCAATGGTGAGGTTTTCCGGCTTATAAAGATGATAATAGTACTTGAAGCTGCCGTCCTCCTGTTCACGCCCGACCTGTTCGCGGTCAAAGTCGATATCGAGGGCACGGGGCTTGCGAATGTTCGCGGAATCGGTCATATACTGCTGATAAAGGATCGCGCCGAGAACAAACCACTGCGCATTGGTATACTCCGAAGCCTGCGCGGTCAGAGAAATATCCACGTATCGCGCATAAACATAGCCTTTTTTCCCGTTTGCGGATACGTAAAGCCAAGTGCCATCCTCACGGATCTCCGACTGAAACGCATTGGCGGCGGAAATGACCTGTACCTCGGTGTGGTCTTCCAGTACGGCAATCTGCTCTGAAAACATGGAAGGTTCCTTGCAGAGGTTTGCACCGTCACGGGCAATGATCGTACCTTTCACATCCAGCCTGACCCGACTGAATTTTGGTGCAGCATCCGCGGCAAGCGGTACGGAATAAGAGCTTTCATCAAAACTGTCATCAGCAGGCTTGGAAAAACTGCATCCCGCAGCGAAAAGACAGGCGGATGCCAGCAGCACCGCCGTGATATTCTTTAACATTGAGAATCCTCCCGTCAGAAAAGTTTATCTTTGATTCATTATAATCAACTTCGCCGCAGATGTCAAGCGGATGATGGTGTAGGGAATCGGCATTGTGCAAACTGCTGAAATCTCGCGTGGTATCTTGACGAATCCGACAAAATCTGATAGACTGTAAATATCTCTCAAAGGCAATGACGAGTGAGTAGTAGCTGCTCCACCACGGTACAGAGAGGACATGGTTGCTGGAAATGTCCCCGTGACAGCAGAGAAGTCGCACTCCGAGCTGCAAACGGAAAAGCCGCATCCGTGCGGAAAACTGTTTGACGGGACGCCCGCCGTAACGGGGCAGGCAGTATTGATGCTGCCGCAGAGGCGCAGCCGCATGAATATACGGCTGAATTCAGGTGGTACCGCGGTCTTTACCAAATCGTAAAGCATCGTCCTGAGCGTTGACGAAAGTCCTGCGCTCAGGACGTTTTTGTTTCTCACCGAAAAAGGAAGAAAAGGAGTGATCCCCCATGGCAAAAGAGCTTGCCAAGAACTACGACCCCAGCAGCTTTGAGGATCGGATCTATCAGGGCTGGATGGACAAACGCTGCTTCCATGCAGAGGTCGATGCAAAGAAAATCCCGTATACAATTGTCATTCCGCCACCCAATGTCACGGGTCAGCTTCATATGGGTCACGCACTGGATGAAACCCTCCAGGACATTCTGATCCGCTGGAAGCGTATGAGCGGCTTTTCGACACTCTGGCTGCCGGGTACTGACCACGCAGCGATCGCAACGGAGGCAAAGATCGTTGCGGCAATGCGCGAGGAAGGCGTCACAAAAGAGGATATCGGTCGTGACGGTTTCATGGAGCGTGCATGGGCATGGAAAGAAAAGTACGCAGGCAGAATCGACCAGCAGCTCATGAAACTGGGCTCCTCCTGTGACTGGGAGCGTGAACGCTTCACCATGGACGAGGGCTGCTCAGAGGCAGTCAAGGAAGTTTTCGTCAAGTACTACGAAAAAGGTCTGATCTATCGCGGTGAGCGCATCATCAACTGGTGTCCGCACTGCCTGACCTCCATTTCCAATGCAGAGGTCACCTACGAAGAACAGGAAGGCAATTTCTGGCACCTGCGCTATCCGTTCAAGGACGGTTCGGGCTATCTGGAACTGGCTACCACCCGTCCGGAAACACTCCTGGGCGATACCGCCGTTGCAGTCAACCCGAAAGACGAGCGTTACAAGGCACTGGTCGGCAAAACGCTGATCCTCCCGCTGGTCGGCAGAGAGATCCCTGTCGTTGCGGATGCCTATGTTGATATGGAATTCGGTACGGGCGTTGTAAAGATCACTCCTGCCCACGACCCCAACGACTTCATGGTCGGACAGCGTCACAACCTCGAAGTCATCAACGTTATGACCGATGATGCGAAGATCACCGAGGATTATCCGAAGTACGCAGGCATGGACCGCTACGAGGCAAGAAAAGCCATCGTTGCCGATCTGGAAGCAGGCGGTTATCTGATCAAAGTGGAGCCGCACGTTCACAATGTCGGCACCTGCTATCGCTGCGGCACGACCGTTGAGCCGCGTGTATCGCTGCAGTGGTTCGTCAAAATGGACGAGCTGGCAAAGCCTGCCATCGAGGCAGTCCGCAGCGGCAAGATCAAGTTTGTGCCCGAGCGTTTTGACAAACTCTATTACAACTGGATGGAGGATATCCGTGACTGGTGTATCTCCCGTCAGCTCTGGTGGGGACACCAGATCCCCGCATTCTACTGCGATGACTGCGGTGAACTGGTCGTCACGAAAGAATCCTCCGCCGTCTGCCCGAAGTGCGGCAAACCGATGCGTCAGGATCCTGACACGCTGGATACATGGTTCTCGTCCGCTCTGTGGCCGTTCTCGACGCTGGGCTGGCCTGAAAAAACCGACGATCTGCGCTATTTCTATCCGACCGACACGCTGGTCACAGGTTACGACATCATCACCTTCTGGGTATCCAGAATGATCGTTGCAGGTATGGAGCATATGGAAGAAGCACCGTTCAAAACGGTACTCATCCACGGTCTGGTGCGCGACGCACAGGGCAGAAAAATGTCGAAATCGCTGGGCAACGGCATTGACCCGCTCGAAATTATCGACAACTACGGCGCGGACGCTCTGCGCTTTATGCTTGCAACGGGCAACTCTCCCGGAAACGATATGCGCTTCACCGATGACAAGGTCAAAGCAGCGCGTAACTTTGCAAACAAACTCTGGAACGCATCGCGTTTCGTTATGATGAATCTTCCGGATGATTTCACGTTCAAGGGTCTGCCGGAAAAACTCGCCATCGAGGACAAGTGGATCATCAGCAAATTCAACGATCTGGCAAAGGATGTCAACGACAACCTCGACCACTTCGAACTGGGCGTGGCATCGGCAAAACTGTATGACTTCATCTGGGATGTCTACTGCGACTGGTACATTGAGCTGACCAAGCCGAGAATGCGTATGGGCGGTCAGAGCAAGGCAGATGCAGAGCAGGTGCTCGTATATGTCCTGCGCGGTATGCTGAAGCTGCTGCATCCGTTTATGCCGTTCATCACCGAGGAGATCTGGCAGGTACTCACCGACGGCGCATCCATGATCATGCTGGAGGAGTTCCCGACCTACAAAGAGGAGCTTGATTTCAGCAAGACCGCCGCAGATTTCGAAAAGGTCATTGCCGCGATCAAAGCAGTCCGCATGAGCCGCACCGAACTGAATGTTCCGAATTCGGTCAGAACAAAACTGTACTTCGAAACCCTCGAAGTTGACGTATTCTCCTCCTGCTCCATGTTCTTTGAGAACATGGTATCGGCATCGGAGCTGGAATTCGGTCAGAATTATCAGTTCAAGAATGCGCTGACCGTTGTTACGGATGCTGCAAGAATCTTCATTCCGATGGAGGAACTTGTGGATGTCGAAAAAGAGCTTGCAAGACTGGCAAAAGAAGAAGCAAAGGTACGCAAGGACATCGGCTTCATTGAGGGCAAGCTGAACAATCCGGGATTCTGTGAGAAAGCACCGGCGCAGTTAATTGCAGCAGAGCGTGAAAAGCTCGCAAAAGCAAATGAAAAGCTGACAAAGGTACTGGAATCCATTGCTGCTTGGCAGAAATAAACGAACATAACCATAAAGCGCATCAAAAGCGATACCCGTTTTTTCGGGAAAACTCTTGATGCGCTTCTCTTTTTCGGAGAAAGCGGGATGCAGTAAGCCAAAAATACCGAAAATTCGGCTTGAAATGAGAATGCCTTTGTCAAAATCACAGGTTGACAAACCGCAGGCAATATGCTATAATGATTTTGTGATAAATACAACTGTCCGTCCCACACGGAATGTCGTACAGAAAGGAACGCAATATGGCAGCGCACCGCAACAATCTGGTCATCGTTGACACGAGCGTACTGCCCGAGGTCATCACCAAAACACTGCTGGTCAAACGGATGCTGGCAAGCAAAGAGGAAAAAAGTTCCGCCGCCGCGTGCCGCAAAATCGGAATTTCCCGCAGTGCATTTTATAAATACCGTGACTGCGTCTTTATGTACGAGGAGCAGATGCAGCAGCATATTTTTACGCTTTATCTGCTTTTGCACGATGAATCGGGCGTTCTGTCAGGCGTCCTGTCCGCGCTTTCGGCGGCACAGGCAAATGTCCTGACCCTGAATCAGAGCATCCCCGTGGACGGCGCAGCAACCGTTACGGTTTCGTTCCGTTTGGAGGACGCCGCACAAATTCCCCCGCTCTGCGATGCTTTGGCAGAGCTTTCGGGCGTTGCAGAGGTACGGTTGCTGTCAGGTTCGTGAATCTGACAAAAACCGAGTAACAGAAAGGATTTTGGTACACTTATGAAAAAACTGGCAGTCTTGGGCTACGGCACGGTCGGTTCGGGCGTTGTCGAGCTGTTTTACAAAAACCGTGAAAAAATCGAACAGAAAGCGGGCTGTCCGCTGGATGTTGCATATATTTTGGATCTGCGTGATTTCCCGGATTCTCCGTATGCAGACAAATTCACCAAGTCCATGGACGACATTCTCGCAGACCCGGAAGTTGGCGTTGTCGCGGAATGCATGGGCGGTGTCGAGCCTGCGTTCACATTTTTGATGAAATGTCTGGACAAGGGCATTTCGGTCACCACCTCGAATAAGGAACTGATTGCGCAGAAAGGTGCGCAGCTGCTTGCAAATGCGAAAGAGCATTCCTGCAACTGCTTCTTCGAGGCAAGTGTCGGCGGTGCAATTCCGATCATCAGACCGCTGCACCGCTGCCTGGCGGCAAACGATATCACGGAGATCTACGGCATTCTGAATGGTACGACCAACTTTATCCTGAACAAAATGCTTTCCGACCATATGGGCTTTGACGAAGCACTGAAACTCGCGCAGGAGCTTGGATATGCAGAGCGCAACCCCAGTGCGGACGTGGATGGTCTGGATGCCTGCCGCAAGATCTGCATTCTGGCATCGCTGGCATTCGGCAAGCACGTATACCCAAGCAGTGTTCCGACCACGGGCATTCGTGAGATCACACTGGAGGATGCAGCAGCAGCTGACCGTCTGGACGGCGCAGTAAAACTGATTGCATCGGTCAAGCGGCTGGAAAACGGACAGATTCTGCCGATGGTCATGCCGATGTTCGTACCGCATGACAATATGCTTTCCCGTGTGGACGGCGTATTCAACTGCGTAGAGGTTTGCGGCGATGCGATCGACCGTGCCTATTTCTGCGGACGCGGAGCGGGTAAACTCCCGACGGCATCTGCGGTCATGGGCGATATCATTGAAGCGGCAAAGCACGATAAAACGGTCTTTTCGCAAGAATGGACTGATGCAGGCACGCAAGATTTCATTGCACCTGTCAGTGAGATGGTCAGTGGCATGTTCATTCGCCTGACGGAATCTGCTGCAAGCGATGCAATTGGCAAGGCAGCAAACGGATATCTGAAAAAGATCGGCATTCCGGAGGAAGTATCTGCAACGGAGGGTGCGCTGGTCACACCGGTACTGGAAGCGGCGCAGCGTGATGGTCTGCTGGAGACATTGTGTGAAGCAGGCATGGCAGCAGCGCACTGGATGCCTGTAATGCCTGCATAAGCGGAAGGCATCCATCTCAATAGTTTTACTCGATTTTTTTCAAAAATCGCAGCGAAATCTCCTTTACGTTCATACGAATCAGGAGGGGTATGGGGAACCAGATTTCGGAGCAAGAAAAAAAGGAATAGCCAAAAAGCGGGCAGAGAAATGGAGATTTTCACATTTCTCTGCCTTTTTCGCCGACTGCGGTCGGCGGCGAGCGGCTCTGCCCCCTCGACCCCCGCGATTTTTTGAAAATTCGAGTAAAACTTTTGAGTTGACTTTATCTCAAAAAAATGATATAATAGTATGGATTAGTGACCATGATCCATACAGAAAGGAAACCGCTATGATACGATTCAAAAATGCACGAATTCTCGCAATGACCGAGCCCCTGACCATCACCGACGGCGAGCTCTGGACAGACGGCGAAAAAATCTCCTATATCGGCAAAACACCTGCCGCCCCCCTCCCCGCCTTTGAACGCGAAATCGACCTTGGCGGCAATCTGCTGATGCCTTCCTTCAAGAATGCGCATACCCACACAGCAATGACGTTTTTGCGTTCTTTTGCAGAGGATGTACCGCTCCAGACATGGCTGTTTGAAAAGGTATTCCCCTATGAGGACCGCCTCACCGAGGAAGATGTATACGCCTTTGACCGCCTTGCGATGCTCGAATACATCGCATCCGGTACGACCGCGATTTTTGATATGTACTTTTTCCTGGATGGTACGATGCAGGCAGCGATTGAATCGGGAATGCGCTGCACATTCTGTGGCAGCATCAACGGTACGGAAAAAGACCTTGAGCGCATGGTGGTGCAGTATGAAAAATACCGCAATATCCACCCGCGCATCGGTTACCGCCTCGGTTTCCATGCGGAGTACACCAGTGACGAATCGCTGCACAGAGCGATCGCAGCCTACGCGCAGGAGCAAAAACAGCCTGTCTGCGTACATATCAGTGAAACCAAAACCGAGCATGAGGAATGTATCACCCGTCATGGCGCAACTCCCGTGCAGTATCTGGATTCACTGGGACTATGGCAGCACGGCGGCACGATTTTCCATGGTGTCTGGGTGGATGAAACAGACCGCAAAATCCTGAAAAAGAACGGGATGTATCTGACGAGCTGCCCCTGCTCCAATGCGAAACTTGCCAGCGGGATCGCGCCGCTGAAAGAATGCTATGATGAGGGCGTATCCCTCGCACTTGGTACGGACGGCGCAGCATCCAACAACGCGCTCGATATGTTCCGCGAAATGTATCTGGGCACGGTCATGCAGAAACTGCGCCACAATGATGCCGCCGCACTCCCCGCTGCCACCATGCTGAAAGCGGCAACGGTCGGCTCGGCACACGCGATCGGTTTGCAGGACTGCGACACACTGGAAGTCGGCAAACAGGCAGATCTCATCGTCATTGACCTGCATGCGCCGAACCTCCAGCCGCTGCACCATATCCCTGAAAGCCTTGTCCTGAGCGGCGGTCAGCAAAACGTCAAGCTGACCATGTGCGCCGGCAAAATTCTCTACGAAAACGGAACGTTCTGCAACGGAATGGAGCTTGCAGAAGTTTCGGCGGAATGCGAAAAGCGCATTGACCGCCTGACGAAATGATTACGGAAAGGACTGCCGAATCCCATGACACAGACGCTGCGTGAATTTCTGCGGGAATACGGACAAAAGCTGCCTGAAAACGTGTTGGACGGCAGGATTCGGCGCGTGCTTTCCACGCCTGACCGCACCCGCCTCTATTTTGAAACAGAATTTGACGCACCGATTCCGTTTGCAGACCTGTCGGCGGCGGAAACCGAAATGGCAGACCGCTTTGCCTTGCAGACAGTCAGACTGCTATGCCGCTACCCTGCGGAAACCTTCTCGGTGGAGGTGCTGCCGGATCTGTTTTTATCGCTGCGGCGTGATTTTCCGCTGATAAACGGTTTTCTGGCAGATGCAGAACTGTTTTACGCCAATGATATTCTGCGCATCACCCTGCGGCACGGCGGCGCGGATATTCTCGACCAGACCCGCTTCCGTGAGGAACTGGCACGCGCCATCCGCACGATTTTCTCGGTCGGTCTGACAGTCGAATACGCGGGCGAGCAGCATATTTCGGAAGAAGCGCAATCAGCGATGCAGTCGGAAGTGTTGGCTGAACTCCCGCCCGACCGCGGCTTTACGCCTGAACCGCCTGCTCCTGAGCAGCACGAATTTGCCGCTGTCACACAGTTGACGCCTGATGTGCAGCCCATTGCACCTGAAATGCCTGATAAGGACGCACTTTCTGTCATTTACGGCAGACCCATCAAGGAAAAGCCCACGGCGCTCTCGGAGGTCATTGCGAACCTCAACAGCGGCGGCAAGGTGTCCATTGCGGTCGAAGTATTCGGCGATATGGACGAGCGCACGCTGAAAAGCGGCAAAACGCTGCTGACATTCCCCGTCACGGACTACACGGGCAGCATTCTGGTCAAAATGTTCCTCGATGAGCAAAAGCTCGCGGACTTTCCGATGAAGGAATGCAAAAAGGGCGCATCTCTGTTGATTTATGGAGCAGTCGCCTATGATGAATACGACCATGATATTGTCATGAAGCCGACCGCGATCAACACCTACAAAGCGGAAAAGCGCACCGATGATGCGCCTGTCAAGCGTGTCGAGCTGCACCTGCATACGAATATGTCCGCGATGGATGCGGTCAATTCGGCGGAGTCACTGGTCAATCGCGCCCGCGAATGGGGGCATCGTGCCATGGCGATCACCGACCACGGCGTAGTGCAGGCATTCCCCGAAGCGATGAACGCAGCCGCGAAAATGAAGGATTTTCGTGTCATTTATGGCTGTGAGGCATATGTGGTCAATGATCTGGAACTGCTGAAAATCATTGACAAGCCCGATGAACGCAGCCCGCAGGACGAAGTCATCGTGTTTGATGTGGAAACCACGGGACTTTCGCCGCAAAATGACCGCCTGACAGAAATCGGAGCGGTCAAGGTCAAAGGACTGCGCATTATCGACAGCTTTGACACCTATGTCAATCCCGAAATGCACATTCCCGAGAAAATTACGGAATTAACAGACATCTCCGATGAAACGGTCAAAGATGCGCCGCTTGAAGAAGAAGCCGTGCGTAAATTTATGGAATTTTGCGGAGATACACCTGTTTTGATTGCGCACAATGCAAACTTCGATACCTCGTTCATCCGTGCGGTATTGGAGCGTCATGGCATGACCTACGAATTTACGACCATTGACACGCTCATCCTCTGCCGCAGCATGATTCCCGACCTGACGCACCACAAACTCGATCAGGTTGCAAAATACCTGAAGCTCGGCAAATTTGAGCATCACCATGCCTCCGACGATGCCTACATCCTCGCAAAAATATATCTTGCGCTGATGGACAGGCTCGTGCGGGAATATCAACTGGAAACGCTCGGCGATTTGAACGCAAAACTGCCGAATATTGACGTCAAGAAGCTGAAATCCTACCACCAGATCATCCTTGCGAAAAACCAGACGGGCATGAAGAATCTCTACCGACTGGTGTCGTATTCGCAGCTGGATTATTTTTATAAAAAGCCGCTGATTCCGAAATCCGTGCTGATGCAGCACCGCGAGGGTCTGCTGTACGGCAGTGCGTGCGAGGCGGGCGAATTGTTCACTGCGATCGTAGAGGGCAAACCGGATGAGGAACTGTGCAAACTCGCATCGTTCTATGATTATCTGGAGATCCAGCCGATTGCCAACAACAGTTTCATGCTGCGCAGCGATAAATACACCGCGGAAACCGAAGAAGATCTGCGCAATCTGAACCGTAAAGTCTTGGAGATCGGCGATAAACTGGGCATTCCCGTTGTGGCGACCTGCGACGTCCACTTCATGGACGAAAAAGACGGCATTTACCGTCAGATTCTGCAATCGGGCAACGGCTTCACCGACACCTCAAATCAGGCACCGCTTTATTTTCGCACGACCGACGAGATGCTCGAAGAATTTGACTATCTGGGCAGCGACCGCGCCTATGAGGTTGTCGTAACGAATACCAACATGATCGCAGACAAAATCGACCGCTGTCATGCGATTCCCAAGGGAACGTTCACGCCCTCCATTCCTGGTGCGGAGGAAGATCTGATCCGCATTACCACGGAAAAAGCGGAGAGCATCTACGGCAAGCCGCTCCCCGAGATCGTGCAGAAACGACTGGACCGCGAGCTGGATTCCATTTGCCGTCACGGTTTCTCAGTGCTGTATATGATCGCGCAGAAGCTGGTTGCCGAATCGGAGCGTCACGGCTACATGGTCGGCTCGCGTGGATCGGTCGGCTCATCGTTTGTGGCTTCCATGGCGGGTATTTCCGAGGTCAACCCGCTGATGCCGCACTATGTCTGCCCCAAGTGCAAGCACTCCGAGTTCATTCAGGATGGTTCGGTCGGTTCCGGCTTTGACCTTCCGCCGAAAAACTGTCCCGATTGCGGCATCGACATGAAGCGTGACGGACATGACATCCCGTTTGAAACGTTCTTGGGCTTTGACGGCGACAAAGCACCTGATATCGACCAGAATTTTTCGAGTGAATACCAGACCGATTCTCACCGCTACACGGAAGAATTGTTCGGCAGAGCAAACGTGTTCAAGGCAGGCACGATCTCGGGCGTGCAGGACAAGATCGCATACGGTTATGTCAAGCATTATCTGGAAGACTGCGGCATCAAGGTCAACGAAACGGAAATCAACCGACTGGTCGCGGGCTGTGTCGGCGTCAAAAAGACGACAGGTCAGCATCCGGGCGGCATGGTCGTTATCCCCGAGGATTTCGATATCTTCGATTTTACGCCTGTTCAGCAGCCGGGTGATCCCGGAGATGACGAAGCAAACGTCATTACCACGCACTTTGATTTCCACTCGCTGCACGATACGATCCTGAAGCTCGATGAGCTGGGGCACGTTGTTCCGACGCTTTACAAGCATCTGGAGGATCTGACGGGCATGAAAATCGCGGATGTCCCCACCACCGACCCCGAGGTATTCCGAATGTGCACCGACTGCGCAGTGCTTGGGGTTACCGAGGACGAGATTTTCTGTAAAACAGGCTCGCTGGGCATTCCCGAAATGGGCACGAACTTCACCATCGGCATGCTGCTGGATGCAAAACCCAAGCTGTTCTCTGACTTTTTGCAGATATCGGGTCTGTCGCACGGCACGGACGTATGGCTGGGCAATGCACAGGAATTGATCGCGGACGGCACCTGCACGATTTCGGACGTGATCGGTACCCGTGACAGTATCATGACCTATCTGCTTTATCACGATGTAGAGCCAAAACAGGCGTTCCAGATCATGGAAGATACCCGTAAGGGAAAAGCGCCCAAAACCTTTACCCCCGAGCGCATCCAGATGATGCTGGACCACAATGTACCGCAGTGGTACATCGACTCGTGCCTGAAAATCAAGTATATGTTCCCGAAAGCGCACGCAGCTGCGTATGTTACGGCGGCAATCAAGCTGGGCTGGTTCAAACTGTACAAGCCGCTGGAATACTATGCGACCTATTTTTCTGTCCGCGGCGATGATTTTGATGCGGAAATTGCGATGCAGGGCATCTCGGGTGTGCGCGCAAAAATTCAGGAATTACGTGCAAAAGGAAAGGAACGCTCTAAAAAAGAGGGCGACCTGCTCGATATTCTGATGATCGTCAACGAGATGATGTCCAGAGGCTACGACTTCCTGCCGATTGACCTCTACCGCTCGCATTCCCGCGATTATCTGCTGGAGGACGGCAAGCTGCGTATTCCGTTTGGCACCATCAGCGGTATTGGCGGAAAGGCAGCGGATAAGCTCTATGAAACCGCGCAAAAAGGCGATTTCATCTCGATTGACGAGTTCCAGAATCAGAGCGGTGCGTCAAAATCCATAATAGAGGCTTTGGAACATCTGGGGGCTTTGGGAAATCTTCCGAAATCCAATCAGCTCTCGCTGTTCTGACTTGACTTTTTGATAGTAATATGGTAATATGCTACTATGCTATCGTGTTAGCATAGTAGCACGCTAAAGTAAATGGAGGAAAATATCATGAGCAAAAAGAATTCCAAGAATACAAGGAATACGAATAATACCAAGAAAACAAACAATACAACCAAGCCAAAGAATACAAAGCTGAAAATCGGTATCATCGCAGGCATTGCTGCCGTCATTCTTGCAATCACAGGCTTGATCATCTGGCTGTCGTATCCGAAAATTCTCTATAAAACGGGCAAAACGGATCATTTCCATGCCCATGTGGTCCTCAACGTAAACGGCAATCCGTACACCCCGAAAAACGAAGATGTCCTTGGCGCAGACCGCTTTACCATCAATGCGGACGGCTCCGTGGATTACATCATCGACGAGGGCGCAAACGATATCCGCGACATCACCATTGCAATCGACGGTTTGACAAATCCATTGGTTCTCCGCACATTTATTACTGATGAAAAATACCGCGTCAAGCTGAACCTCAACGCTGATGTGGATACCGAAGCCCAGAAAGCAGTCGTTACGGGCGAACTGAAAACCAACGACGATCCTGCATTCAAAGACAAGGTTCCGTCGGAAACATGGAGCATTTACCGCGAACTGGATCTGACTGTTGCTCCTGAAATGGCCGATAAAATCGGCGGCACATTCTGAGAGGGGCGTTTTTTATGAAAATTAAGAAAATCAGTATCAGCGTGATTATCATTCTGCTGATCCTTGCCTTTCTTGCCTTTCTCGCATATCCTTTCTTTATGTACTATTATTATCCCGGTGACCACACCACGTTTCATGCGGCGTTTACTGTGGACGGAAAGCCGTATACCCCGCAGCTCGCAGATTTTTGTGTGCAGGATGATTTGGATACAAATCCGTCGCAGATTCCATCTTCCTTTCATGCCAATTCGGATGGTACTGTGGATTTTGCCCTTCACGAGGGCGCATACGGCGGACGCAATGTGGCGATCCGCATAGACGGCATGGAGGAACCGCTTCTTCTGTTGACAGGTTCCGCTTCCAACAACGAAATCATCAGGCATGACATTCAAGTGGATGTGGATACCAAAACGAAAACAGCTTATGTAACGGGACATTACACCTACGATGATGAACCGTCTCACGCACTGTTTGCAAGACTGAAATGGCATACCGTCAGTATCAATGAAACGCTTGATTTGACTGCATATCCGAGGCAAATGCCGCGTATCGCCAGAACTTTCTGATTGTATTGTTTTTCTGCGATGAGCAGATACCATAGAATGGAGTTTTACAATGAACAGATTTGACCTCATTACCCCCGAGGGAACAAGAGATTCCCTTTTTGCGGAATGCACGCTCCGCAGACAGCTGGAAAACCGTCTGCACGGAATGTTTGCAGCCCGCGGATACAGCGAGATCATCACGCCGACACTGGAATTTTACGATGTGTTCAACCGTGAGGCGCAGCCGTTCCCGCAGGAAAGAATGTACAAACTGACAGATGCCAAGGGCAGACTCATGGTACTGCGCCCCGACAACACCGTCCCGATTGCGCGTGTCTGTGCGACCCGTCTGCGGGATGCTGCTTTGCCGCTGCGTCTGTGCTATAATCAAAGCATTCACGTATCATCTCTGGCACTCAAGGGCAGAGATGATGAGATCACGCAGGCAGGCATTGAGCTGATCGGTGCAAGCAGCAGAATGGCAGATCTGGAAGTGATTGCGGCTGCTGTGGACGTACTGGCATCCTGCGGTACGCAATATACGCTGGAGCTTGGAAATGCGGCGTTTTTCAACGAACTGATGACGCAGCTCCGTGCATCTGACGAGATGAAAGAAACCATCCGCGATTGCATTGAAGCGAAAAACTACCCTGCTCTTGGCGATTTGCTGGATACCTTAGAGCAGACAGAGATCACGAAAGCCCTGCGGATGCTGCCGCGATTGTTTGGCGGCGAGGAAGTATTCGCAAAGGCAGCAGAGCTGTTCAAGGGCGAACGGTTTGCAGAGATTCTCGGCGAATTGCAGTCACTGTGGAAATCGGTAACGCAGTTTGCAGGAAAAGAGCGTGTCACCGTTGATCTGGGCATGGTACACCGTACAGATTACTACACAGGAATGATCCTGCGAGGATATCTGTCCGGCTATGGTGAAGAAGTGCTGTCGGGCGGCAGATATGACAAGCTGATCGCAGAATTCGGCTACGATGTGCCCGCAACGGGATTTGCCGTAAATATCGACGCAGTTGTGAAAGTTTTGAGCAAGCAGCAGGAAAGTGTCCCGGCGGCAGAGCTGCCTGTCAGCAATATCCTGATCTGGGCAGAGCCGGGCTGCGAGGCAGAAGCCATTGAGGCAGCAAAATCGCTGCGCGGCAAAGGCTTGGTGGTAGAGCATTCGCTTTCGGAAACGATCGAAGAAGCAAAAGCGTATGCGGCGGCGCACAACATTGACAGCGTGCTGCCGATCGAGAAGAAGTAAAGAAGTGCCTGCGGCGCATAGAAAATCAGCATATCAAAAAGGAGAACATTATGGCTCGTCCATTGCGCATTGCCCTGACGAAGGGCAGACTGGAAAAAGATACCGTCGGGCTGTTTGAGCAGCTCGGCTACGACTGCACGGCAGTCCATGAAAAAGGCAGACGGCTCATCCTGCCCGTTGGTGACGGCAGTATGGAAGTCGTACTGGCAAAGGCAAACGACGTCATCACATACGTAGAGCATGGTGTTTGTGATCTGGGCGTTGTCGGAAAAGATACGATTCTGGAGATGCAGGGCAAATTCTACGAACTGCTGGATCTTGGTTTCGGCAGATGCAAATTTGCGCTTGCGGTCAAAAAAGGCACTGATTTTTACAGCGGATTCGGAGTCAAAACAATCGCAACCAAGTACCCCAACGTGACCCGAAATTTCTTTGAGGGCAAGGGCATGGACGTTGAAATCGTGAAAATCGAAGGCTCTGTGGAGCTTGCGCCGCTGCTGGAACTCTCGGACGGCATTGTGGATATTGTCGAAACGGGCACCACGCTGAAAGAAAACGGTCTGGAAGTTTACGAAGATGTATGTAAGATCTCGGCGCGGCTGATTGCCAACACGGTCAGCATGAAGTTGCGTCAGAATGAAGTAGAAACGCTGATTTCGCAAATCGAAAACTATTTTGCAGATCAAACCTGATTGAAACGGAGGATTACTGCTATGAAAATGATTCGCTGCAACGGCACAGAGGAAACTGCATTTTTCGCATCGCTGCGGGAAAGAAGCGCAGCTCCCGACCCGAAAGTAGTGGAAACGGTCACGGGCATTCTGGATGATGTCCGTAAAAACGGCGATGCTGCCGTCCGCGCATATACAGAAAAATTTGACGGAAAATGCCCCGATTGCTTCGAGGTGGATTCCGAAACCATTTCCGATGCATTGGCAAATGCCGATGAAAAATTCGTGGAGGCTCTGCTGAATGCCATTGAAAACATCGCAGATTTCCACAATCGTCAGAAGGAGCAGGGCTTTACGAATGCCCGCGAGGACGGTGTCATTATGGGTCAGCGTCTGCGCGGACTGGCGCGTGTCGGACTGTATGTTCCGGGCGGTACGGCTGCTTACCCCTCCTCGGTACTGATGAATGCGATTCCTGCCAAAATCGCAGGCGTACAGGAACTCATCATGGTAACGCCTCCCGGCAAAGACGGCAAGCCGAACCCTGATATTCTCGTAGCAGCGTCCCTTTGCGGCGTTGACAGAGTATTCCTGATGGGCGGCGCACAGGCGATCGCAGCTCTTGCATACGGCACGGAGAGCATTCCGCGTGTTGATAAAATCGTTGGTCCCGGAAACATTTTCGTAGCGACCGCAAAACGTCTGCTTTATGGCGTAGTGGATATCGACATGGTTGCAGGACCGAGTGAGATTCTCGTAATGGCAGATGATACGGCAAATCCGAAGTATGTTGCCGCAGACCTGATGTCGCAGGCAGAGCACGATGTACTTGCATCGGCAATTCTGGTCACGACCTCCGAGCGCGTGGCAAATGAAACGCTCGCAGAGATCGACCGCCAGATGCAGAATCTCTCCCGCAAGGAAATTATACAGAAATCGCTGGACAATTACGGCGCAATTCTCCTCTGCGACAGCCCCGCTGCTGCGGTCGCCATGGCAAACGAGGTTGCCCCTGAACACTTGGAAGTCCTCATGGAAAACCCGCTCGAATACATCGGCAAGCTGGATAATGCAGGCTCGGTCTTCCTTGGCGCGTATGCTTCCGAGCCGCTTGGTGACTACTACGCAGGTCCGAACCACGTTCTGCCGACCTCCGGTACCGCGAGATTCTTCTCGCCGCTGTCGGTTTACAGCTTTGTGAAGCGTTCCAGCTACATTTACTATACCGAAAATGCATTGAAGGAAGCAAAGGATGACATTCTTCTGATTGCGAACAAAGAGGGTCTGACCGCGCACGCCAATGCAGTTGCCGTCCGATTTGAGTGAGGAAAACGCGATGAATTTACCGGAAAAACTCACCTCCCTGACGCCCTACGACCCGATTACGGGCAGCTACGCGGTGCGTCTGGATGCGAATGAATCGTTTTTTGACCTGCCCACAGTCCTGAAAGCAAAGCTCGCAGACAAACTGGAGCAGATCGACTTCAACCGTTACCCCGACCCGCTTGCAAACGGTGTTATCAACGCATTTGCTGGATATTATGGTATTTCTGCTGACTGTGTGACCGCAGGCAACGGCTCCGATGAGATCATCGGAGTGCTGGTCAATTCGCTGCTGCCGAAGGGCGGCAAACTGGTCACGGTATCGCATGATTTCTCCATGTACCGCTTTTACGCAGCGATCTCGGAGGTCAATGTGGAAGTCGTACCGAAAAAGGAAAACCTGCAAATTGACATGGATGCGTTGATTTCTGCTTGTCAGGATGCCAACGCGGTCATGTTCTCGAATCCCTGCAACCCGACCTCTCTGGGCATCACGCGCGCAGACGTCAAACGGCTGCTGGAAAGCGTATCCTGCATGGTCATCCTGGATGAAGCCTACATGGATTTCTGGGATGAAAGTGTGCTGACATGGGTCAACGAGTATGAAAATCTGATTGTCCTGCGCACCTGCTCGAAAGCGATTGGTCTGGCGGCAGTGAGAATGGGCTTTGCGGTCACGAATCCGAAGCTGACGAAGCTGCTCCGTGCGGCAAAATCGCCGTATAACTGCGACAGCGTCAGCCAGATGATCGCAGAAACCGTCTTGTCGGAGCATTCGCTGCTGGAGCATTGCCGTGACGAGATCATTGTGCAGACACAGCGGCTTTACGCAGCCATGAGTGATCTGGCACGCCGCTATCCTGAAATTCTGGATACGGTCTACGCACCGCGCACGAATTTTCTATTTGTGAAAACTGCGTATGCAAAGGAACTTTACGAATCACTGGCAGCAGAGGGCATTGCAGTACGCTGCTTTGCGGATGGTCTTCGCATCTGTGCGGGCACGCGCCGCGAGCAGACTCTGCTGATGAATGCACTGGAAACGATCCTGAAACCGAAATAAGGAAGGAGTTGCACCATGCGAATCGGAACCATCGAACGAAACACAAAGGAAACACAGATCTCCGTCACGGTCAAACTGGATGGCAAAGGCGAAAGTCAGATCACAACGGGCATCGGCTTTTTTGACCATATGCTGACGGCATTGTCGCGGCACAGCGGCATCTCGATGAACATTCAGTGCAAAGGCGATTTGCAGGTAGACGCGCATCACAGTGTCGAAGATACCGGCATTGTACTGGGTCAGGCACTTGCGCAGGCACTTGGAGATAAATCGGGTATTGCACGATACGGCAGCGCATACATTCCGATGGATGAGGTACTGTCTTTCTGCGCACTGGATCTTTCCAACCGCCCGTATCTGGTATTTCAGGGCAGCTTCACCAACGATATGATCGGCAGCTATGATGCCTGCCTGACGGAGGAATTCTTCCGAGCGGTAGCGGTCAATGCGGGGATGACGCTGCATCTCAATATGGTATACGGCGCGAATGACCATCACAAATGCGAGGCATTGTTCAAAGCATTTGCGCACGCGCTGAAAGCGGCTGTCAAAGAAAACACGGACGGCACAGTGCTGTCCACGAAAGGAGCCCTCTGATGATCGCAGTAATCGACTACGGCGCAGGCAATTTGTTCTCGGTATGCAACGCGCTGAACTATCTTGGGCTTCCACACAAGCTGACGAAATCCGCAGATGATTTAAACCGCGCAGATGCGTTAATTCTTCCGGGTGTCGGTGCATTTCCCGCCGCAATGGAGATGCTGCATCAGAGCGGACTGGTGGATACGATTCTGAGCTGTGCCAAACAGAAGCCGCTGCTGGGCATTTGTCTGGGTATGCAGATGCTTCTGGAGGAATCAGATGAAGTTGCACCCTGCAAAGGCTTGTCGCTGATCGCGGGCGAGGTCCATCGCATTCCGTCCAAACGGGTCATTATCCCGCACATGGGCTGGAACGAACTGGAGATCACACAGCCGGAATGTCCCCTGCTGAAAGGAATTGAAACACCTGTATATACGTACTTTGTGCATTCCTATCAGGGATTCTGCAAACCGGAAAATGTCGCCGCATATGCTGATTATGACGGCAAGATTCCCGCACTCATCACAGACGGAAAATTTGTCTACGGCGCACAGTTCCATCCTGAGAAATCGGGCGAACAGGGACTGCAAATGCTGAGAAACTTCGGAGGACTGACAGTATGATTATCTTACCTGCAATTGATATTCACATGGGACAGTGCGTCCGATTGGTACAGGGCGACTACGCAACGGCATCCAAGGTTGCGGCTGACCCGCTGGAAACGGCACAAAAATTTGAGGCAGACGGTGCGCAGTGGCTGCACATGGTTGATCTGGACGGTGCCAAAGAGGGTCGTCCCGTCAACACGGAAATTTACAAGAACGTGGCAGCGCACACGAATCTGAAAGTGGAACTGGGCGGCGGCATCCGCAGTCTGGAAACGATTGCCGCATATCTGGATATGGGTATTTCTCGCGTGATTCTGGGTTCTGCCGCGCTGAAAAATCCGCAGCTTGTGGCAGATGCCGTAGCAAAATTCGGCAGTGAAAAAATCGTGGTCGGCATTGATGCGAAAAACGGCATGGTCGCCACAGAGGGCTGGCTGGAAACCTCAGACGTGCATTTTCTCGATTTAGCAGAGAAGATGATTGCCGTCGGTGTACAGTATTTTATCTTCACGGATATCTCCAAGGATGGTACGCTGTCGGGCGTCAATACGCAGCAGCTTGGAATGTTTGCAAATGCCACAGAGGGCAGATGCCATATCATAGCAAGCGGCGGCGTACATACCATTGATGATATCGCCGCGTGCAAAAATCTTGGTCTGTACGGCACGATTTGCGGAAAATCGCTGTATCAGGGCACACTTTCCCTGAAAGATGCGATTCAAATCGCAAAAGAGGGAGGGATCGGCTGATGCTGGCAAAACGAATCATCCCCTGCCTGGATGTGCGCCACGGAAAGGTCGTCAAGGGCGTCAATTTTGAGGGCGTCAAGGATGTCGGAGACCCTGTTGCATGTGCAGCGGAGTATAACCGTCAGGGCGCGGACGAACTGGTTTTCTACGATATTGTGGCATCTCACGAAGGACGCGGCACATTTCTTGATGTTGTACGGGAAACGGCAAAGCAGGTATTTGTACCGCTGACGGTCGGCGGCGGCATTTCCACGGTAGAAGATATGCGGGAAACGCTGCGTGCAGGCGCGGATAAAATCAGCATCAATTCGAGTGCGGTCAAAAATCCCGCGCTGATTTCGGAGGGTGCAGAGATTTTCGGCTCACAGTGCATCGTGGTCGGCATTGACGCGAAACGCAACGGCAAGGGCGGCTATACGGTCTATGCAAACGGCGGCAGAATTGATATGCAGGTTGATTTGCTGGAATGGGTACAAGAGGTACAGCGCAGAGGCGCAGGTGAGATTTGTCTGAATTCGATTGATACGGACGGCGTGCGCGGCGGATTTGATCTGGAGATGCTGAAAGCGGTTTGTGCGCGGGTCAGCATTCCGGTGATTGCGAGCGGCGGCGCAGGCAAGCTTTCGGATTTTGCGACGGTATTTGAAGAAACGGACGCAACCGCAGCATTAGCAGCATCGCTGTTTCATTTTGGCGAGCTGACGATTCCGCAGGTCAAAGCGGACTGCCGCAGCAAAGGCATCATCATGAGATAAAGCGGCTACATCTTCGCGAAGCATACAGCTCGCAAGCGAGCTGTCACAAAAGTTTCGCGCAAGACTTTTCAAAGGCTTGCAGGGTCGAGGGACGGAGCCCTCGTCGCGCTCCGCAGAGCGCGAAACACTCCTTTCTCCTTACAACAAATCAGGATGGGGGGCATGGGGCGAGAAACGAAGTTTCTCGTGGGTGTGCAAAGCACACCTTGTTACCCTATTAAGGGGTTTCCCACCATACAAGAGGGCACAGACAGGCTGATAAATCAGTAAGCAAACATAACCGCAGTATTTCAATGCACGCTCCACAAAAAAAGAGAGCCGAGAAAAAATCTCAGCTCTCTCAGGTATGGATTGGGTGGAAAAATAATCACATACTGTGATTATTGAGTTTAATGGCGGCGCGAGCCTTGTTGACAATGGTCTTGTCATTTTCGTAGGTCAGCAGGTGGGTAGCGTGAACGATGTCCACCCAGCGGA
>JAZRXM010000015.1:0-60066 GCA_045600205.1 Oscillospiraceae bacterium | reverse complement strand
TAGAAACAGGAGCATCCGTCTTAGCAACGGTGGTCTGATTCGGAGTAACATTACCGGAGCCAACAACGAGATCCAGACCGATGAAGGTGTACTTCAGTTCCTTGCCGTCCTCGTCGGTGTTGGAGTGCTCCCACTTGGAGTCGGTGTTGTCCAGACCGTTGGAGTAGGTCTTCTCAGCAGCAGGGGTAACAGTGAAGGAAACAACGGTCTTCCCGTCAGCAGCGGAAGCATTGTTGCCCTTGTTGGTGGTGAATGCCAGGATGCCTTCTTCAGCATTCCAGGTCGGGTTTGCCTTGTAAGCGTCGCCCTTGACCATGGTAGCATCCAGACCAGCGAAGTCGAGCATCAGCTGGATACCAGCGGTGCCGGGGTCTTTGTTAACGATCATGCTGACGGTGACTTCCTTACCTTTTTCAACGTTGGAAACGTTCTTACCGTTGGAGTAGGTGTTCTCGCCGTTAGCGTTGATGAGCTGCAGGGTGTAACCATCAGTTGAAGGCTGAACAGTGCCGCCCTTTGTGGTGGTTTCATTTGCCTTCGTGGTGGTATCAGGAGCCTTTGTAGTGGTATCCGGGGTCTTGCCCTCGCCAACTTTGATGGTCAGCGGAACAGTGGTGTAATCAACTGCGCCGTCAACACCGGAAATGGTGGTGTGACCGTAAACCAGCTCATCGGAACCGATGGAGTTTACGTTAACGTAGCTCGGCTTGTAGATGTCGAGGACATACTCGCCATCAGCGAGGCCCTTCGGCAGAACGAGGTCGAACAGGAAGATCGGGTAATCGTAAGCCCAATCAGCGGTCTTATCCCAAGTGGTGGACTTGCCATCGCCGAGAGCGAAGCAGTTGTTGTTAGCCTGAACCTCAGTCTGGTTCTGGTAGCTCAGGTTGTAATACTTGCCCTGGAAGCCACAGGTTTCCCAGGAAACGTCACCGTCATCCTCGCCGAAAACAGCGGGCATCGGATAACCGGGAGCATCCGGGTTGCAGTCAGCGTTTGCGACCATTTCGATACCATAGTTACCGAACAGGTACTCGCTGGTTGCAGGAGCCTGACCAAGGGTCTTGTCGCCGTTGATTGCGAACTTGCAGCCCATGGTGTTGATACCAGAGCACTGCGGGAGATAAACAGCAACAGGAACCGTAACTTTGCCGGCAGCAACCTCCGAGGAAGCTACGGTAACGGCATTGGAAGATCCGGAACGGATATCAATAATCGAGCTGGTAACAGCTGCATTTGCATTCAATGCAAACGTGCTGCCCAATGCGGTCGCTGCGAGAGCGACGGATGTGAGTGCAGAGATGAATTTCTTCATGACAACTTGTTCCTTTCTGTTTCGGACTGCCGAAACATAATGTTTTTGTTAGGGGTCTTGGATACGGCTTGTTCCGCCGGCATGAACCATAAGCGGTATACGCCGCCGGCTGCCGGTTCTTGAATGGGTGCAGTAGATACGCGCCTCATAACTAGGCCGCATATTACGGAACTTTGTACACGAGCCCGTGCTGTGTACGGATTTACCGTGAGAATACGCTAGTTTGCAGTGCTTTCTGCGGCTTCGTCCTTTTTCAGAACATTCTGAAGCATCAGCGTAACATCAGAAAGCGTCAGCATTCCGTCGTGTTCCCAATCTGCGTTTGCGTATGCTGCGGCGCCTAAGGTCAGTTTTTCTTCGGATATCATACGGCAGAGCAGAACGGCATCGGCCATGTTGATCTGCGCGTCCATGTTGATGTCCCAGTAAATAGTCGCACCGGTATCATCAATCGTGGTCCACACAGCACCGTCGGTACATTCTGTTTTGCACTGGAATACTTTCCCGTTTTCGTCAACGTAGCCGGCAAGGATTTCCGTATTCCGGACTCCAGAGCCCTCATACGTTTCGCGGGATGCCGGCACAAGCCGAAGCATCTTGCGATATCCTCTGAGGCTGCTGTCCACCTTGCCGCTGATTCGCAGCAAAGGCACCTCATCGTGCAGCCAATAGTCGGCATTTTTCAGAGCTGTCGCCCATCGTATTCGCAGTTCGCCGCCGAAGTCCTCGTATGTAAATACGGTTCCTTCGAGTTCAGGTGTCACCACCACTTCAGCCGCTTCCGCGCCTGTATCGTAGAGCAGTTCCACCTCGGTGATATCCAGAGCAGCTGCATCGTAAGCCACTGCCAGATCCAACGCGCACAGTCCCTTTTTCGGAAGCTTATCCAGATTCAGTGTTGTGGAAAACGAGCCGTCTATCTCTGCAATAACCGTACTGATTGATATTGCTGCGATATCGGTCGTATCCGCATTTGCCTGAAGCTGCGTCAAGCTCCGCAGTGCGACTGCCGCAAGCGTGGATGCCAGTATGCCTGCGATTGCCTTCTGCGCCTTCATTCGTTTCCTCCTTCTTTCATGTTATTTATATATTCCGAGGGGTGCGCTGATACACCACTCTTCATATATACAGGTTCAAGCAAAGCACCCCTGCTTTGCCTCAGCTCATTGTAACACCCCTATCCCAAAATAACCTGAAAATGTGTTACAACTTTCGTGTGGGAACGGAATTTGTATACTCATTTATCAGCTGTCCGCCAACAAATTCCCCGATTTACGCGGGTCAAAAGGGTATACTTATCCGCACACTACGGCTTATTACCATTATAATGAACAAAGCATCCAAAGTCAAGACTTTGGATGCCTTTTTGTAAATATTGATAAAATGCAAGCTGTATAATTGTTCAATATACTCAAAGAGCATTCATTTTTAGCCCAAATATCGCCAAAATCGGTGCTTTAGAGCATTTGAACGAGATATGAAATACCCTTTTCAGTTAACAAAAAGAGTGTATTTTTTCACAGAAAGTTTACAATTTATACAAATTTCAATTCTCTGTGAGCCATGTCGGTTCCTCGAGATACTGGAACTCTGCCGGGATATTCGCATCAATGATTTTGTTGATAACATCCATATTAAAGCTTTTTGCCGTGCCAAGCGGTGCGTACGGCAAACCGTGACTGCTCGCCAATTCCGGCGTATACATATAGTATGGATACAGGCGGAGGTTGGCAAATTTTCCGTTATCATAGTGCGTGATGATCGGGATGCACTTCACATCGCTGACAATCAGCTCGCCTGTGGTCAGATCCTTCGTCAACTGGAAATCGCCCATTTCACCGACGCAATTGAAGTTGTCGGTCTGTGCGGAGATGAAATTGCCCAAAGAATAGAATACAAAGCCCTTGGAACCGTCCTCACGGGTAATGTATTCCATGGTCTGTGCGGTGTGCGAATGTCCGCCCAATACCACATCAGCGCCCCAGAGCACCATTTTATTGGCGAGTTCTTTTACAGCAGGTACGACATTATGCGTATCCTCTGCGCCCCAATGCGCCTGCACAATAACTGCATCCGCAATCTCTTTTGCTTCTTTAATCTGTCGCTCAATCAAAGCCTCATCCGAGGTGAAGCTGACGGTAATCGGCGAGTCAGCAGCAATTTTATATCCATTCAAATGCTCCGCATAGCCGAGATACGCAATTTTCATACCGTTGACCTCACGTACACGGATGTTGTCGCGGTCAGCAGCATCACGGTAAACGCCGTAAGCGAGGATATCATGCTTCTGCATCATCTCATCCCAGTAGTCCATGCAGGACACCAGTCCATCCATGCCCTTATCACGGATATGGTTGTTTGCCAATGTAAAGACGTCAAAACCGATCTTGACCATTTCATCGCCAAGCTGTACGGGCGAATTGAAGTTGAATCCGGAGCCGCTGATTTCAAAATTACCGCCGCAAATCAGAGTTTCCTGATTGATAATTGCAACATCGGCAGCCTGCACCAGCGGTTCGATATTCTCGTAGGTTTTTGTAAAATCGTAGGTACCGTCCGAAGCCCAATTCTGCGCAGCGCGGTAAACGCCCGTCTGTACGAGATTATCGCCGACTGCAACCATATGAACAGTCGGATTCGGAATCACCTCAACCGTAGTGGAAGTCGTTGTGGCTGCGGTAGTCTGTATCGGAGCCATGGTACCGCCTGATACATTCGGATTGTTTTCTGCGCCCGAATTGACGGTAATCTTTTCACAGCCTGCAAGTCCGCAGAACATCGCCGCAGAAAGCAGCAGCGCAATGGATTTTGCTTTTGTCATCATGTCGTGTTCCCTTCTATCAGTCGCCTGTCGCCCAAAAATCAGGGCAAAATCACAAGTACTTTTATTATAGCATTCTTTTCTGAAAAAAGCAACTTTTTTCTTCAGGAAGCGCGTTTTTCCCCACCGCCAAATTTTCCCTTCTGCGTCGCCGTATTTTTTGGCAATGCTGCGATATACTATTTATATATGTATTCACACGAAACGGAGGTGCGCATATGCCGCAGAACAACTCATCCCGCCTGACAATTTCGCTCGAAGATAATCTTACAAGCCTGCGCAAAATCTGGGCAAATTCCGCAGATTTGCTGATTACCCGTGTGCAGCTTGGCGGAATCCGTGCCGCACTGATTTGCTGCGAAGGGATGCTTTCTACTGCAACGCTTGCACAAATGGTGCTTGCTCCGCTCAATGAAATCAAAGAGCAGTTTCCGTCCGCAACATCATTTTTGATGTATCTGCGAGATAAACTGATTCTTTCCACGGATACGCAGACTGCACAGGATTTCGAAGTCATCTCACGGATGCTGGCAGCAGGATTCGCAGTCATTTTTCTGGACGGATGTACGGAATGTCTGGCACTCGGGGTGCAGGGCTACGCCTCGCGGAGCATCGGAGAACCTGACGGGGAACAAAACATCTACGGTGCAAAAGAAGGATTTACCGAGCATCTGCGAACAAATCTTTCCCTGATCCGCCGAAGGATGAAATCCCCCCTGCTGACCATGCAAATTCTGACGGTCGGAAGTATTTCGCAGACAGATCTGTGCATCATCTGGATGCAGAATCGCGTGTCGCAGGAGTTGATCCGTAAAATCAAGGAGAAGCTCGAAAATCTGCCGCTTGAAACAGTATTGTCCAGTGGATATGTCCGACCGTTTCTGGAGGAACGGGATGCGCATCTGTTCCACAGCGTGGGCACAACGGAGCGTCCTGATGTTTTGTGTGCCAAGCTGCTCGAAGGCAGAGTTGCCATTTTAATTGATGGTACGCCGTTTTCGCTTGTAATACCGCAACTGTTCTGGGAAAATTTCCAAACACTTGACGACTACAACGAATCGCCCGCATATGCCACACTGATTCGTATTCTCAAGCTGGCGGCGTTTGTCATTGCGTTGGCACTGCCCGCGATTTATCTCGCAATTGCTGTGTTTCACCCCGAGCTGTTGAATCCCACGCTGCTGCAAATTCTTGCAAAAGCCGAGCAAAATGCGCCATTTTCGCTCACCGCGGAAATGCTTGGTGTGCTATTCATGTTTGAGGTCGTGCGCGAGGCGGGACTTCGATTGCCCAAAGCGGTTGGCGGGGCAGTCAGCATTGTCGGTGGATTACTTATCGGCGATGCCGCAGTCAATTCCGGATTGGTCAGCACACCCGTTCTGACAATCACAGTGTTATCGGTCACGGCAGGTTTCGTGACACCCGAATTACACAGCATATTGACGATTTTACGTCCTTTACTGATACTATCAGCGGCAGTCTGCGGACTATCGGGAGTTGCAGTGGTCGGCATGGGCATCCTCTGCAATCTCTGTGCCGCCGAGGTGTTCGGCTATCCCGTAACTGCACCGTTTGCGCCGCTGCGGGCAAGCCGTCTGCGAGATGTTTTCGTGCGCATCGGGTTTCGACGGCTGTCCACAGGAAATTTTCACGTAAGTGAGGTGCGTCAGAGTCATGATACAAGCCAAAATTGAGCCATCTGCCACGGAAATCTGCGCTCTGCTGATTATCACCAGACTGACGCATTTTTTCTGTGGCACCGTGCCGTACTCCTCCGCATTTGCCGTACAGAGTGCCATCACAGCCGCCGTGCAGCTGTTGCTGATTTTTCCGTTTCTGCTTAGAAAATCAGGATACCGTGTTTGGGATCCCGCATCATACGCCGCACGGGGATTTGCCCTTCTGCTCGCCGCCAAATCTGCCGCAGATACCTACCGTTTTCTCGTTCAGGCGGATGCGCCGCACCCCGCATGGACAATCGCGTTGCTGACGATCACGGTCGGATATATTCTCTCGCTGCCACGCTTTTCCGAGAGCAGAGCTGCGATTTTTCTCTTGTCTGCGACAATTCTGGCATTCATTCTGTTGCCGCTCGGCGGACGCTCCTCTGCCAAAGTGCTCTCCTTATGGAGTCAGATTCCGTCACCTCCGATCTGGCAGGAATGGGCTGACAGCGCCGAAACAGCCCTGCTTCCAATCATAATAGAATCCTCGCAAAAACGCGGAAAACGCGCAGCATGGATATGGTTTGCGGTACGAATCTCGTTCTTTCCGTTGATGATTCTCTATGGGGCAATGCAATGCGGACGCTTGCAAATCAACGGAGGTTCGCCGTTTTTAATGCTTTTGCAGCGTGTACCGTTTTCTGATACACTCCGCACGGACGGAATGTGGTGGATGCTCGCAGTCGGATGCAGTCTGCTGACAATCACGTTTTTGCTGCGATTTTGCTTCATTCACGCCAAACAGTCCACGCAGATGCGTTGTACGGGCGTTATTGCGCTGACCGCATTCACCATACTATTTATAATATATCCACCGAGCGGGCTGACAATCGCAGCAATTTCCGTGTTTCTCTGCATCGCCGCATGGATGCCGAGAAAGGAGCACGCCGCATGAAACGATTTTTTTCGATATTACTTGTATTCTGCGCACTGATTCCGAGTGGCTGTACGGATATCCGCAGCAGAAGATACGGCAAGCTGCTGGCAATCAACGGCTGCACGAAAACCGCGCAAATACTATGCTACGATGAAGATTCGCCCGTTTCCGCCGCATACCATTCGCCGCTTTTGCTGCCGGATGCGCTCTCACAGGCATCCGGATGGGATATTTCGCTGGGGCATCTGGCAATTTTGGCGATACAGAACGAAAATCTCGCATTCTTGCGGGATTTGCTTGCTGCGCGTCTGATTGTACCGACCTGTCCCGTGCTGCTGACGGATCAATCGCCTGAAATCGACGATAATACGGATATATCCGACAGATTGGACGCCGCCGTGCGGACAGGGCTGATTCCTCTGCGCACAGTTGGGGATATTGTCGGAGATTTGCAGGCAAGCACTCGCACAACGCTTTTGCCGTATCTGCAAGGCGACACGCTGCGGCTTGCAGTGTGTGATGAATCGCACGTATTATCGGTAATTTCAGAAGATGCAGCCCGTGGTGCAACATTACTCTGCGGGCAATGGGAAAACTGGTCCTTCGCTGCCGAAAATATCGCAATATCGCTAAAAAGCTGCAAATGCCATATCAATCTCGCCGAAAGTACGGCAGGGCTTTCACTCTCCGTCCATGCGCAGATTTCCGTGAAATCCGGAGATTTCGATACCGCCAAAGCAATCGTCACGAAAATGCTCACCGCATTTCTAAGGGAAGCGGTCTGCGCAAACGGCACAGACACTTGCAATCTGCAAGAAATCGCCGCAAAATCGAATATTTCCATGCCGTCCGCTGCGCAATTGCAAACTGCCGGGATTTCTGTCACCGTGCAATAGCCGCCCCGACTGCAACGTCCCGTGCCCAACCGCGTGCGGGACGTTGCGCTTTCCGTCTGTACTACACAAAAACCGCGCAGAATTTGCAGGCAATTTCTGTGAAAGAAAATTGTCGTCTGCTCTTGCAATTTCTGCTGCATTGCGGTATAATGTATAGTGTATGATTAGGTAAACTCTGTCTTATGCTTGTTTTTCAAGGATTTTAACTAAGAGGAGGCATTCTCTTGTCGGATTCAAAACTGCTTTCGGTCATTGTCCCCTGCTATAACGAGCAGGAGGTGCTGCCGATGTTTTATGAGGAAATTACGAAGATTTCCACGCAAATGACAGCTGAGCATCCCGAATTGCTCTTTGAATATGTGTTTATTGATGACGGTTCCCGTGACAAAACGCTGACGCTGCTGCGCGAGCTTGCCCGCAAGGACAGCCGCGTGCGATATATCTCGTTCTCGCGTAATTTCGGTAAAGAATCGGGCATTTATGCCGGTCTGACCAGTGCCAAAGGCGATTACTGCGTCGTCATGGATGCCGATTTGCAGCATCCGCCCGCGTTTTTGCCCCAAATGTACGAAGCGGTTTCCAGCGGTCAGTATGATTGCGCCACCACGCGCAGGGTCAGCCGTCAGGGAGAATCTCCCGTCCGCTCGTGGTTTGCCAGATTGTTCTACAAGATCATGAACAAGATCTCACAGACCGAAATTGTTGACGGAGCGCAGGATTTCCGCTTCATGAGCCGCCAGATGGTCGATGCGGTACTTTCCATGTCGGAATATAATCGCTTCTCCAAGGGTATTTTCTCGTGGGTCGGTTTCCGCGTCAAATACATCGAATACGAAAATGTGGAACGCGCCGCAGGTACGACTGCATGGAGTTTCTGGGGACTGTTCCGCTACTCGATCGAGGGCATCATCGGCTTCTCGACCTTTCCGCTTTCCGTGCCGATTTTTCTTGGCTCATTCTGCTGCATCGCCGCGCTGCTCTTCCTGATTATCGCGCTGATTGTCGGGAACCTGAGCGGTGCTATGATCACACTGATCACCTTAGCGCTGCTGCTTGGCGGATTGCAATTTCTCTGCATCGGCGTGCTGGGACTTTACCTCTCCAAAACATATCTGGAGGTCAAGCACCGTCCTGTGTTCCTCGTGCGTGAAACCGAGGAATATGCACGCAGCTCCGAGCAAAACAAATAATCTCATTTTTTGATATGCTGTTTCCTTGATAACCAGCAGAAAACAAGGAGGGTTTCACCCATGTCCCGCAAAATCCCCGTATCCAGCATGGCACAGACCGCCGTGGTCGCAGCAATTTACGCAGCCTTGACCGTTTTGCTTGCGCCGTTCTCCTACGGTGCCGTTCAAGTGCGTATTTCCGAGGCTTTGATGCTACTGTGCATTTTTCGCAAACGCTGGTGCGTTGCCCTGACGATTGGCTGTATGATCGCAAACCTGTTCAGCGGTATGGCTGCGGACTTCTTATTCGGTACGGCAGCAACGCTTCTTGCGGCTTTGCTGATGTACCGCATCAAAAAGCCTGTGATTGCCGCATTGATTCCCGCTGTCACAAATGGTCTGCTGGTCGGTGCAGAGCTTTTTCTGTTTCTGGATGTTCCGTTTCTACTGGGAGCTGCGGGCGTTGCGGCCGGTGAGATCATCTCTGTGGCTGTCATCGGGCTGCCGCTGATGCGCCGCGCAAGACAGTCAAAGCTTTTGTGCAGGCTGATCGGTGCGCCGTATTCCGAACCGCACGAATGATACCCCGCTATTCTGACGAAAGGACGCCTGCCCATGGAACGCCATATGAAGCCGCTGCTGCTGACCTTGATGCTCATGCTGCTGATTCTGGCAATTGAACTGACCGAAATTGCCAAAACGCGTGCCATTGAGCCGAATTACACCGTGGAAAAAGTCACCGAGCCGACTTCGATCTCCCTGTATGTCGAAAACGGACTCTGGGGTGTGCGGACAGGCAGCGGTCGTGTGATTGTCAAACCGGAATGGAATCATCTGCTCATGATGGGCAATGATATCCTGATTGCGAAGAAAAGTGCCGTATCCCACGGACTGTTCGGCATGATCAATTACAGCGGCGAGGTATTGATCCCGTTTATCTACACAAGCATCACGCCTGTCGGCAAAGACGGTCTTTGGGTCGCGGAGATCCACGAGGGCGAAGGCTTGTACGAAGAAGTCAAGTACCACCTTTACCGCAACAACGGTACGCGCTGGACTGATATTGCATGGGATCATTACGACTATCAGGATGGGCTGATTTCTTTGAAACAAGGCTCTAATCTCTATGTGGCAACCATTGTGGGCAATGACCTCAAACTGCACTCCTGGCATACTGAGCATCGTGTAGGGCTGCAAAAGCTGAATATGGATCTGAGCGAATTTCAGCTTGACTCTGCACCCAATGCCACAACCCTGCGGCATTTGGGCGATACTGCCGCCAACTATCTGTCATACCTCTTTCTGACACCGAATGCCTCCCTTGACCCTTCGCTGGTCAGCGGTGAGGATTCCTCCGCAGTGTTGGTTGCTTATCACTACGCGGACTGCATTCTGCGCTCCGCCAAGGTGACCAGAGTGAAAATTCTTGACTCTCCGACATTCCCGAATTATCTTGTGCAGATGCACATTGTATATACGCGCACCAATGCAAACGGCACCGCAGAACGTGTCGAAACCTCCATGTCGCTGACGATTTCGGTCAACCCAAGCGGCACTTACGGCTATTCCGCCTTCTTTGACCCGCTCGTAAGCTGATGCTTGCAGCGGACAGTACATACAGAAAGGAACCTGTTGTTTATGAAAAAAGTTGCAGTCATCATGGGCAGCGACAGCGATTTCCCCGTTGTCAAAAATGCCCTCACCGAACTGAAAAGCTTCGGTGTCCCCTTCGAAGCGCACGTTATGAGCGCACACCGTACCCCTGCACTTGCTGCTGAATTTGCAGAAAATGCAGAGAAAAACGGGTTCGGCGTCATCATTGCCTGTGCAGGAAAGGCGGCACATCTCGCAGGCGTGCTTGCCGGACATACTACACTGCCCGTCATTGGTCTGCCGATTTCCGCATCCCAGCTCGACGGTTTGGATGCACTGCTCGCTACCGTTCAGATGCCTTCCGGCATCCCCGTAGCAACCGTTGCCATCAACGGCGCAAACAATGCGGCAATTCTCGCAGTTCAGATGCTCGCACTCTCTGATGAGAACCTTGCTGAACAGCTCCGCGCCAGAAAAGCTGCCATGATCGAGGGCGTCATCAAAAAGGATGCCGCTTTGCAGGAACAGCTTGCAGCGCTGTAAATCATTGCAGCACCCGTAATTTTTCGTTACCAAAGCTAAATTTATATATATATGGAGGAACTTCCCATGGAAAACATTGTCAAAGCTGAACAGCTCTACGCGGGCAAAGCAAAAAAGGTCTTTGCAACCAACGATCCCGATCTCGTCATCGTTGACTACAAGGACGACGCAACCGCAGGCGACGGTGCCAAGAAAGGTACCATCAAGGGCAAGGGCGTCATCAACAACCAGATGACCAACTATATGTTCCAGATGCTCGAAAAAGAAGGCATCCCGACCCACTTTGTCGAGGAACTGAGCGAGCGTGAGACCCTCGTCAAGAAGGTTTCCATCGTTCCGCTGGAAGTCATCGTCCGCAATGTTGCAGCAGGCAGCTTCTCCAAGAAGCTCGGCATCGAGGAAGGTACACCGCTCAAGCAGCCGACCCTCGAATTCAGCTACAAGAACGATGAACTGCATGACCCCTTCATCAACAGCTACTACGCACTGGGTCTGGGTCTTGCAACACAGGAAGAAATCGACACCATCACCAAGTATGCTTTCGCTGTCAACGCATACATGGTCAAGTTCTTCAAGCAGCTCAACATTGACCTGATCGACTTCAAGATCGAGTTCGGTCGTTTCCATGATCAGATCATTCTGGCAGACGAGATCTCTCCCGATACCTGCCGTTTCTGGGACAGCACCACTCACGAAAAGCTCGACAAAGACCGTTTCCGCAGAGATATGGGCGGCGTCGAAGAAGCATACCAGGAGATCATGAAGCGTCTGATGGGCAAATAATCCACAACATTTTCTCCAGAAAGCAAAACACATTCGGTTTGAAACAACCACAGAACGGAGGAAATTTATGGGAGGCTTATTCGGCGTAGCTTCACGCGAAGATTGTGTCGCAGATCTCTTTTTCGGCACAGATTACCATACCCACCTCGGCGCACGCAGAGGCGGTATGAGTGTTTACAGCGATACAGAGGGCTTTCAGCGTGCCATCCACAACATTGAAAATACACCCTTCCGCACCAAGTTCGAGGGCGATATGAACGATATGCACGGTCGCATGGGTATCGGCTGCATCAGCGATACCGACCCGCAGCCGATCATGATCCGCTCGCATCTGGGCAGTTATGCCCTGACGACCGTCGGTCGGATCAACAATACCGAAGAACTGGTCGATGAAGTGTTCAAAAGCGGCGCAAGCCACTTCACCGAGGCGAGCGGCAGTGTCATCAACAACACGGAGCTGGTCGCTGCACTGATCAACCAGTGCGACAGCATCCCCGAGGGCATCCGCTACGCGCAGAGCAAAATTGACGGTTCCCTCACACTGCTCCTGATGACCAAGGACGGCATCTATGCTGCCCGCGACCTCATGGGACGCACCCCGATCATCCTCGGACACAAGGACGGCGCAAATGTCGCCTGCTTTGAGTCCTTCTCCTACATGAACCTGCAATATCACTATGTCCGTGATCTGGGTCCGGGCGAGATCGTTTTCTTTGATGCGGAGCATTGCGAAACCGTCATGCAGCCGAACAAGAAAATGAAGATCTGTGCATTCCTGTGGATCTACTACGGCTACACCACCTCCTGCTATGAGGGCGTGAACGTCGAAGTGATGCGTAACCGCTGCGGTGCGCTGCTTGCCAAGCGCGATCAGGGCATTGATGTGGACTACGTTGCAGGCATTCCCGATTCGGGCAACGGTCACGCAATCGGATACGCCAACGAAAGCGGCATCTGCTTTGCCAGACCTTTTATCAAGTATACCCCGACATGGCCGCGCAGCTTTATGCCGCGCCACCAGTCCATGCGAAACCTCATTGCCCGCATGAAGCTGATTCCTGTCGAACAGCTCATTACCGGCAAAAAACTGCTGTTCCTTGACGATTCCATCGTCAGAGGCACACAGATGCGCGAAACCGTACAATTCCTGTACGAAAACGGCGCAAAAGAGGTCCATATCCGCTCGGCATCCCCACCCAGTATGTTCGGATGCAAATATCTGAACTTCTCGCGTTCCAAATCCGAAATGGATCTGATCGCACGGCAGGTCATCCGCGATTTTGACGGCAATGACGACCATCTCGCTGAGTACTGCGTAGATGACTCCGAGCGTTACAACGCAATGGTGGAGGAGATCCGCAAGCGTCTGAACTTCACCTCGCTGAAGTATCACTTGCTCGCAGATGTCAAGGAAGCAGTCGGCATTGATCCCGATATGCTCTGTACCTACTGCTGGACAGGCAAAGAGTAAGCGGCTTCATCCACGAAATCCCACACGAAGAAAGGATTTACACTGCATGGAAAACAAGAACAGCTTCTCTGAAAGCTACAAAAAAGCAGGCGTTGACGTTACAGCAGGCTACCGCTCGGTAGAACTGATGAAACAGCACGTTGCCCGCACAATCACCAGCGGCGTTCTGGACGGCATCGGCGGCTTCGGCGGTCTGTTTGCACCTGATATGAAGGGTATGGAGGAACCTGTCCTCGTTTCAGGCACAGACGGCGTTGGCACCAAGCTGAAAATCGCATTTCTGATGGATAAACACGATACCATCGGTATCGACTGCGTTGCAATGTGCGTCAACGACGTCATTTGCTGCGGTGCAAAGCCGCTGTTCTTCCTCGATTATATCGCCTGCGGAAAGAACTATCCCGAAAAAATCGCCGAGATCGTCAAGGGCGTTGCAGAGGGCTGTGTACAGTCCGAATGCGCTCTGATCGGCGGCGAAACCGCAGAGCATCCCGGCATGATGCCCGATGAGGAATACGACCTCGCCGGCTTCACCGTCGGTATTGTCGATAAGAAGAAGATTCTCAACACCGCAAGCCAGAAGGCAGGCGATGTCCTGATCGCACTGCCCTCCACCGGCGTGCATTCCAACGGTTTTTCGCTGGTTCGCAAGGTGTTTGCCATCAACGAGCAGAACCTCGCAAGACATTTCGCTGACCTCGGCACGACCCTCGGTGAGTGCCTGCTCACCCCGACCAGAATCTACGTCAAGTCGATTCTGAATCTGCTTTCGCAGGTCAATGTCAAGTCGATTTCTCACATCACGGGCGGCGGCTTCTACGAGAACATTCCGCGCAGTCTGCCCGCAGGGCTGACGGCAAGAATCCCGCGCAGCAATGTCCGTGTTCTCCCGATCTTCGACCTCATCGCACGCACAGGCAACATCCCTGAGCGTGATATGTTCAATACCTTCAACATGGGCGTCGGTATGATCGTTTCCGTTGCTCCGCAGGATGCCGACAAGGCAATTGCCGCACTCAAATCCACCGGCGAGGACGCTTATATCCTCGGCGAACTGGTTGAGGGCACCGAAGGCGTTATCATCGAATAATCACGCAAAATCATACAAAAGAGGTGTGCATATGGCTGACGTACCAATGAACGAAACCTTCACTGACATGGATGACGAAAACTGGCGTGACCCGCGCGAAGGCGTTGATATCCCGCGCAAAAAGATCGTCGTACTCGTATCAGGCGGCGGTACCAATTTGCAGGCTCTCATTGACGCGCAAAACCGCGGAGAACTGGGCGGCGGACGCATCACCTGTGTCATCAGCTCCCGTGCCGATGCCTACGCACTGGTCCGTGCAAAGGAAAACGGCATCCCTACCCGCGTGATCCCGCGCAAATCGTTCCTGACACAGGAAGCTTACAGCAGTGCCATGCTCGAAGCATTCTACGAGGAATTTGCAGACCTGATCGTGCAGGCAGGCTTCATGACCATTCTTGATAAGAGCATTTGCCGCGCATATCCGAATAAAATGATGAACGTACACCCCGCACTGATCCCGAGCTTCTGCGGCAAGGGATTCTACGGTCTGCACGTCCATGAAGCCGTCCTCGAAAAGGGCGTCAAGGTGACGGGCGCAACCGTACATTTCGTCAACGAAGTGTGCGACGGCGGTCCGATCATCCTCCAGAAAGCGGTTGCTGTCAAACAGAATGACACGCCTGAAACGCTCCAGAAGCGCGTCATGGAGGAAGCGGAATGGAAGATCCTCCCCGAAGCAGTCAGACTGTTCTGCGAGGACAAACTCACCGTCTGTGACGGCAAGGTGTATATCGAGGATTAAAGTATCCCCACAAAAGTTATCAAACGGAGGTCAATCCAATGAAAATGATTTCCCTTTCCCAAGAGCTGGAAAATAACAGCTATCCCGGCAGAGGTATCATCCTCGGCAGAAGTGCAAACGGCAAGTCCGCAGTCTGCGCATATTTCATCATGGGCAGAAGCGAAAACTCCCGAAACCGTATCTTCGTTCCCGATGGTGCCGGCTTGAAAACACAGGCTTACGATGAGAGCAAATGCACGGATCCGTCCCTCATCATCTATTCGCCTGTCCGCGTTCTTGGCAACAAGACCATCGTGACCAACGGCGACCAGACCGATACCATTTACGACGCAATGAACCACCAGTTCACCTTTGAGCAGGGTCTGCGTGCGCGTGAATTTGAACCCGATGCCCCCAACTACACACCTCGTATTTCGGGCATCATCCGCTGCGAAAACGGCAGCTTCAACTACGCACTTTCCATTCTGAAAAGCGCAAACGGCGATCCCAGCTCCTGCCAGCGTTTCACCTTCTCTTATCAGAATCCCGTTGCAGGTCAGGGTCACTTCATCCACACCTATGTCGGTGACGGCAACCCGCTGCCCAGCTTCGAGGGCGAACCGAAACTCGTTTCGATTCCCGATGATATCGACGGCTTTACCCAGCTTCTCTGGAACAGCCTCAACGCTGACAACAAGATCTCCCTGTTCGTCCGCTATATCAATCCCGAGGACGGCAGTGCAGTCAGCAAAATCGTCAACCGCTACGGCAATGCGCCGAAGCAGGACTAATTCTCCGAAACATCGAAAGGACTGTCAAAAATGGAAACAGAACGTCTTTTGAAATACGGCTGTAACCCCAATCAGAAGCCTGCACGCGTCTTTATGAATGACGGCAGTGCGCTCCCGATCACCGTACTTTCCGGCAACCCCGGATACATCAACCTGCTGGATGCTTTCAACGGCTGGCAGCTCGTCCGTGAGCTGAAAGCTGCAACCGGTATGCCCGCTGCAACTTCTTTCAAGCACGTATCTCCCGCAGGTGCCGCAATCGGCAGACCGCTTTCCGATACCCTGAAGAAAATCTACTTCGTAGACGATCTGGGTGAGCTTTCTCCCCTCGCTTGCGCATACGCAAGAGCAAGAGGTGCGGACAGAATGTCCTCTTTCGGCGACTGGATCTCCCTCTCCGATGAGTGCGATGCCATCACCGCAAAACTGATTGCCCGTGAGGTTTCTGACGGTATCATTGCCCCCGGTTATACCGATGAGGCACTGGAGATTCTCAAAACGAAGCGCAAGGGCAACTACAACATCGTACAGATCGACCCGAACTACGAGCCCGCAAAAATCGAGCATAAGGAAGTATTCGGCATCACCTTCGAGCAGGGCAGAAACGACCTCGCAATCAACGAGGAAACCATGCTCTCCAACATTGTCACCAAGAACAAGAACATTCCGGATGACAAGAAATTTGACCTCATCATCTCCCTGATCACCCTGAAGTACACGCAGTCCAACTCCGT
Organism: Oscillospiraceae bacterium; assembly: GCA_045600205.1. Taxonomy (GTDB): domain Bacteria; phylum Bacillota; class Clostridia; order Oscillospirales; family Ruminococcaceae; genus Firm-04. Next base: position 43,538 of record JAZRXM010000015.1, on the reverse strand, counting down.
CTGCTTCGTCAAAGACGGTCAGGCGATCGGTATCGGTGCAGGTCAGCAGTCCAGAATCCACTGCACCAGACTCGCAGGCACAAAAGCTGATAACTGGTGGCTGCGTCAGGCTCCGCAGGTACTGAACCTGCCGTTCCGCGATGACATCAAGCGTCCTGACCGCGACAACGCAATCGACCTCTACATCGGTGAGGACTACATGGATATCCTCGCAGACGGCGAGTGGGAGCGCGTATTCACCGAAAAGCCTCCTGTCTTTACCAAAGAGGAGCGTCAGGCTTGGATCGCAAAGAATACAGGCGTCTGCCTCGGTTCGGATGCCTTCTTCCCGTTCCCCGATAACATCGACCGCGCAAAGAAGAGCGGCGTTGAGTATATCGTAGAGCCGGGCGGCTCTATCCGCGATGACATTGTCATTGAGCAGTGCGATAAGTACGGTATTGCAATGGCATTCTGCGGTCTGCGTCTGTTCCATCACTAATGTTTTTTCGGTTTTCCGCAGGCAGGATATTTCGGTATCCTGCCTGACGGAAATCCCTTGCTGTCGGCTGTCTTTGCAATTGCACGGATTGCCATGAAACTGCAAAAGCAGCTGAATTTTCACGATATTATGAGAGGATGTAACCCCATGAAAGTATTAGTAGTCGGCGGAGGCGGCCGTGAACACGCCATTATCATGAAACTTGCAGAAAGCAAGCGCGTTTCCAAACTCTATTGTGCCCCGGGCAACGGCGGCATCGCAAAATACGCAGAGTGCTTCCCTGTCAAGGCAACCGACCTGGAAGGTATGCTTGCACTGGCGAAAAAACTCGCTGTAGACTGGGTTTTTGTTGCCCCCGATGACCCGCTCGTCCTCGGCATGGCAGATATGCTCCGCGAAAACGGCTTCAAGGTATTCGGACCTTCCAAAGCTGCCGCAATCATCGAAGGCAGTAAGGTTTTCTCGAAGAACCTGATGAAAAAATACGGCATCCCGACCGCTGCCTATGAGGTATTCACCGAGGCAGACAAGGCAATCGCTTACATCAAAGCGCAAAACAGCTATCCGACTGTCGTCAAGGCAGACGGTCTGGCACTCGGAAAAGGCGTCATTATCGCACAAAACGAGCAGGAAGCTGTCGATGCGGTACATTCCATTATGGAGGACAAAATCTTCGGCGAAAGCGGCTCACAGCTTGTGGTGGAGGAATTCCTCACAGGTCCTGAAGTTTCCGTGCTTTCCTTTACCGACGGCAAAACCGTTGCTCCGATGATCTCCTCGATGGACCACAAGCGCGCCCTCGATGGCGACAACGGCAAAAATACGGGCGGTATGGGTACGGTTTCTCCGAACCCCTATTACACCGCTGATATCGCAAAACAGTGCATGGACGAGATCTTCATCCCGACCATGAATGCCATGAACGCCGAAAACCGCAGCTTCCACGGCTGTCTGTATTTCGGTCTGATGCTTACACCGAAGGGTCCGAAAGTCATTGAGTACAACTGCCGCTTCGGTGACCCCGAAACACAGGTCGTCCTTCCCATGCTCGATGCAGACCTGCTCGACATCATGGAGGCAACCGAAAATCAGAGCCTCGACAAGCTCCCCATGCAGTGGAAATCGGGTGCGTGCGCTTGCGTCATTCTCGCAAGCGGCGGCTACCCCGAAAAATACGAAACAGGCAAGGAAATCACAGGCTTGGATGAAAAGGGACAGCTGGCAAATGCTGCTGTTTATCACGCAGGCACAAAACTTTCCGAGGACGGCAAACTCCTGACCGCAGGCGGCAGAGTCCTTGGTGTGACCGCAGCTGCTGACGATTTGCAGTCCGCGCTGGACAAGGCATATGCTGCCGTCAAACTGGTTTCCTTCGAGAAAATGCACTACCGCAACGACATCGGAAAACGCGCACTTGCAGCCAAAAGCAAGTAAGACGCTATCCGTGACTGGAGGCATTTATGTCAAAGAACCGTGAAAAAACCGAAAAAGCCCCCAAGAAAAAACTCGACCGCGAACAAATCAAACGTCCCTATACCGTCATGGACTGTATGCATCTGGGGCTGATAGGCAATATCCTGTTTGTTTCTTTCATTGTCATCTGCCTGATTTACTATTACAGCTTTGGCAGAAACGGACATTTCGTCCTGCCCTTTGAATTCCTCGCATACTTCGTGGAAACCGCAGGATTTGCATTATTTTCCTTAAGCGTCATCTGGTTAAGCAAACTGGTTCGATTCCGCACGCCCATGAAAGTGCTTCTTCTGGTGTATATCCTCATCGAAGCCCTTTTGATGCTGATGGAATTTGAACTGCTGCTGCCGCGTATTTACAACCCGCTTTCCAAACCGCTCATCATCCTGCACGCGATATTCTCAGCAGGTGTGGCATTTTCCATGCTTTCTCTGGATTCCCAGAATGAGCATTTACAGCATTTTATCATCATCACCTGCACGATCATGCTGGGCGGAATGTTCCTCGGTCTGGCAGGCTTCCGCGCTTATGCAAGTGTGCTGCTCAACGCATTTGCGTATATTTTCTTCTTTACTGCCATGAAGCAACAGCTTCGTCTGGAAGAAATGGACATCGACTGCTACGGCGACAACGCGCGGGTCGCAAAGTTCGAATCTACGATGTTTACCGATTCTCCTCTGTTGGTGGAAAAAGAGCCGCCGCGCAAGAAAAATCTGAAGGAAAAAGCTGCTGCCATCCGTGACCAGATCGTCAATGAGGAGCAGACCATCCTGACAGACAAGGACGAGAAATTCGAGTACGAATTCGGCGTGGACGAGGATGAGGATGACGAGGACGCATGAATCCAAGACTTCCGTTTTTACAGGCGAAAACCGCTGCGCTGACCACCTCGCCCGGTGTCTACATCATGAAAAATGAACAGAATAAGATTCTGTACATCGGCAAGGCAAAAAATCTGCGCAATCGCGTGACCAGTTACTTCCGCGACCACCCCGACCATACCGTGAAAACCGCAAAAATGGTTTCGCAGGTCTATGACTACGATTTTATCGTCACCGGTTCGGAATACGAAGCACTGATCCTTGAATGTTCGCTCATCAAGCAGCACCAGCCGCCCTACAACATTCTGCTAAAGGACGACAAAGGCTATCACTATATCCGCATCTCGGACGGCGCATTTCCGCGCATCACCGCAGAGGTCAGTACCGATGCCCCCGGACAATATCTGGGACCGTATATGAGCGGATTCACCACCAAGCAGACCGTCAACACCGTCAACAAAATGTTTCGGCTGCCGACCTGCACCCGCAGCTTTCCCGATACGTTCCGCAAAGCACGCCCCTGCCTGAATTTCCACATCGGACAATGCATGGGCGTTTGCCGCGGCAACATTTCCGCAGGCATTTACAGCGAAGCCGTTGCAGATGCCGTACAGTTTATCAAAAGCGGCGGAGATAAAACCATTCCGATACTGGAACAACGCATGAACGAGGCTGCTGACCGACTCGAATTTGAGGAAGCCGCCCGTTTGCGCGACCGCATCGCCGCTATTCGCAAGGCGGGCGAGCATCAGGATATCATGGATGCAATCTCTGTGGATACCGACGCCGTTGCGATGGTTTCATCAGGCGATGTCACGGTCATTTCGGTACTGATGTACCGCGACGGTCGCTTATCTGACCAGGCAACCTTTCAAATCTCCGCGGATGCCCTCTCCGAGCAGCCGCTGGATGAATTTCTCCCACAGTATTACAGCAGCAAAAGCGGTATGGATCTCCCCAAGCTGATTCTTGTGGAACAGCTCCCCGAGGAAACCGCTCTGCTCACCGACCTGCTCACCAAACGTGCAGAGCATACCGTATCCTTAGAGCAGCCGCAAAAAGGACTCAGACACCGACTGCTGATGAAAGCCAAACAGAATGCAGGCGAAAAACTCTCGATTCAGGCAGGGCGCACGGGCAAGGAACTGCTTGCAGTCGAGGAACTGGGGCGCGTGCTGGGATTATCCCGTCCACCCATGCGCATTGAAGCGTATGATATCTCGAACCTTTCTTCTGCAGCGATGGTCGCAGGCATGGTCGTATTCGAGGGCGGCAGACCGCTCAAATCCGCATACCGCCGCTTTTCCGTCAAGGAACTGGACCTTCAGAACGACTACGGCTCCATGCAGGAGGTCATCCGCCGCAGATTGCAGGAATACCGCACCGCAATGGAACAGCAAAGCGAAACCGAACGCGCACTCAACGCCTTTGCTACCCTCCCTGACCTGATCCTCCTCGACGGCGGCAAAGGTCACGTGGCAGCAATTGCCCCGATTCTCGAAGAATTCGGGCTTCCTATTCCGCTTTACGGCATGGTAAAAGATCAGAAACACCGTACCCGCGCCATTGCAACCAACGGCGGTGAAATCGCACTGCGCGACAAACAGGCGGCTTTCGCACTGCTGACCCGCATTCAGGACGAAGTACACCGTTTTGCAATCACTTACATGAAAACCAAGCACAGCAAAACATCCTATGCCCTGACCCTGACAAAAGTCAAGGGTATCGGCGAAAAGAAAGCACAGAAACTGCTGCTCACCTATAAGACCCGCGCACAGCTCAAAGCAGCAACACCCGAACAGCTTGCCCAAACAGCAGGCATCAACGCAGAAACTGCGGCGGAGCTGCACCGCTTCATTGCGGAGCTCCCCGACGAATAACCACCCAATAAATGAAAAACGCAAGGGGGAACGAACATGGAACCACTCAAGCTGAAACCTGCTTTTCAGGATTACCTCTGGGGCGGAACCCGTCTGCGCGACGAGTTTAAAAAGCCCTGCAACTTTGAACGCATCGCCGAAAGCTGGGAGCTTTCCTGCCACCCGGACGGTCTTGCTGTCATTGTCAACGGCATCAACAAGGGCATGACCCTCAAGGATTACCTTGAACAGGATTGGCGAAACCGCGTCGGTGAGGGTGCTGCATCATTTACCTCCTTCCCTGTCCTCATCAAACTGATCGACGCCTGTCAGGATCTGAGCGTACAGGTACACCCTGATGACCACTATGCCCGCATACACGAAAACGGCGAAAGCGGTAAAACCGAATGCTGGTATGTCGTGGACTGCGAGGAGGGTGCTGCACTCGCCTACGGCTTTAACCGTGAGCTGACCCGCGATGAATTCCGCGCCCGCATTCAGGATGGCACCATTCTCGATTTTGTACGGCTCGTACCTGTCCACAAGGGCGATGTGTTCTTCATTGAACCCGGAACGCTTCACGCAATCGGCTCAGGTATTCTGATTGCCGAGATCCAGCAAAGTTCCAACGTCACATACCGCATTTTCGACTACGACCGCGTGGATACGGACGGCAACTCCAGACCGCTGCATATCGAAAAAGCAGTAGACGTTACCAAAACATGGGCTGCACCACCTCGCTTCAAGCGTCCGCCCATGCTGATGGAAGGCTATACCATCAACACCATCGCTGACTGCGCCTACTTCACCACAAAAGAACTGAATATTCAGAGCGAGGCGGCATTTGAGGGCAACGGCGGCGTTTCCTATACGCATCTGCTTGTCACGGACGGTGAGGGCGTTCTCATTTACGATGACGGTGTGGTCATGCCGCTGATGAAAGGCGATTCTGTCTTTTTACCCGCAAACTTCGGCGCATATACCCTGCGCAGTGAAAACTGCGTGATTCTTGCAACACGCACCATGCCAAGAAAATAATTCTCCGGCAGGGCGATGATAACGTGACGCACAAAACCCTCTGCGGCACAAAAAAAACAAAGGAGCATCTTCAAATATGAAATACTATGTCGGAATTGACCTCGGCGGCACGAACATTGTGGCCGGCGTGGTTGACGAAAACTACAACATCCTCACCAAAGCATCGCGCAAAACAAACTGCCCGCGTCCTGCGGAAGAAATCGCTTCGGATATGGCAGCAGTCGCACTCGAAGCCATCGAACAGGCAAACCTCACGCCTGATCAGGTCGAATGGATCGGTGTCGGCACACCGGGCATTGCAAACTCCGCAACGGGCATCATTGAGTATTCCAACAACCTCGGCTTCGTCAACGTTCCGATGGTCAAATGGATCTCCGAGAAAACAGGTCGCCCCGCATTCATCGAAAACGACGCAAATGCTGCCGCATACGGCGAATACGTAGCCGGTGCCGCAAAAGGCGCAAAAAATGCGGTTTGCATCACACTCGGTACAGGTGTCGGCGGCGGCATTGTCATTGACGGCAAGATCTACGCAGGTTCGAACTTTGCAGGCGCAGAACTTGGTCACACCGTCATGAACATTGACGGTCCGCAGTGTACCTGCGGCAGAAAGGGCTGCTTCGAGGTTTATTCCTCCGCAACCGGTCTGATCCGCATGACCCGCGAAGCAATGGAGCAGCATCCTGAAAGCATTATGCACCAGATGGCGGCAGAACAGGGTAAGGTATCCGCACGCACTGCCTTTGACTGTATGCGCAAGGGCGATGCTGCTGCAAAAGAAGTCGTTGACTTCTACATCCGCTGCCTTGCAGCAGGCATTACCAACACCATCAATATTTTCCAGCCTGATGTTCTGTGCATCGGCGGCGGTGTCTGCAACGAGGGTGATGCGCTTCTGCTGCCTGTCAAAGAGCAGGTCGCAAAAGAGGTCTATACCAGAAACTCTGAGAAAAATGCGGAAATCGTCATCGCAAAACTTGGCAATGATGCAGGCATCATTGGTGCGGCATTCCTTGGCAAGGCTATCTGATTTTCACGATACTAATTATAAAGAGCCGCTTCTTCCACAAAGGAGAAGCGGCTCTTTTTTTCATATCCAATATCAGTTTGCACGGAGCACTCCAAAGCGTGGTGAGAAACTCGTCCGAATACTGTGTTTCATCCAATACTGCATACAGCTTGATAGCATCGGCAGAAACATGACGTTCAGATCCTCGCCATGGAAATTGTGAATTTACAGGAATTTGTAAAAGGTTTGGTATGGCAGCCATCCATACCAAGCACCAGTTCCGTTCCTGCAAAGTAGTCCGTTTTGCCGTTGTCCGCATCGTATCTTCCGATGTTCAATACGGTAGAATCCGTCAGGATCTTCTGATTTTTCAGCAGTGTTCCGTCTGCCTGTACAATATCACCGATATACGCAATATCCAGTTCCGCATCATAATTCACGATGCCGTCAGCATCCTTGAACAATTCCGTCAGATCTTTATAATATGGGATATTGATTTTTAAATCTGAACCATTTGCGGATGGATACCAGATGGTATACATCCGACCGCTTGCTTTTTCCAGAATCTCAATGTGTGTAAGCATGTATCGGTCATCAACCAATGCAGGCGATGTAAGCGACTCATCCAGTTTCAGCGTTACAGGATAGTACGCATTGCCGGAATGTTCTGCTGCACATCTGACGGGTTTGTTTTCCTCAAACTGCCAGCAGGAATCGGGATATATATATTGTCCGTCCTTTTCTTCCGCAACAATCTGCAAACCATATGACGGACCATTAAACATATTGCTGCCATTATCAAACGAAAGTCCGTTCTGCTTCATGACATCTTCGTCCACACTGTAACGCAGATAAATCGGAAGATTGATTTTACTGTCTTTGGTCAAATGCTCGGTTTTCGGGAGCACAAATTCATAAATCCGGTCAGTTGAAAAAGCAGCATCCTTGGCTGAATAAATGATACTGACGTCCTTTTCCTCGTCCATCATTTCGATTTCTGCAAGGGTCGCAGGGATATTCAAGCCGCCCTCATCCAGTGTCATGGTCAGCATTTGCTCAGATAACCGAATCCCGACCGTGCTGCCCTCCTGCCGCCATGCGTCCGAGGGAGTATCCTCTAAATGTGCGATTCTGCGCAGCATTGCAGTGGTGTCTGCTGCGGACAAAAGACCGTCCGCATTAAAATCTGCGTTTTCAAGACTGATTTCGATTGTTTCTTCGTTTGTGTAGCGTGTCAGCAGAACAACATCCGCGATGCTGAGTCTGCCGTCGCTGTTGACATCGCCGAGTACCATTTCTGCCGCAGATGCAGGCATCGCAGCCAATGTGGACACAGCCGCCAATGTCAGCAGCATAGAGAGTGTTTTTTTCATCAATTCGTTCTTCCTCCATTCTGTATTGTATTGCAAAAACACCATTGTTTCCATTTCATTCGTCAAAAGCACATTTTTTGACGGATTAGTCAGATTTTACCATAAGTCAAGCGGAAAGTCAAAACCGCACAGAGTCAGATAGCAATTTGATTTCCCCAAAACGCATTGTATGCTCCCGTTTTCTTCGATTTTCTCATGATTGCATTCGGACGCGTTTTCGGGATAATACGTGTAATTCAGCATGATTTTTGCGTAGCTTCTTACAATTATTCATTCATGCTCATTTCAGCGAAAATACACTGCCGCAGTATCGCCGCGCAGCACCACACACAACGCTGTCTGCATAGCAACCTGCTTTTGCACTGCAAATGAAAGTAACGTAAATTCAGCAAATTCTTGTATTGTCGCAGGCTTTCTATGCAATTTTCCCTCCAATTCCGCACAGCGCGTATCCAGAGCAGCAATGGCAGCAGCAATCGGCTTGATTTCCGCATCCGTCAATTCCAGCAAACTGCGTTCCAACTGGATTTTCCGCAGCTTTGCCGCATCCAGTGCCTGCCGCACCGCGCACTGTTCTGATGTCGGATTTTCTCCGCCACACGCAGATAGTTCCCGCAGCCGCCGTGCAAATGCATCCTCCAATAACATAGCAAGCACCTCCAGCCGCCATGTTTCCCCGATTCCCTCGCATTTTCCGCGCTTTTTCCCGCCGCACACCAGATATTCCGCACTGCGCCCGCGCACCGCAGTCACCGCGCTGCCGCAATTTCCGCAAAACAGCATTCCCAGATACGGACTCCGCTGTGTTTTACCCGTCTTTCGTTTTCCGCGTTGATTCGTCAGTTTTTCCTGACACGCAAGCCAGATATCTGCTGATACAATGCCCTCATGCGGCGCGGCTATCGCGTATACGCCATGCAAATCCGTCAGCTTTGCGTGGTTTTTACGGCGGTCTGTGTAGAGATACACGCCGTGATTTTCAGGAAATTCCGCAGGTACGCATAATTCCGCACCCATTGACGCAAGATATGCGTAGACATCACCGTCTGCCCGCACATACACAGGATTGCGCAGCACGCGTCCCGCCGCGGCAGACGTCCACAGTCCGCCGCGATTGGTATGCAGACACGCGGAATTCCACGTTTGCGCCAACATCGAGAGCGACCCTTCCGCTGACAGATATGCGCGAAACCCATCCGCGATTTGCGCAGCATTTTCATCGGGAGCAAGCATCTGTGTGCGTCGATTCATCAGCAGCGTCGGCACTTTTCGGTAACCGATCGGCGCAACACCACCCGTATCAAACCCGATTTTTGCTCTCGCAAACGCCGCATCCCGCACGCGACCGCAAATGGTTTCCCGCTCCAACTGCGCAAACACCATCAACAGACTTTGCATTGCCTGCCCCATGGGCGTTTGCGTTTCAAACCGCTCCGTGTGCGAGGAGAACTGTACGCCGTATCGCTCAAACGTGCGCAAAAGCTGCGTAAAATCGGCAAGATTGCGGCTGATACGATCCAGTTTATACACCAGCACCGCTGCAATTTCACCCGATTCGACATCCCGCAGCAGTTGCTGCAAGGCGGGGCGGTCGGTATCTTTTCCCGAACATCCCCTGTCCGCATAGACCCGCACCGCCATTTCCGCAGAGATCTCTGTGCGGCACAAAGCTTCCTGCGTTTCCAGACTCACACTGTCCGCCCGCTCCGCCGACTGCCGCACATAAATTGCCGTCACTGTTTTCAACGGTCACCCCTCCGTTTTCATTATTCAGATTATAACGGTGTATACACTTTTTGATTCATCTTTTGTGCAAAACGCAACACAGGGATGATAAAAAGTTGTGAAAAAAAAGACTTGCAATATAAACGCATATATGGTATAATTGAGTATATTCGTGTACGGCTGGATTTTTGCCATTTTTTGCCGCACGACTATCGCAGCCACGCAGATTTTCGTCGGCTGAGATTCAAAATAAAGGAGCGTAACAATATGAAGAAATTCGGTTACTTCGATGACGCAAACAAGGAGTACGTGATTCAATCACCGAAAACTCCGTATCCGTGGATCAACTACCTCGGAACACAGGCTTTCTTTTCTCTGATTTCCAATACAGCAGGCGGCTACTGCTTCTATAAAGACGCCCGTCTTCGCCGCATCACCCGTTACCGCTACAACAATGTCCCGATCGACATGGGCGGCAGATATTTCTATATCAACGACAACGGCACCATCTGGAACCCCGGCTGGGCTCCGACCAAAACCACACTCGATGCCTATGAGTGCCGTCATGGTATGGGTTACACCATCATCACCGGTCAGAAAAATGACGTCAAGGCGGAAGTTACATTCTTCGTTCCGCAGGATTTCAACGGTGAGATCCAGCGCGTCTGCCTGACCAATACCGGCAGCAGCGCAAAGTCCTTCAAGTTCTTCTCCTTCGCAGAATGGTGCCTCTGGGATGCACAGGATGACTGCACCAACTTCCAGAGAAACTTCTCCACAGGCTGTGTCGAGATCGAAGGCTCTACGATCTACCACAGAACCGAATACAAGGACAGACGCAATCACTATGCATTCTATTCCGTCAATGATTCCATCGACGGTTACGATACCGACCGTGATTCGTTCATCGGTCTTTATAACGGTTTCGGCGACCCGCAGGCTGTCACCGACGGCAAGGCAACCAATTCCTTTGCCGACGGCTGGTCCCCGATCGCTTCTCACTATAAGGAGATCACCCTCCAGCCCGGCGAAACCAAGACGCTCATCTTCATTCTCGGCTACGTTGAGAACCCCGTGGAGAAGAAGTTCGAAGCTGACGGCAAGACCCTGAATAAGGAAATTGCTCATGCCATGATCGAAAAATACAACACCCCCGAAAAGGTTGAGGCAGGTCTGGCAGAGCTGAAAGCCGCTTGGGACAAACTGCTCGGCATTTTCACTGTCAACACTTCTGATGACAAGGTCAACAGAATGGTCAATATCTGGAACCAGTATCAGTGCATGGTCACCTTCAACCTTTCCCGTTCCGCTTCCTACTTCGAAAGCGGCATTGGCAGAGGCATGGGCTTCCGTGACTCCAACCAGGATATCCTCGGCTTTGTTCACCAGATTCCCGACAGAGCAAGAGATCGCCTGATTGACCTCGCATCCACGCAGCTTCCTGACGGCGGATGCTACCACCAGTATCAGCCGCTCACCAAGAAGGGCAACTCCGATATCGGCGGCGACTTCTCCGATGACCCGCTGTGGATGATCCTCTCCGTTGGTGCGTATATCAAGGAAAGCGGAGATTGGGGCATTCTCGATCAGCTCGTACCTTACGATAATGACGAGAGCAAGGCGCAGCCGATGCTCGAACACCTGAAAGTATCCTTCTATCACGTTGTCAACAACCTCGGACCGCACGGTCTGCCGCTGGCAATGCGTGCCGACTGGAACGACTGCATCAACCTCTCCTGCTTCTCCGATAAGCCCGGTGAAAGCTTCCAGACCTACACCAACCCCAAGTTCAAGGCAGAGGGCGGCTACTCCAAGGTTGCAGAATCCGTCATGGTCGCAACCCTGTTCACCTATGTCGGACCGACCTACGTCGGCATCCTGAAGCACCTCGGCAAGGACGATGAGGCTGCAAAGGCACAGGCTGAAATCGACAAGATGAAGAAAAACGTCATGGAATCCGCATTCGATGGCGACTGGTTCCTGCGTGCCTATGACGCATCCGGCGCAAAAATGGGCAGCAAGGAATGCGAAGAAGGCAAGATCTTCATCGAGCCGCAGGGCTTTGCCGTTATGTCTGAAATCGGCAAGGAGGAGGGCGCAGATATCAAGACGCTCAACTCCATCGACAAATATCTGAACACCAAGTACGGTCTGGTACTGAACAACCCTGCATTCACCAAGTACTACATCCAGTACGGTGAAATTTCCACCTATCCGGGCGGATACAAGGAAAATGCAGGTATCTTCACGCACAACAACGCATGGATCATCTGTGCGGAAGCATACGCAGGCAGAGGCGATAAGGCTTTCGAATATTACAGCAAGATCGCGCCTGCTTTCAATGAGGACATCTCCGACCTGCACAAGACCGAGCCTTACGTTTACGGTCAGATGATCGCAGGTAAAGATGCAAGCCGCTTCGGCGAGGGCAAGAACTCGTGGCTGACCGGTACCGCTGCATGGAACTTCGTTGCAATTTCGCAGTACATTCTCGGTATCGCAGCTGACTGGGACGGTCTGAAAGTTGATCCGTCCATCCCGAAGGAATGGGACGGCTTCACCGCAACCCGTAAATTCCGCGGCGCAACCTACAACATCAAGGTGGAAAACCCGAAGCACGTTTGCAAGGGTGTTGTTTCCATGACCGTTGACGGCAAGCAGGTTGACGGCAATGTTGTTCCCGCTGCAAACGGCGGCGTACACGAGGTCACTGTCGTCCTCGGCTAATCACAAGCTATGACGCGAAAACGGTGTGGGTTCAGGCTCATGCCGTTTTCGGCTATCTCAAGGAGAAACAGACTATGGATTTTTGGAACACGCTCAGCTCAGGGCTTGATCGTTTTGCTGACAAACTGGACTCTCTGACAGGCAATCACACGGATTCCTACGATGACAGTTCCTTTGATTTGATGGATAAACAGTACTGCTGGGAAGATCTCGATTTTGCAGGGGATTATACCCTTCAGCGGCACGTTGTGAGCGGAGAAGCACGCATTGTCGATAAATACGGCGCAGTTGTAGAAAAAGGACCGTTGCAAACGCTTGAAGAATCCATGATCCGCCGTACTGCGGCAGCGCAGGCACAGGCACACGCAGCCCCGATCTCTGCACCGCTTCCGTTGAGCAATGACCCGCTCTGGAATAGCTGGAATACCGCCGCTCCCGTGCAGGCGCAGTATGGTGACATCATCGGCGTGGTGCGCAAGACATATACCCACTACGGCATTTACCTCAGCGACACCTGCGTCATTCATTACGCCATCCCTGCAAGCAAAACCATTGGTCACCCTACCATACATCCGACCAGTCTGCGGCTGTTTCTGCGCGATGACGCAAGCGATTACTTCATTCTTGATTTCCCGAAGCCGTATCAGCCGCCCATAGAACTGGGGGCAAATACCCCGCAGCACACCGAAACCGATGCCGAATTGCTGGCTCGGAAATTACAGCAAACCTACGGTTACCATCTCTACACTCCCGAGGAAACCGTTGCACGCGCCAAATCCCGCGTGGGTGAAACGCACTATAACCTGCTGACCAATAACTGCGAACATTTCGCGATCTGGTGCAAAACAGGCGTCAGCGAGTCCTTGCAGGTCACGGATATGCTGCATTCTCTGGGCGGTGCAAAGGGATTCCAGTTCCACAAACCGTTCAAACGGTAACGCAGAAAGGAGTAAATCCATGAAAAAGCGTGTTTTTGTCATTGTACTTGACAGCTGCGGCTGCGGTGAATTGCCCGATGCTGCCCGATTTGGCGATGAGGGCAGCCATACACTCAGATCTCTGTGTGACAGCGGCAGCCTGAATGTCCCGATTTTGCAGCAAATGGGTATTTTTAACATTGACGGAATCGGCTGCGGCAAAGCGGTATCCGCACCAACTGCCGCCTACTGCAAATGCGCAGAGCGTTCCTCCGGCAAGGATACCACCACGGGACACTGGGAGCTTGCAGGTCTGATTTCCACCAGCCCGATGCCCACTTTCCCTGATGGATTCCCTGACACGATTATTCAGCAAATACGTGAAGTGACAGGCAGAGAAGTACTTTGCAACCTGCCCTATTCCGGCACGGAAGTCATCCGCGATTACGGCAAGGAACACCTCGCAACGGGTGCGCTGATTGTCTATACCTCCGCAGACAGCGTGCTGCAAATTGCTGCACACGAGTCGGTCATCCCGCCCGAAGAATTGTGGAAAATCTGCGCAGATGTGCGAAAAATCATGCAGGGTGAATATGCGGTGGGGCGCATCATTGCCAGACCCTTTGTCGGCGAGTACCCCGATTTTACCCGCACCGCCAATCGTCACGATTTCTCCGTTGCACCGCCTGCCCCCACCATGCTCGATTTGCTCAAAAATGCGGGCAAAGACGTCATCACCGTGGGCAAAATCTGGGATATTTTTGCAGGCACGGGCATCACGGAAAGTATGCGCACCGTTTCCAATGACGATGGCATGGAGAAAACCATTCAAATCGCGCAGGAGCGTGACTTTGACGGTCTATGTTTTGTCAACCTTGTGGAGTTTGACAGCGCATACGGTCACCGCAATGATGTTGCGGGTTATACCAATGCGCTCAATGTGTTTGATGCGCAGCTTGCTACGCTTTTAACGCATTTGCGTGAAGATGATATACTCATCGTGACCGCCGACCACGGTTGCGACCCCGCAACGGAAAGCACCGACCACTCCCGCGAGTACATTCCGATGCTGGTGTACGGTAACGGCATTCGTCCCGTTAACCTCGGCATCCGAAGCGGTTTTTCCGACCTCGCGCAAACAGTTTGCGAAGTGCTTGGTGTCAATGCGGATTCTCTCGCAGGTACGAGCTTTGCCGCTGAGATTGGAGCGTGACGCATGGGCAAAATCTTCTGGAATGGTGGTACACTTCTGGGACCTGTACCGCCCGTTCTTGTCACCTGTGGCACCATGGAGCACCCCAACATCCTGACCATCGGCTGGACGGGCATTTGCGCAACGCATCCGCCCATGACCTACATTTCCGTCCGACCGACCCGCTATTCCTATCCGCTGATTGACGAAAGCGGCGAATTTACAATCAATCTGACCACTACCGCCATGTGCAGGGAAACCGATTTCTGTGGTGTGCGCTCAGGTAGAGATACCGACAAAATCGCAAAATGTGGCTTTCACCTGCTACCCTCTGAGCAGATTTCCGCGCCAATCCTCGAAGAATCGCCCCTGAGTCTTTGCTGCAAGGTCACACAGAAAATTCCGCTTGGCTCGCATGATATGTTTCTGGCAGAAATTGTCGGCGTTGCCGTAGAGGAACGGTTTGTGGACAGCAAAGGCAAGCTGAATTTACAGCAGGCAGGGCTGATGGCTTACGCGCACGGAGAGTATTTCTCACTGGGCAGAAAACTTGGCTCTTTCGGCTTTTCCGTCAAAAAGAAAGGAAAGAAATAATGCAGATACGTCATTTCTGCAAAATCGTCATCCTATGTCTGTGTGCCGCACTGTTGGCAGGTTGTTCCCTGTCGACCCCGTTTTACATATTCCGAAACGGCGGAAACAATGCAGGCGAGGACGAAAACCGGGACGATTCCCTCGATTTTAACAGGCTGACTGCAAGTGCAGGTACCAACGAATCCGCGCTGCATCATGTGCAATACGGCACTTCCACCATCTACTTCTATCTCAACATTGATCATCATGCGGTCATTGTACGCTGCGAATCGGAAGATGATTCGCCGTTTGACCTCGAAGGTGTCATTGAGGAATACCCGATTGTTGAAATCAAGCCGCATGTTTTCTACGATGCACCCATTCGCAGCTATACGCAGACGGAAGGCAGAATACTGATTGATGAAAGCGCGTTCTATGGCTGCAAGCAGCTTGAAAAAGTGCAGTTTTCAGACTGTCAGGTTTCGGTATCCACCTATGCTTTTGCGGATTCTGCACTGAAACAGGCAACTTTTAAGAACTGCGTCGCGTATCTTGGAGAAAGTGCCTTTGCGGACTGTCACGAAATGACCGATTTCTCCATAACAGGCGGAGATACGTGCATTCTAGGCTATGCCTTCAGCGGCTGCCAGCAAATTGACACACTGCGCATTTCCGATTCTATGCTGATTGCCGAGGAATATGCGTTCAATGCAGATTCCATTTACAGGCTGGACATTTCAAAATGCGAGTTGGACCTCAAACAACAGTGCTTCAACGAATGCGGTGCCGCTCTGGTCAACATTTTTGGCTGTACGGGCTGCATTCCCGCTTACGCATTTGTCGGCTGCACGAATCCTGTTTCCATCAGCATTCAGGGCGAAACGCCAATCAAGGAATTCGCCTTTGCTTACACTGAGCGGCACGTTCAAATCGAATTCGATGCAAATGTTCCGTCAATCGACCCGACTGCATTTAAAGAATGCAAAAACCTGTTCCTTGTGATTCCCGATGCACCCTGTCCCGCAAGAACATTCGCAGAATTACACAATCTGCGATGGCTGCCCGCACAGGATTGACCTACAACACAAAAGGCTTCGTTCCTGATGCGGAAACGAAGCCTTTTATTATTGTATTTATGTTGTTTTTGCAGCATGACGATGCTTTTTTGCAGAACGAATCAGGCACACGACTGCATAAAGCAGCAGAATTCCCGTACATGCGCCGCTGAAATCAATACAGACGTCCCGAATCTCGCCGCTTCTGCCCGGTACAAACAACTGATGAAATTCATCCGTTGCGGCATACAGCAGGCAGCATACAAACGGCAACCAAATCCGGAATCGCTGTTTTCCGCGACAGCAGCCTTTTTTCCAATGCCCCAACCGCGTATTCAGCATCCATAGTGCGCCAAGCACGGCATACTCCGAAAAATGTCCGCATTTACAAAAAATGGTGTGGACAGCATCCAGCCGCGCACGCTGCGCTGCCTCAGAAAGCTGCTCCCAGTGCGGATAAAACATCGCAAACAGGTCATGCAGCAAACCACTGCTCAAATTGCTTGATTTCTCTGCATTTTGCGCAGACAGCACAAAAATCAGCACCATCCACAGGATGACCGCACCCCGCAGCAGGACTTTTTTCACTGAGTTTTGCCCCAGCTTTCGCGCTCTTTCTTGACCTGTGCCAATGCCGTTGCGATCTGCTTCTCAGTATTGTTCAATGCCTGCACTACGTATTCGGAAGTTGCTTCCTTGACCTGCTCGCACTTGGTCTTGGTTTTGGTAAGCAGTTCATGCGCTCTTTTCTTTGCCTCATCCATGATTGCCGATTCCTCAACCAGCGATTTGGCACGAATCTCAGCCTCACGGACAACCTTTTCAGCGTTTTCCTGTGCTTCTTTCATAATGCGGTCGCAATCGTAGTCGATCAGCTGCGCACGTTTCAATTCCTTCGGCAGATTCAAACGGATATCGTCGATCAGTTCGCGCAGACGGTCTCCGTCAATCATCACCTTATGTGCAGCAAGCGGCACTGCCTTGGATTTCTCCAGCATTTCATCAATTTCATCGAGAGTTTCCGTTACGTTCATAATTAGTCTTCCTTTCCAATTTTATGTGCAAACTGCTGTACCTGCTTCATCAGTTCCGCCTTTGTATTCTCATCGAGCGGTGCAGATACCTGCTTTTTGCGAAGTCTTGATTCAATGACCGGTCGGATCTCCGCCGGCACAAAGCTACTGATATCGCCGCCCAGAGATGCGATCTGTCGGACGATACTGGAACTGAGATACATATTTTCCGATGCGGTTGTCAGAAAGACGGTTTCCGCCTCAGGAAACAGCTTTTTGTTGCCCAGAGCCATCTGGAATTCATATTCGAAGTCACTGACTGCACGCAGACCTTTGACGATTGCGTGTGCGCCCACTCTGCGGACATAATCCGCAAGCAGCTCGTCCTCCAGAATATCAATGACGATATTGTCATACTGTTCGGTAACCTTTTCGATCATCAGCAGACGTTCTGTCAGGGTGAAAGCAGGGTGCTTATCCAGATTCATGGATACCAGCACAATGACCTTGTCAAACAGCTTGGTAGCGCGGCTGATGATATCGAGATGCCCGAAGGTAACGGGGTCAAAGCTGCCGGGGCACACCGCAACACGCCGCTTATGTTCCTCAGACATATTCCTCATCCTCCTCATCAGCGGTACGATAGATGCTTACCGTTATTTTACCATACTTTTTATCTTTTTGCAAGTAAAATTTCTCAATATTTTCAGGCAATTTCAATTCAGGCTCATGCTCACAAACGATGATGGCATGCTCCGACAGATGCGGCAGTAACAGCGGCATCATCTGCGGGATCAGCTCCTTGTGATAGGGCGGATCCAGAAACACAATATCGAATTTTTCGCGGCAACGCTGTAAAAATGCAGTTGCCTCCGTGCGCAGAACCGTTGCACACTCTCCAAATCCGCAAGCTTTCACATTCTGCTGAATGCACTCAATTGCTTTCGGGTCGCTGTCGATCAGTACGGCACTGCGTGCGCCGCGACTCAAACCCTCGATTGCCATTTGTCCGCTGCCTGCAAACAAATCCAAGATCTTTGCGCCCTGAAAATCAAAATGCAGTGCGGAACAGATCGCCTCTTTCACTTTATCCGTCGTCGGGCGGGTATCGAAGCCCTCCGGGGTCAGGAGCTTTCTGCCTCTTGCGGTTCCTGTGATGACTCTCATTTGCTTCCTCTTTTCGTGATATTACTCCCCTTGTGAGAGAGAAAATTCTCGGATAAATTCCTCTTTGCTGCCGCGGTAGACGTTCAGATCAATGAACTTTTCCGCGCCTGTGTAGCCCTCCAGCAGTCCGCGGGGATTATACTGCCAGAACCGCCAAGAATCGGATAACGCACCCGCAGGACGCGAGAAAATACTCCGGATCCAAAGCGTATACGTCAAATCTGCGCCTTCCAGATAGCGTTTATAATAATCATCGGTCGTATAAATAATCGGTGTCTTGCCGTAATGTTTTTCCAGCAGAGCCATCATCAGCCGCAAGCTTTCCTGCACCTCGCTGACTTCAGGCAGATCTTCACTGCGATAAAATTCCAGATCAATGACAGGCGGCAATGCGTCTTCTTCCGCAGGCACCACATGAATAAAATTCTGCGCCTGCGTATCCGCAAGACTGTCAAAACTGAAGAAATGATACGCGCCAACGTGAATGCCTGCCTTACGTGCAGCATCCCAGTTTGCCGCAAAGCATTCGTCCTCCGTGCCGCTGCCCTCCGTTGCTTTGATAAATGCAAACTGAATATTCTGTGCGGCAAGCTGCTCCCAGTCAATCGTTCCCTGATAATGGGATACATCCACGCCGCGTACAGGATAACGACCCTGCGACGGCATATTGAACCAGATTACGCCGCGTGCCAGCAGAATCGCCGCCAGTCCGAAAATAACAAGCAGAATGATTGCCAAAGGCAAAATCCGCCTGATGGTATTTGAAATTGCCTTCAATGTATCAGTACTCCCATCATGGTTACCGCAGCATTGGCTACGTATGCCCTCATGCTTGGCTTTGCAGTCCGTTT
The DNA here is from genome assembly GCA_045600205.1 of Oscillospiraceae bacterium. Classification (GTDB taxonomy): domain Bacteria; phylum Bacillota; class Clostridia; order Oscillospirales; family Ruminococcaceae; genus Firm-04. Next base: position 24,264 of record JAZRXM010000015.1, on the reverse strand, counting down.
TCTGTTTTTCAGGAGATTTTTGCAAGCTGCAAAGCAATACTGTACTATTATATCACAGATTTCTGTATTTTGCAAGGGAAATCTGTCGCAAGGCAAAAAACTTTCCGCCAAATGGTTACAAAACTTACAGTTTGCCGCGAAGCATTGACAGCGGACGCGCTTTGGATTATAATGTAGACTAGAGAAATATGTTCGCAAAGGACAATGAAAGGACGGATTTTATATGAATCAGGATAATGGGCTTTCGCGTACCCAACCGCTGCCCGCATCCGCTTTGGATGAACAAACCAGAATCTGGAATCAGAAAGAAGTGCTGAAAGAAGCAGCACAGCATACGATAGAAGGCGAAACGGATACACATTCCGCAGAGCCGAATCCGGCTCCCGTCAAACGTGCTGTACCGAAAAAAACGGGAAATGTCAAACCGCCTCAGAACCGCTTGCAGGAAAACGCAAAAAAGAAAAAGAAGAAAAAGAAAACCAAGCATCCCGTCGGATGCTGTATCGTATGGACACTGTTTCTGCTCGTAGTGGTGATTTTTGGCGGATACAGCGCTTTTTCTCTTGCTGCGATCGGTAAAATGCAAAAAGAAACCCGTGAATCAAGCGGTCTGCACACCACAGCAGTCTATCAAAGCAACAATGTCCGCAATATCCTCATCATCGGCAGCGACACCCGCTCAAAAGAACGCGGACGCGCTGATTCGATGATTCTGCTCAGCATCAGTGACCTCAACCGCACCGTCACCATGACCTCCATTATGCGCGACAGCTACGTCAGCATTGCGGGGCACGGTACGGACAAGCTCAATGCCGCATATTCCTACGGCGGTGCTTCCCTCCTCATGGATACCATCGAAAACAACTACCGCATTCAGATTGATGACTATATCTGTCTGGATTTTGAGGCGATGGCAGCCATTACCGATGCCCTCGGCGGTGTGGAAATTTCCCTTTCCGACAGCGAAGCCACTGCCGTCAACACCATTCTGCACGATGAGGTCAACGAGATCATGGGGGACCCGCAGGATTCCGACTATCTTCCGTCGGGCGGCACTTATGTTTTGAACGGAAAACAGGCACTTTCCTATTCCCGTATCCGCTATGTCGGAAATGCAGACTTTGAACGCACGGAGCGTCAGCGCACGGTTCTCAATGCGCTGATGGGCAAAGCAAAAGTCCTCACACCGAACAAGCTGTTTGCACTTGTCAAAAACGCCTGCCCCAAACTGGTCACCAACTGCACCACAGGTCAACTGTACCTGCTCTCCCTGAAAGCACCGTCCGTCCTGCTGTTCTACGACGTTCAGCAGCTGCGGATGCCCGCTGATAACACCTATTCCAACCAGACCACCGAGAGCGGTGCTATGGTACTCGCCGTTGATTTTGATGCGAACCTCAAGCTGTTCCAGAAAGCAGTGACAGAAAAAGGTGGGATACAGGAATGAATGATTCGGATTCCGCTCTGAAAAAGCGTCTGGCGGTGCTGTATCTGCTGCAAATTCTGCGCACGGAAACCGATGCTGCACACCGTATGACCCAAAAGCAGCTGATGGAACGCCTCTGGGAACGTTTTGCAGTCAAACTCAACCGCCGCACGCTCAAACAACATCTCACGGATTTGATGGATGCCGGCTACGCGCTCAATTATACCGAATGCTCTCGCATCGGACAGAACGGTGCCGCAGAGCCGCTCCTCACCGACTGGTATCTGGAGCCCGATTTTGAAAGCAGCGAACTGCAGCTCCTGATTGACCTGCTCTCGGAACTTTCCACGCTCCCTGACAGTCAGCGCAGCGCATTGCAGCAAAAACTTGCGATGCTTGCGCCCATGGATGCACGCAAAAAAGCCGCACATATCCAACCCGTCAGTGCGCATTACCCTGCCGCGCCGCAGCTTCTTTACAGCGTGGAACTGCTTACAGAGGCAATTGAGCGCAGATGCATGGTGGAATTCTCCTACGGTTCCTATCGTCTGAATGCGAAAAACAAGCCGAAACTGCGCCCGCGTACCATGGAAAACGGTACGGAACGCAGCTATATCGCAAGTCCCTATGAAATTCTCGTTTCTCACGGCAGATACTATCTGCTCTGCTGCAAATCGCCCTACCGTACCCTTGCAAGCTACCGCATTGACCGCATGATGGATCTGCACCTGATCCCCGAATTGCCGCGGCTGCCGCTTTCCTCTGTAGAAGGCGTCCGCAGAGGAAAAATTGATGTTCCCAAGCACCTCGCGGAACATCTCTACCTTTACAGCGGCGAAACCGTGGAATGCGTTTTCCTTGCGGACGGCTGCATCCTCAACGACATTGTGGACTGGTTCGGTCTGGATGCAAAAATAGAGCCTGTCGAATATTCTGACAGGCTCACGGTCACAGTTCAGGTACACCCGACTGCCATGCACCACTGGGCTTTGCAGTACGGGGATTATGTGGAAGTGCTTTCGCCGCCCGAGATCCGCAATCAAATTGCGGCTACGGTACAAAAGCTCTCACAACAATATCTTGCGGAAAATCAATAACCCTCCGATGCATTCTCTGACAGGGAATCATCGCCGTCTACCCACGAATTCACCATGATTTCACGGTATTCGTCGGTATTTACGCGAATGACGACCCGCTCAATGCCCGCATTGAGAATCAGGCGCTTGCACATGGAACAGGGTTCCACAGTACCATCCATCTCATTGGTTTGTGCATCGTGGCAGGCAAGATACAGCGTAGAACCGAGCAGATCTGCACGGCTTGCGCTGATGATCGCGTTTGCTTCTGCGTGGACACTGCGGCACAGTTCGTAACGCTGCCCCCGCGGGATGCCCAGCTTTTCACGCTGGCAATAGTCCAGATCGGAGCAGTTTTTTCTGCCACGCGGTGCGCCGTTATAGCCTGTGGAGATGATCTCATCATTCTTCACGACAATTGCACCGAATTTACGGCGTATACAAGTGCTTCGTTCCAGCACTGCCTCGGCAATGTCCAGATAGTAGTTGGTCTTATCACGACGGTTCATAGAAAAATCCCTCCAAATCAGGTGTTTTTTATATGATACCAGATTTTTGCTGGGATGTCAATACATATAAAGGAGTTTTTCATGCTCAATCTTACCGATATGCAAACAGTCCGAGAACTTGCGAAAAAACACAATTTTTCGTTTTCCAAAGGACTCGGACAAAATTTTCTGATTGATGAAAGCGTCTGCCCCGCCATTGCGGAATACGGGATTCCCTCCAAAGAATGCTGTGCGCTGGAAGTCGGAGCGGGCTTTGGCGTTTTGACGCAGCAGCTCGCAATTTACGCAAAAAAAGTCGTCGCCGTAGAGTTGGATACCCGTCTGGCACCTGTGCTGGAGGAAACCCTCTCCGATTTCGACAACGCCTCCATTTACTGGAAAGACATCACCAAAGTGGATGTCAAGCAGTTCCTCAAAGACCAGTTCGGCGACAATGATGTGGCATTCTGTGCCAACCTGCCCTATTACATCACATCCCCGATTTTAATGCAGCTGCTGGAATCGGGTGCAAAATTCACATCCATTACGGTCATGGTGCAAAAGGAAGCCGCCGACCGTCTTTGTGCGGAAATCGGCAGCCGTGCGGCAGGTGCGGTCACAGCCGCGGTACAGCTTCGCGGCACCGCAGAATTGCTGTTTGAAGTACCGCGCACTTCCTTTTACCCTGCCCCCAATGTCGATTCGGCGGTCATACGCATCACACCCTACGAGCAGCCGCTCTGTGATGAGAAAACCCTCGCATTCACACTGAAAATGGTCAAGGCGGGATTCGCTCAGCGCAGAAAAACCGCCGTCAACGGGCTTTCGGCAGGGCTTGGACTTTCCAAGGAACAAGTCACTGCGGCACTGGAATCCTGCGGTCTTTCGCCAACAGTACGCTTTGAAGCCCTCGACCGTGACACCCTGCTACGCTTATCCGATGCGCTTCGCACAATCGGTTAATTTGTATACTCAGCCGCCCTGTTTTCTCGGCGGCTTTGTGATATCTTCCAAAGTTTCCGTTTCCCTGCAACATTTCCCATCCCTCCTGACACCTATCATACAGAAACCCGAGTTTCACGAAAACCATTCCGAAGAATTGAGGTGAGTTTCATGGCAAAATCACAACCGCTCCCGCCGGAAAAATTCGCGGAAACCGTCAAAGCTGCCCGCGATGGCGATGCCGATGCGTTTGGTCTGCTTTACAGCACCATTTACCGCGAACTTTACTACATCGCCCGCACTTCTCTGCGCTCTGAGGCGGATGCCGCAGATGCCGTCAGCGATGCCGTGCTGGATGCATTCCGCTCTATCGGAAAATTGCGCGATGAAGCTGCGTTCCGTGCGTGGATGTTCAAGATCCTGACTGCGAAAATCAAGCAAAAACAGCGTGAATACGCCAACGCCCCAGCAGAACTGGATGAACTGCCGGAGGGTGCGCTGCCAAGCGGTGCGTTTTCCTATCTGTCACCGGAACTGAATGAGGCAATGGGTCTGCTCACACGAGATGAGCGTCTACTGCTGACAATGCAGGCACTTGGCGGCTACCAAACCCGCGAACTCGCCAAAATTTTCGGCAGCACCGACAGTGCCGTGCGCTCCAAGCTGACCCGCATCCGCAGTAAGCTCCGCGCCGCACTGGAAGAAGAAACAGGGAGGGAACAGTATGCGTAATGAATTTTTAGAAAACGAAAACGCGCTCCAAGAGGCTGTCAATGCCGAACTGGATGCCGTCATAGTCCCCGAAAGCCTTTCCCCTGAGCAGATGGTCAATCGCCTGAAAGCCGAAAAGCGCAAGGGAATCCATCTCTCAAAAAAGGCAGAATTCCGCGCAATTGCTGCGCTCTGTGCAAGCCTGATCCTGGTCGTCAGCATCTCCGCAGCAGTCAACCGCGAACGCCAAATGCCGCTTTCCGCCTCAGCTTGCTATATGGATAATGCCGGCAGCTACCACACACTCTATCAGCAGGCACGCTATCTTGTCGCGCAGAATAAGAAAACCCGCAACTTCGACTTATTCAGCAGAAAAAAATATGCCATAGAGGATGCAGTATTCCTGAATGGGAAGAACTCCGCCATTTCCGAAATGCCGACGGCTGACGCTGCTCCCCGCGATACAGGCAGAGATGTTTCTGACACCATTACACAGGTGGATGGCATTACAGAAGCCGATGTCGTCAAATGTGACGGCGATGCCATTTACTATCTGAAAAACGGTGTTCTCACCTACCTGCCGATTACAGACGGCAAATTCGGAGCAGAACAAACAATTTCCCTGCCTACCCGAACTACCAACTACAAAGGCGATCTGTACCTCACAGAACAGGGCGTTACGGTTGTCTACTCCTCTTATGCAAATGCTGAGTTGAACGGTATGGTATCCGTGATTTCCTACACTCACGATGAAAACGGTAAGCTGGTGCAAAGCGGAACTTCCTGTCAGGAGGGCTATCTGGTAGATACCCGTGTCGCAGACGGTATGCTCTATCTGGTCAGTTCCACATCCAAATATTTTGACCGCTCCATTAAGGAAAGCGACCTGCACAGCTACGTTCCCTCCTGCGGCGCTTCCTTCGATGAATTCGTCGAAGCGGAGGATATCCTGATTCCTGAGCACTGGGATAACTGCACAAACGGCATATCTTATACACTGGTTTCCGCAGTAGACCTGCAAACCGCCGAAATCCGCGATAACAAAGCACTCGCAGGTTCAAGCGGCACGATCTATATGACGAAAAATGCCATGTATCTTTCCAGCTATGACGGCGACAAAACGCGCATCAGCCGTATTTCCTACGAAAACGGCACCATTACTCCCGTGGCAACCACGCTGATCGATGGCAGCCCCATCAATCAGTACGCCATGCACGAGACCGAGGACGCTTTCTTTGTCGCCGCAAGCGGCTACGTGACCCTCTCCGCGGATGACGGACGCACTGCGGTCAGAGGCGGTCTGCAAAACTTCCTGTACAGCTTCGACCTCTCCATGAAGCAGCTCGACCGTGTCAGCTTTGCTGAGGGCGAACAGCTCAAAGCCGTCAATTATGTAGACAACTTCGCGTATGTTGTCACATTCTATCAGACCGACCCGCTGTTCTGCATCGACTTCACCAACCCCCAATCGCTGAAAATCTGCGATGAATTCAAGGTTTCAGGCTACTCCACATTCCTCTATCCGTGGAAAGAGCATCTGTTCAGCTTCGGTGTGGAATCCGACAACGGCATGAACGGCATCAAGCTGATGATGTACGATACCAACGAAAACGGCGACCTCACCATGCTCGATGACCATATCTGGGCATACGGCATGAACGACAATTGGTGGTGGGAGTCCGATGATTGGCACGATGACCATTTCTATGAGAATTTCTACGAAAGCCCTGCCATAACAGACTACAAGTCACTCTACATTCATCCGGAAAAGAATCTACTGGCTGTCCCGCTGAATGTCTACGGCAGCAATGCAGCGAATTACTACGTATTCATGCGCTTCAACGAACAAACCAAGCAGTTTGAGGAAATTCAGCGCGTCCCCTTCCCGAGCGATCCCAACATGTGCCTCATGCGCTGCCTCTCCGTAGACAATGTGTTCTATCTCATCGCGGACAACTATATTCAGAGTGTGGACGGCAACTCCTTCGAGGTAATTGAAGGTAAAACCATCTGATATACAGCAAACAAAATGCGGACAGCCGATTTGGTTGTCCGCATTTTTCAATCAACCGAAGATGCCTCTTTTTCAGAAAGAATACGACAGGCAGCTGCAAGGACATAAACGTGTGCCGCGCCGCATTCTTTCAGCAAATTCGTACAATACATCAGTGTACTGCCCGTTGTCAGAATGTCATCGCAGAGCAAAACGCTTTGCCCCGCAAGCGACTGACCTGTATGGACAAATCGCTGCGCGTAGATCGTTCTGTCTGCTGCTGACAAATCGTGCTGTCGAAATCGGCCGACCGCCTGCTCTTCCAGCAAATCCCCGCGAACAGGGATGGAAAGTCGTTTTCTGATCGCATTTGCAAGCAATTCGGTATGTCCATACCCCTGCACCCGTCGGCGGCGTTTCGTCATCGGCACAAAAACCAGACAACTGCACTCCGCAATTGGCAACGATGCTTTTGCCTGCGCTGCCAGCCTGTCCGCCACGACCTCCAGAAATCCGCGTTTGCCGTCTTTCATCGCAAGTACGCCATTTTTGGCTGTACTTTCGTAGGAATACGCGACTGCAAGTCCGTCCCATGGTACAACCTTGCCTGTCTGCCACTGCGCTGCGGTCACTTCCAGCTCGCCAAGAGATTTCTCGCAATCTGCGCAGATTTTCTTGTCATACGCAATACGCTGCCCACAACAGTCGCACACATTCGGATAGAAAAGATCCAGCAGCCGCAATTTCAAATCGTCCATACATCTTCACCAAAAAGCACGGGCTGTTCGGACAACTCATCATCCTCGACCTTTCCGCCCGTCATGGATTGCAGCATCGCGCCCAGACAGGAATACCGCAGGGTGCGACGATGATTTTGCACCATATCACGTACTTTTTTCGGGGAGCCGATCAGAATCAGTAACTTTTTGGCACGCGTCACAGCGGTATACAACAAGCTGCGATAGGTCAGGCGGTCGTTGCCATCGGGCAGAACCAACAGTACCGCTTCAAACTCACTGCCCTGACTCTTGTGTACCGTGACCGCATAGGCAAGTTCCAGCTGGTCAAGTTGTTCGGCAGTGTACCGTACAACTTTGCCGTCAAAATCCACGGTCATCGTATGCGTCGCCTTGTCGATGTCTGTCACGATGCCCATATCGCCATTGAAAATACCCGCGCCGATCTCGCCGTCCTTGCGCCATTCCATCTCGTACTGATTCTGTGTCTGCATGACCTTATCGCCCGCACGGAACGTAAACAGGTGGTTTTTAAGTACCATTTTACCATACTGCGGCGGATTGACCGCCTCCTGCAAAATCTGGTTGAGGTTGATCGTACCCACCAGACCTTTGCGCGTCGGCGAAATCACTTGAATATCGCTGCTTGGAACAAATCCATAGGCTTTGGGCAGCCGCTTTGCGTACAACTCCGTGAGCAGCGCGATGGCACCATCTGCATCGCGGCGATCAAAGAAGAAGAAATCGCTCTGTTTTTCCTGTAAATTCGGTGTTTCTCCACTGACGATCTCATGCGCACTGCGAACAATACAACTTTCCTGTGCTTGTCTGAAAATTTCGGTCAGACGCACCACGGGAATTTTCTCACAGCGCGTCAGGGTATGCAGCAAATTTCCTGCACCTACTGACGGAAGCTGATCCTCATCGCCCACCAGAATCACCCTGCACGAAAGCCGCAGCGCCCGCAGCAAGCCCTCAAACAGCAACGTATCCACCATGGAAACCTCGTCCACAATGACCACATCGGCTTTGAGCGGATTCTGCTCGTTATGCTGAAAAACAAGTTGTCCGTTTTCGTCATAGTCCGTGCCAAGCAGCCGATGAATGGTTTTGGCTTCACGACCCGTTAATTCAGTCATGCGCTTGGCGGCTCTGCCCGTTGGCGCGGCAAGCAGGACGGTGCTGCCAGCTTTGAGGCAAAGATGGATCACGCCGTTGAGGGTTGTGGTTTTTCCGGTACCCGGTCCGCCCGTCAGCACCATGATGCCCCGTGAGAAAGCACACGCAATTGCTTGCTTTTGCAGGTCGGCATAGGACATCTGCGTTTCCTGTTCCTCCTTGGCAATGGCGTCATCGCAGTCGAAATCCTCGGGTGGCGAAAAAGCAAGCATCGCCGCGATTCTCGTTGCAATGAAATCCTCTGCATGAAAGTATTCTTCCAGATACAGATAATGTTGTCCGTTTTTTTCGTACAAGTACAGCAAGTTGTCCGCAAGACAATCCTGCAATGCAGCCTCAAACGCAGATTCGTCAATATTCAGCACGCGAATTGCGTAGCTGCGAAACTTTTCAAGCGGCGCACAAGTATGCCCCTCCAGCGCATTTCCCTGCAAGATCCAACGAAATCCCGCTGACAAGCGTCGCGGGTCAGCCATTGGCATTTCGAGTGCGCGTGCCAGTTTTTCAGCCTGCCGGAATTCCAGATCCATGCCCGCCATACAGAGCCGATATGGATTCTCACGTATCAAATCCCACGCATCTGCGCCCCATTTCCGATAGGCATGCATTGCCGTTGAGGCTGGGATATCATAGGTCTGCAAGCGTGCCATCAGGTTTCGCAAGCCGAAAATCTGCTTGGCTGATGCGGCGATCTCCTCACATTTCTGCGGCGAAATGCCCTTGATCCTCGTGAGCTTTTCAGGCGTATTTTCAATGATTTGCAGCGTAAATTCGCCAAATTCCGTTACAATTCGTTTGGCAAGAGCTCTGCCGATTCCATGAATCACGCCGCTCGCCAGATATCGTTCAATATTGACCACAGTGGAGGGCAGCGCACGCACACAGCTTTCCACCTGAAGCTGCTGTCCGAACCGATTGTGCATCACAAAGCGCCCTGTCAGCTCCAATTCCTCGCCGACCTCCAACGCACCCAGCATCCCGACAATCGTCACAAGGCTGTCCTCGGTTTCCACATCTGCCACAACATACCCGTTGTCCTCGTTATAAAACACGATGTCATCCACCGTACCGCGCAAGGATACCAGTTGTCCGCTCGGCTTCTGCTGCATATCGCCGCCTCCTTCCGTTCATTTTCATACTGTTTTATTATAGCGCATTACGGCAGATTTTGCAAGTGTTTCTCGCTGCAGCAGTTTTTCTTGCTTTTTGCGGCACGATGTGCTATAATATAAAAAATTCCGCATTTTCGCCGTAATCGGGAAAATACGGAAGCCGTATAAAAGAAAAATCACCGCCGAATCTGGGCAGTGATTTTCGAGGGAACGCAAATGTGTACCGGCATCTGCGCTCGATGCAAAGCGGAATGTCACAAGTCAAAAAGAGAGGGCTTTTTGTTTGGAACTCAGCAGAGGGGGCCGCTGAAAAGAGAGGGACAGGGTCTGCCTTGCAAATTCAATTTCGTTGTAGGTAAGGTGTACTGCTCCTTTCCTACAATATGTATTATAGCATAGTCAAGTATGAATAGCAATGCTTGATTGTGCATTGGACTGTCTTTTTATATCCAGATTGAATCTACGGAATATCCACGAATGCGCCCTTTTAGTGTTGCGCCTCAGAGATAAGCTGACTGATTTTGTCAATTTTTGTTTCAAATTTTAGAAAAAGGAGGGGCAAAAACTTGCTAATTATTGCTATTTATGGTGCAGCGGACCGTGCAATCATGGTACAATCCGCCGAATCTTCATCCTATTTTTTGTATTTTTTCTCACACTCCACCAAGTTGACCACACATGATGGTACAACCTGTGATATCCCGTCAGGCAGTCTGATGCTATGTTCTGCGGCAAATGTCTGCCAATGTGACAAGTTGTCCGATGCCGACTTCACCGCTGTCCTCTCCGATGCTGTCATCAGTTACGACATCGCCCAGCAGATCCCACTGACTCCGGCTGCGGATGAACTTGCCGATACCGATGCAATATGCAAGCTGCTCCTACATTTTTCAGGCAAGCAGCCGCATGATGCCTATGCCGCAGAAGCCGCTGAACATCTCATGCAGGTGCTTTTGCTGCAATGCAGACATCTTACACTTGCCAAAACAAAGTTGTCCGCTCCGGACTGCAACACCGCCGCTTTGGTCACCCTGCGCGAAGAACTGTACCGCACACCCGAACGCCGCTGGTCCATTGAGCAGATGTGCGAGCGCGTCAACCTGAGCCGCGCCCACCTCCACCGCGTTTACAGCGAAACCTTTGGCTGCTCCTGCTACCGCGATGTGATGGAAAGCCGCCTGCAATATGCCTGCCGCCTGCTCCAATCCACCGAATGCCCCATCTGCGAAATTGCACAGCAATGCGGCTTCGAAAGCGACACCTCATTCATCCGTGCCTTCAAAAAACAGCTTCACGCCACGCCAACCGCATATCGACGCGCATTTCAATCCGAATAGGCTTCCTGGGCCTTGTCAGGATGCACAATCCGCATTCGTTTTTATTGTGATAGTGCCGAAAAATATTCGATATATCGCGAATAACTTGACAATAATAGCAGTATCATGCTAAAATATACTTGCATATACATTTGATTTTGTATATGCGAAATGAGTAATCTGTGGGCTTTGAACAGCCCGTTCAGATAGAAAATGAGGGAACAATTTCTGTGTAAACATGACTGATAAATGAGGTGAAACTATGAACTATACCATTGCCGTAATCGCTTCCGGAATTGATGAGGAATACCAACAGTCAATTCTGCGGGGTATTCATCTCTACGCGGCGCAGCATAACGTCAATATTGCGCACTTTATCGCTTTTGGCGGAATTCTGTCCAATCGCAACTACGACCACGGTGAATACAATATCTACCAGCTTCCCAATTTTTCTCTGTTTGATGGCGTCATTCTGCTTTCAAACACATTTCCCTCCGAACTTGCTGAAAAGCTTTATGCACGCATCCGTGCGGCGGGCATCCCTGCCGTCAGTGTGGACAAAGAGCTTGGCAACATGAACTATATCGGCATCCGCAATGCCGATGCAATGGAGCAGATCACCCGTCACTTCATTGAAAAACACGGTGTCCGCCGCTTCAACTATATCTCAGGTCCTGACGACAACACCGAAAGTATGGAGCGTCTTTCTGCATTTCTGCGTGTCCTCAAGGAATACAAAATCCCAATCGAGGAGGAACGCATTTTCCACGGCTCGTTCCGTGCCGCAGACGGTCACCGTGCCATCAAACAATTTGTCAACTCCCAGCTCGAAATGCCGCAGGCAATCGTATGCGCAAATGATGCCATGGCGATCTCCGCAGTGCTGGCACTCGAAAAATATGGCTATTCCTGCCCTGATGACATCCTCGTTTCAGGCTTCGATAACATCTACCATGCAAAGAATTTCTCGCCTGCACTGACGACCGTAGAACGCCCGCTGATGCAGTCAGGTGCGCTTGCCTGCCAGATGATCTGTCAGCAATGCTCCGGTGATGCAATTTCCGCAAACAACGAGCTGAACGCTGTTCCGATCTATTCCGAAAGCTGTGGCTGCAATTACTTCACGGGTGAGGATGTTTCCATTTTCAAAAAGCGCAATTACCAGATGCTCGAAAAAACCAACGCAGAGATCTCAGGGCTGAACAAAATGTCCTGCTCCCTGGTTGAATGCGATAACTTCGATGAGTATATCGAGGCTTTGCGTGCCTGCGTCGCCTCAATCAAGTGCGAGGAATTCTACCTCTGCCTGAATGACAACTGGCATACCAGTCAGCTTTCTCAGGAAAACGGCTATACGGGCGAACTGCCCAAAGAAACCTACACCATCAACGGCTACTCCAAAAGAATGCAGATGCCCCTTTCCTTCTTTGACGGCGAATTTCATCGCGAGGAAAGTTTCTCCTCCGATATCGTGCTGCCGCGTCTGAAAACCACAGACGAGAATTCCACGCGCAATCTGTATTTTGTGCCGCTGCATTTCCGTGAACGCTGCTTGGGCTATTTTGCCATTGTCAATTCCGATTACCCCATGACCAGTTCCCTGTTCCACACATGGAGCATGAACATCAGCAACTCCCTGGAAAATTTCCGCAAGCTGCTTTGTTTGGATGAAGCAGTCAAGGAACTTGATAAGCTTTACGCCATTGATTCCCTGACGGGCATCTATAACCGTAACGGCTTCAAGCGCAGCTCGAATGAAATATTCCAGGAGTGCATCGACAAACAGCAGTCCGTAATGATTATGTTTGCTGATATGGATGGACTCAAGAATATCAACGACTGCCACGGACATAAAATCGGTGACTACGCACTGCGCAGTGTGGCTGCCATTTTACAGGAAGTCTGTCTGGACGGCGAAATTTCCTGTCGATTTGGCGGAGATGAATTCTTCATTTTCGGCACAAATTACGACGACGAAAAAGCCGCTGCTCTACGCAACCGCATTGAGGATGCTCTGGCTGTATGCAATCGTCACTCCCGCCTGCCCTATCAGCTTAGCGTGAGCATCGGTTCATGCATTGCCGTACCAAAGCCGGATACTACGGTATTCCAGCTCATCAGTGCTGCGGATAATCGGATGTACGAAGAAAAGAAGAAGAAAAATCCTTCCAAGTACCTGAAGCAGCCAATCAGACCTGAAGAATAAAAAAGAAACTCCCGCCTGAATCACTCAGACGGGAGCTTTGTTTGCGATATTATAGAAATTCGGATGGGGCTGCATCGGAAAGCAGCATTCCTGCGTTATTTTTGATGCGCCTATAAAGGTCAGACGGCAAACTGCGCTGCACGATCCGCATTGCCTCACCAAGCCGCACAGGGCTATCAGGGCTTTGGCTGCCCGATGCTACAAAATGCGCTCTCTGATTTGCAAGCAAATACAACGAAAGCTTGCGCTTTTCAGGGGCAATCAGGCCATCTGCGGAAATTTGCAACAAAATACCCGCCTCACGCAAAGGAATATAATCCTCCAGCGTAAACATACTGTAAAAACGGTCAAAATCTGCAAGAATCGGCGTCAAACCCGACACCACCTGCAATTTGGTCATATCATCGTAAAAATTCGCATCCAGATGCCCGATTGGCAGATCCAACAGCATATACCGCGAATCTGCAAGCGAAAACCGTTTCAGCTTATCGCCCAGCCGCAGCAAATCAGATGAATACTGCAAAATCACGCCTTCCTGCACCCGCACGGGATGCGCCAGTTTTGCACTTTCTGCATTCAGGGCAAGGCAGATCTCCCGACGTTTCTCGAAAAATTCATCCGGAGAAGCGTAGGCCGCAGGCGTATAAAGCGGTGCAGCAATCACTGTTTTGATGCAGTTCTGCTCTGACTGCGCCAATCGTCTGACTGCCTGTTCTTGTGTCGGTGCGCCGTTTCCAACAGTATCCATTGTCGGAAGAATATTGGTGTAAATATCGACATATCGGTTCATATGAATTCTCCTCTGTCAATTATCAGCCGACCCTATTCATAAATATTGTACCATAAAGCCAAATCTATGTCAACGAATCAATGGCATTTTTGGCGATGTGACAGGATTTGACTTTGTTCTTTGGGCATTATCACCTACAAACCTAAAACAAACGTAAAAAAAGATTGCATTGCCGCTCGTTTTGTGCTATAATAATTGCGTTATCTTTTCAATGGGAGGAACTTGCATGGATTCTTATGTCATCCGCCCCGCTGTATGCACGGATATTCCGCAGCTGATCCGCCTGCGCCTTGCTTATCTGCAAGAGGATTTTGAAGCGGAACTGCCCGCCGATAAAGCTGCCGCAGTCGCCGCACAGCTGCCCGATTATTTCACAGCACACATCGGCAAGGATTGCTTCCCGTTTGTTGCGGAAATTCCTGATGGCACACTGATTTCCTGCGTGATCCTCTGCACCATGGAAAAGCCTGCAAATCTCTCGTTTCCAAGCGGAAAAAGCGGCACTGTCCTCGGCGTATACACCATGCCGAAATACCGCGGCTGCGGCTGTGCCACCAAGCTGATGTCTGCGCTGCTGCAAAAATCGCAGGAGCTTTCCTTGGATATCATCAAGCTTTCCGCAAGCAAAATGGGTCAGCCGATTTATCAGAAACTCGGCTTTACCGTTTCACACACACATTTCACGGAAATGGAATACCATATTCCGAAACAATAAACAGAAAACCCCGCAAAAGAAAGGATTATCCCATGGATATCGGAATTGATTTAGGTACGGCAAATATCATCATCACGATGAACAATAAAGGCGTCGTCCTCAATGAGCCGTCCGTGATCGCATTCAACAAGCGCACTGAACGCGTGGTGGCAGTCGGCACGGAAGCCTACAAAATGGAAGGGCGCACTCCTGAATACATTGCCGTTGTTCATCCCTTGCAGGACGGCGTCATCTCGGACGACATCCTCACGCAGGCTTTGATTCGGGAACTGATTTTCGCGGTCGCTGGTCACCCGATCATCAAGCCGCGCATCATCATTTGCGTACCATCGCTGATTACAGAAGTCGAAAAGCGCGCCATTCTCGATGCCGCAATGAGTACAGGCTCGCGCAAGGTCCACCTGATTCAGGAACCGCTTGCAGCCCTCATCGGCGCAGGCATTCACATCAATAAGCCAAACGGCAGCATGGTCGTCGATATCGGCGGCGGCACCACGGATGTCGCAGTCGTATCCATGAACGGCATTGTGACCGCCCGCTCCCTGAAAATCGCAGGCAATCACTTCGACCAGTCCATTATCCGCTACGTGCAGAACAAATACCAGATTTTGCTTGGCAGCAAATCCGCAGAGGAGATCAAAATGAAACTCTGCAATATCTACGACCCAAGCGATGACGTCCTTCAGACAGTCAAAGGGCGCAATGTATCCCGCGGTTTGCCTGACCAATGCGATCTGAGTGAAGTCGAACTGTTTGAGGCTCTGGAAGCGGACATCACCGCCATTACAGAGCTGATTCGCCGCGTTTTGGAGGAAACACCCCCCGAACTCGTCGGTGACCTCTACGAAAACGGCATTGTCCTGACAGGCGGCGGTGCGTTGCTTGGCGGTCTGGAACAATATCTGACCCGCACCCTCGGTGTCAGCTTCCATGTTGCAAAAGACCCGCTTACCTGTGTCGCACGCGGTACGGCAAAGGCGTTTCAGCGCAAAGATGTCCTGCTGGACGGCTTTGAACGCATTGACGGCTATCAGCAACAGGGTTGATGTCCCGCACAAATCCCGACTTGGTTCGTGCAGCTGATTCGTACATCTGCGCAGATTTCTGAAAATTTTTGCGTTTGCTAGTGACAAATCCAAAAATCTGTGCTATAATAGAACAATACAAATACAATGCCGCACAAGCGGTACGTGAAAACGAAAGGACGTTTCTCTTATGAGCAAAGCAAAGGAACAAAACTCCTCCGCCGTTTCATTTCCGATGATTCTCCTGCTGCTGATCGCCATTGCGATCCTCGGCGTGGGTATTTTCATGCTGGTGACACAAGGTTCCGAAAAGAAAAATGCAAATGCCAATCCTGTCATTTCCATGAAAGTCGGCGAATCCCGTACACTGGAATCCGTCATCGGCTCCGACTTCGATGTTCTCATCCATGATGATGTCATCGCTTCGGTGGACGATGCACATTTGCTGACTGCACTCTCCGTCGGTGATACGTACATCACCGCAACAAAGGACGGTCAGACCCAGACATTCACCCTCAAGGTCAGCGCAAACGGTGATGTGACGCAGATCCAAGCTGTCACGACCGCTGCCACCACCGAACCACCCATCGAAACCACCACGGAAGCAACCACCTTTACAACGCATGAGGGCTGCGTCACTGAAATTAAGCTGACCTTCTACTCCGTTACCCTGAAAGTAGGAGAGAAGAAAATGCCAATCGTCACCATGTACCCCAGAGAAGCCAAGAATCAGAAAGAGGATTGGACTTCCTCCGATGAGAGCGTTGCAACCGTAGACTGGCTCGGTAATATCACCGCAGTCGGCGGCGGCACCTGCACGATTCGTGTCACCTCTGTCGATAACCCGAATGTGTACGCAGAAGTCAAAGTCACCGTTCCCGGTGATGCGAAAACAACCGCTTCCGCGACCACTACAACGACCACTACAACCAAAGCTAACAACAATGCCACTGCCTCCACAGGCAGTGGCAAACTTGATGTTAAGGACGGTATCACCTATGTGGACGGCATTCTGATTGCCAACAAAAGCTATGCGCTCCCTGACAGCTACAATCCCGGGCTGACCAAAGAAACCAGCGCGGCATTCGATAAAATGAAAGCCGCTGCCGCAAAAGACGGTCTGACCCTGAAAATCAAATCGGGGTTCCGCAGCTACACCCTTCAGGCGGAACTCTATAACGCATATGTTCAGCGCGATGGCAAGGATGCCGCAGATACCTATTCCGCAAGACCCGGTCACTCCGAGCATCAGACCGGACTCGCAATCGACGTCAACAAGGCGGACGATTCCTTCGCAGGTACACCGGAAGCCAAATGGCTCGCGGAAAATTGCTGGAAATACGGCTTCATTATCCGCTACCCCGAGGGCAAGGAAAGCATCACAGGCTACAAATATGAAGCATGGCACATTCGCTATCTCGGCGAGGCTACCGCAAAAGCCGTTTTCGAAAGCGGCAAAACACTGGAAGAATACCTCGGGATCACCTCAGTTTACGCATCCTGAAAATCATGCGGGAATCGGAAAAATCCTCCGATTCCCGCTTTAATTTTGTAAAAGTATCAGAATCCATGCAAAACAGTCTTGTCAAATCCGCAATTTCGTTGTATAATATATAAATAGAATATCATTTTGCAAAGGAGAATCAAAATGTGCGGCATCATCGGATTTACCAATCAAATACCAAACGCTGACAGTGTCCTCACCGAAATGCTGGAACGCATCCGCCACAGAGGTCCCGATGCGGATGGCAGATACATTGACGAACATATCGCACTCGGTCATCGCCGCCTCTCAATCATCGACATCTCCGAGCAGGGCAATCAACCCATTTTCAATGAGGATGGCTCCCTTGTCCTCGTACTGAACGGCGAAATTTACAACTACCGCGAACTACGTGATGAATTGCAGGCTGCGGGTCACACGTTCCGCACGCAAACCGATTCCGAAGTGCTGGTTCACGGATATGAAGAATACGGCACAGCGATTTTGCAGAAACTGCGCGGAATGTTTGCGTTTGTCATCTGGGATAAAATACAGAAGCAACTGTTCGGTGCGCGCGATTTCTTTGGGATCAAACCGCTTTACTACGCCGAAATGAACGGCAGTTTTCTGTTCGGCAGCGAGATCAAAAGTTTTCTGCCGCATCCGCACTTCATCAAAGAGGTCAACACGGATGTACTGGAAACTTACCTCACATTCCAGTATTCCCCCACAGAAGACACATTTTTTAAAGGCGTCAAAAAGCTCCCTGCTGCACACTATTTCCTATATCAGGATGGTCAGCTGCACATTGAACGCTACTGGGAAATCAAGTTTGATGCCGATGAACACCCGCTCCTCGGCGACTGGGTCACAAGCATCTCGCAGACGTTTAAAGATAGCGTAAAATCGCATAAAATTGCAGATGTCGAAGTCGGCAGTTTCCTCTCCTCAGGCGTGGATTCCAGTTATGTTTCCGCAGCCGCGAATGTCGCAAAAACATTTACCGTCGGCTTCGGTGAGGATGAACGCTACAACGAAATCGGCTGGGCGAAAAATTTCTCCCGCGCCATCGGCAAAGAAAATTTCAGCCATGTCATCACCAAAACGGAATTCTGGGAAATGCTCCCAAAAATCCAGTATCACATGGACGAACCCCTCGCAGACCCCGCAGCAGCCGCACTCTATTTTGTGTGCAAGCTCGCATCGGAACAGGTCAAAGTGGTGCTTTCCGGAGAGGGCGCAGACGAAATTTTCGGCGGATACAATATCTACAGCGAGCCAAATTCGTCATGGTATGACCGTATGCCGTTTGGCATCCGCCGCACCGTTGGAAAAGCAGCGGGAATACTACCTGCCAAACGCGGTGTTAATTTCTTCGTGCGCAAGGGAAAAACGCTCGAGGAACGTTTCATCGGAAATGCGTATCTTTTCACACCGGCAGAACGGAAATCACTGCTCAAAATCACTACAAATGCCCCCGACCCGACCGAGATCACCAAGCCGTTTTACGCGAAAGTCGCGGACAAAGACGCCGTCACAAAAATGCAGTATCTTGACCTGCACCTATGGCTGACAGGCGATATTCTCCTGAAAGCGGACAAAATGAGCATGGCAAACTCGCTGGAACTGCGTGTGCCGTTCCTTGATAAAGAAGTCATGGCACTGGCTGCGAAAATTCCTACCCGTTACCGCGTCACGCGCACAGTCGCAACCGATGAGCATACACCATATATCACGAAACATGCGCTCAGACTTGCCGCCAAGCAGGATACGCCGCCCGAAACCGCTGCCACATCCGCAAAGAAAAAGCTCGGTTTTCCTGTCCCGATTCGGGTCTGGCTGAAAGAGGACGACTGCTATCAAGTCGTCAGAGATTCTTTTGTTTCTGATGTATCTGCGCAGTTTTTCAATACAGATGTGTTGCTGACACTACTGGACGCCCACAAAGCCGGCAAGGCAGATAACAGCCGCAAAATCTGGGCTGTCTATATGTTCCTCGTCTGGTATCACGAATTTTTCGCATAAAATATGCCCTTTCTCGATATATCGGGAAAGGGCGTTTTTATTTGATTTTTCGAGTGCTGAGTTCGCACCATGCAGGTCGGAATCCTGCCTTTGCTGCCACATTCTGCGAGGCAATATGCGAAAATGCAGTGCCGTAAAACGGAAGTCTGCCCTCCGCAAGAATCCGATTTTTCAGTAAAGCCGTAAGTCCGGAACCGATGCCTTGTCCTTTTGCAAACGGTTCCACATTGATGCCGATTTGCCACATCATCGGGCTGTCTGCGCTTGCACCTGCCATACCGAGCAATTTGCCATCCCGCGCAGCCGAGACGCCAAGCATATCCGGTGCATTCGGCTCAAAGGAATACGCCTCGCAAAAGCGCGTATCTCCGCGGAATTGTTCGATGGCATCATGATCGTATTCCTTGATATCATAGCCGCTGACATCCACCTCCGACTGTTCCTCGGAGATGTAAAAAGGATGTACCGACGCGATTTCATAGTCATACGTGCGAAGTTTTGCATTCAGTTTGGCGAGCTGCGGCGCATCAAAATACCACGCACCATTGCACCCACCGAGTTCCTTTTCACACCACGGCAGGAGTATCGCATTTGCTGAAACAAGCAATTTTCCACGTATCGCCGCAATTTTCAGGAAGCACTCCTCGGTTTCGTGATATCGCCTTCTGCCTTCCCGACGCTCATACACCGTGAAAACATGCGACTCGCACTCTACATCCTGTGGTTCGCAACAGAAGTCCGCCGCAAGCTGTCGCTTTAAAATCTCGTTCATACGTTGTTTTTATCCTGTAAGTAGACAACCATGTCTTCCAATGCCTTGACATATCCTGCAAAGCCCATGCCCTTGACTGTTTCGATACACGCAGCGCGAATATACGAAATATGGCGAAAATCCTCGCGTTCATCGGGGTCGCTGATATGTACCTCAATGGTCGGGATGCCAACCGCCTTGACCGCGTCCAGAATCGCAACGCTCGTGTGCGTGTATGCAGCTGGATTGATGATAATGCCGTGCGATTTTCCTAGTGTCTGCTGTATTTTATCAACAATCGCGCCTTCATGATTGCTCTGATAGAACTCGACATTTACACCCAGTCGATCGGCATTTTGCGCAATCAGTGCGGTTAGGTCGGCGTAGGTCTGCGAGCCGTAAATTTGCGGTTCACGCACGCCCAGCAGGTTCAGATTCGGTCCATTGATGACGAGTATATTCACAAAAATCACTCCAAATTTCGTCTGCGGTTTCTTCCGCATCTGCGTTATTTTCGACATGAACATCCGCAAATTGTTCGTAAAGCGGGGCACGTTTCGCCGCCAGTTCCCGAAGGTCTGTGCTCATCGAAATCGGTCTGCCGTTCTTTGCAAGCAGGTCAACATCTCTGGAAATCATGTAGATTCGTCCATTTTGACGAAGTGCCGCCTCGTTTTCAGGTGTAACGACCGCACCACCGCCCGTACACAGAATCATCCCACGCTTCTGCGACAATTCCGCGATGACCTCACGCTCCATTTCACGAAACGCAGCTTCACCGTCCTGCGCGAAGATGTCAGGAATGCTTCTTCCGTATTTGCGCACAATGACTTCGTCCGTGTCGCACATCGTCCGCCCCGTCAAATCGCATAGCCACAAACCAATTGTGGTTTTTCCGCATCCGGGCATTCCAATCAGGACAATATTTTCGCAGTTTTGCTGCAATTTTGAGCCAACGGCAACCATCTCTTCCGCAGAAAACTTTTTTCCGAAAAAGAGTTCTTCTGCCTGCTTTGCCTGCGCAACGAGCATATGAAAGCCCTGTGTATACGCGATTTTCAGCTTCATTGCCTGCTGGATTAATGCAGTACGGCACGGGTTATAGATCAGTTCTACAACGCCTTGCAGTTTTGGAAATCGCAGTAAATCTACCGCCGCTACACCCGCATTCGGATACATTCCCACTGGCGTTGCATTTACGAGAATTGTCGCATCTGCACATTTATCAAGATTATCATAATTTAGTTCACCACGCCGTGATACCACGCGCACAGAAGTCGCACCATCGCTCTTGGCAACTGCCTGCACCGTCTGCGAAACGCCGCCATTTCCCAGCACGACGACATTCTGCCCTGCAAACGTCATCCCCGCGCAACTCATCATGTATCGCAATCCGTATGCGTCGGTATTATAACCAGTCCACGAGCCGTCACGCTCACGCACCATCGTGTTCACACTGCCAATCTGCTCAGCGAGCGAATCAAGCCGTTTGCAGTATGCCATCACTGCTTGCTTATAAGGAATCGTAACGTTAATTCCACGCAGATAGGTCGTTTTCAAAAATCGTTCCAGATCATTTTCCTCTATTTCAAAAAGCCCGTAATCCCGATTTCCAAATTGTGCATGAATTTCAGGCGATGCACTGTGCCCGAGTCGTCCGCCAAGCAAGCCATAATGATTTTCCATTTCGATACGCTCCTTTTCGATTACTCAGCGATTTCAGAATAGCAGCCGAGCAGCCGAAATTCATCGCAGCTACGTTCCAATTCAGAAAGCAATCCAAACAAGCCCTCCTGATGCAGCGACGTTTCCAAATCCATATAGAAGCGGTAACTGAAATTGCTGCCCTGAATCGGTACGCTTTCCAATTTACACAAATTGATCCCGAGTGCGGATATTTTTGCAAGCAGGTCAAACAACGCACCTGCGCGATTTTGCGTAGTCAGCATCAAACTCAGGCGGTCTGCGCCTGCGTAACAGACAGAGCCTTTCGTGATACAAACAAAACGCGTGCCATTGTTCTGCTGATTCTGAATATCGGCGGAAAGCACCGTAAGTCCGTACAATTTCGCACATACTTCGCCGGCAATTGCCGCCACCGAGGGGTCAGCCGCTTCTGCCGCACGCTTTGCCGCGTGCGCAGTGCTTTTACAAGGAATAACATCGACACCGCTCAATTCGCTCAGGAACTTGCTGCATTGAGCCGCAGCTTGCTCATGCGTATAGATTGTGCGTATCTGCGACATTTTCGTGTTAGGCTGTGTCAACAGTACATGACGCACCAACAAACGCAGGCTTCGAATAACGGATAGTTCCGGATCGCATAAAATATCGTAAACACGACGAATTGAACCTGTCGTACTATTTTCAATCGGCAAAACGCCATATTGGCAAAGCCCTGCCTTAACAGCCTTGGCAACCGCCGAAAAACTGTCCAGATAGACCACATCGCCGCGTGAAAAGAGCCTATCAGCTGCCATTTGCGCATTACTGCCCTCAATTCCGGCACACGCGATACGCCCGGTCTGCGGAAAAACAGGCTGTTCATTTGCGCACAACTCATCAACCAGCGCCGAAACATTGGTCTTGGGGATAAGCTGCGCCGCTTGTCTGGCACGCGAAAGCTCCAAAAGCGTGCGGAAAAGCTGATGTGCCGCCGCTCCGTAAGACTCACCGGCAGCATTGTGAATACGACTTAAAATTTCACGCTCTCGCTTCGGGTCATACAATGCCTGCGACTGATTCTTTTTAATTTCAGCAACTTGATCCACCAAATTCATTCGTTGCAGAAACAAATTAAGCAATTGCTGATCAACCACATCAAGTTTTTCACGTATCTCTGACAGTTCCATCAGTATCGTCCTTTCTGAAATATATGTATCTGTTTAGATCAAATTATCCAAGTAAAAAATCAAGCAGTACAATCGCAACAACAGCCTCCACGACGGGAACTGCTCTCTGCGCGATACAAGGGTCATGGCGTCCCTCAATTTTCAACGTAACTGCTTCTTTTTTCGAAAGACTGACGGATTCTTGTTCTTTCCCGATAGAGGGCGTCGGCTTGATCGCAACACGAAGCCGAATCGGCATACCATTCGTAATTCCACCCTGTATGCCTCCGCTATGGTTTGTTTTCGTCGCAATTTCGTTGTTTTCTGTGATGCAAAATGCGTCATTTGCCTCAGAGCCGCGCATTTCTGCCAATGAAAAACCGTCACCAAACTCAAGACCTTTCACAGCAGGTATGCCAAAAAGTGCCTGTGCAAGCCGATTTTCGATACCATCAAACATCGGTTCACCGAGTCCGGCGGGCATTCCGATTGCCATGCACTCAATTGTACCTCCGATGCTATCATTTTCTTCTCGCGCCGCAAGAATTGCACATTTCATTTGTTCTCCTGCTTCATCAGATATCACAGGAAATGGTTTGGCAGCAACCTCTGAAAACAACGAAGAATCTGGATATTGTGGAAATAATTCGTCACGGTATTTTCCTATGCCGGACAAATGCGCTCCAATATAAACGCCACGATTTCGCAGTATCTGCTTAACAATTCCACCAGCCACACATAAAGGAGCAGTTAATCTGCCCGAAAAATGCCCCCCTCCGCGAAAATCAGACTGTCCGGACCATTTTACAGAAGCTGTATAGTCTGCATGAGAAGGTCTTGGGATATCTGAAAACTGCGTATAATCAGATGATTTCGTGTTCTCGTTTCGGATCACCGCACATAAGGGAGCACCTGTTGTCTTTCCATTCAGAAGACCAGATAAGAATTGCGGTATATCAGTTTCAGACCGAGGTGTCGAAAGCAAATTTTGACCACCACGTCGGCGTCCCATAAACGCTTGCAATTCGTCCATTGAAATCAACGAACCTGCCGGCAAACCATCAATAGTAACTCCAATTCCTTCACCATGCGATTCGCCAAAAACAGATACTTTTATGTGTTCACCAAATATCGACGACATCGCATTTACCTCCCAGCATCTGATAGTCTTCAAAAAAGCGCGGATACGACTTTTTTACGCATTCAGCGCCATGAATGATTACATCCTTCTTGCATCCGACAGCTGCAATAGCGGCTGACATTGCAATTCGATGGTCGCCACAACTGTCAACTGAACCGCCTGTCAGACCGCATCCCCAAACACACATAGAATCTGGAAATTCTTCGACATTTCCGCCTATCGCTCGTAGCATCGCAGCGACTGATGCAATTCTGTCTGATTCCTTTAATCGCAAGCGTGAAGCATTCACAAATTGCGTTTTGGCGTTTCTAAAAGAA
>JAZRXM010000014.1:0-129041 GCA_045600205.1 Oscillospiraceae bacterium | reverse complement strand
TGATATCCTTAGCAGCTTGACAAATTACAGTATTCATTGTATACTGTAAAAAATCAGAGCGGCTGTTCTTTCAAGCCGCTCACCACATAACTTTTTTTATCACAGTTTTGGAATTTACAGAGATTTTTTCGCAGAGTCAATGCGCTGAATGTGTGATTATTCTTCTGACAACAATTTCTTTTTTATAATATCTAGGCTTTGCTGTTTTACAGATAAATCAGTGAAGCTTGATATTATAGTTTTCATTGTTTCAGCACTCCAATATATCTTCAGTTGTTCTTTAGCTCTTGTTATTGCCGTATAGAAAATTGAATGTGTTATTCTCTCCGCGTTAACCGGAGGAATAATGATTTTTACAGAATTGAACTCTAATCCTTGAGCTTTGTGAATTGAAACCGCATACGCAATTTGAAAAGGTATAATTGTTTTCAATCTATTCTCTTCTGTTATGTTTTCATCATCAGCTAAGACTATTAATCGTATCCTTGTTGACTTATGATCAGCTTTTATGAATTCAAAGTCTTCACCTAAACATTGCTGTTCATTCAAAACTGTATCCACATCGAGGGTAAAGGTTATGGATGATTCATTCTTACTAATATTAACAATCTTTCCTTTTAGATTATTATATAGTAATGCGGATCGTTTTGTGTCTACGAATATAACTTTATCTCCAATTTTGAATGTCCATTCTGCCCATGTGAATGGCTCACTATTGTTATTGGCATTTTGAAAGTAAAGATTCATGTTATTAAGGCCAAACTTTCCGTTATAATTCAGACATAGTATGACCTCGTCTTCATCACAAGGAGTGAAAATATCTTCTCCAATATTAGCTGAAAAAGGACCGTCGATTACTAATTTTTCAGTAATTAATGGCTTCTTATTTCTGACTTCATCCCACAGAGTTTTTAATTCCTGTTTTTCTGTTCTCCAATTATTCAACAGCTCAATATTAGCACCGTCTGTCGAGACAACATCTTTGGCATAGTAGAACCAATTTCCAAAATCAATAGACTCTATTTGATAAATATCGCCCGCTAATACCAACAATGTCTTATCATCAATTTTTTCTAGCAGCGACTTCATTGTTCTATTGTCAATTATACTACATTCGTCAATAAAAACTATATCATAATGAACTTGAAATGTTTTCTTGGCGAAACTATCAACGCTTTCAAAGGAAGCGTTGTTTGCGTTATGGATGCGCCTTTTTAGATTGTGGAGTGCTGTATGTGTTTTAGCTAAAAACAGTTTTTGAGAGCCTTTAAACAAATCTGAGAGATGATTCATCAAGGTGGTTTTGCCTGTTCCCGCTGCACCATAGATTAGGAGAACTTGCGATTTGACAAATGCTTTTTCTAAAACTATTCGTTTAATCGGGTCATCAAAAGTAATTTGGCTATTTTTTAGGAAGCGGGTGTTGATTAATCCCTGATCTTTATTAGCGATTTTCGATAGCGCAATTAGTGTTTTAAGAATTGATAATGTTGTGTCAACATATGACGTTATCGATAAGAGACCGTTGTTTTCTCCTATTGAAAAGCCTTCACCTTTCTCCCATGTATCAAGACGATCATTGTATTGCTTAATATCCTTCATGGGTGCTACTAAAGAATTATCAAAGAATAATTCACCAGTTTTTTTGATAAGGCTTTCTATGATTCGGTATGGCATCATCGCTTTAAGTAAGATGTTGTCATTGTTGATTGCTAGGATGTCAAAAATGTTCCCTTTTTGAGTTTTCCTTCCTGCTAAATTGGAAATAAAGGGGTTTTTTTCAAATGGATAACACCTTGTTGTAATGTACAGTTCATCTGTAAGGCGCTTGGTTTCATAGGGGAGAGGAAGGATTGGTTCAAGTATTTCCTCGTGTAAATTGAGGAGTATATATCGAATTGTATGGCAGCCGAATTTACTAGAATCAGATGCATAGTCTTTTCGTAGCTTGAGCAATACTTCCTTAAATGTTTCTGTGTTAGTTTTTTGATATATGGTTTCTAACACATAAGCAAATCTTTCCTCTTGAAGGTTAATAATATCCAAAAGATTCATGCCAGTGCTTGTAAGAAAATCCATTAAGGAAATATATTCGCCATATGTTCGATTTAGCTTAAGGGGAATATAAAGGATTTTTCCTAGTTTGTTAAGGCAAATCGGATCTATAGCAACTTTCCAACCTGTTATGAACTTTATTGTGTTGTTCTTACCCCAAAGATTGATATTTACATTACAATATGATATTTGAATCGAATAATTTGAAGAAATATTTAGCTTGGAATATACAGTTAGTCGGTTGAATTTTGTTGCATACAAACCAGCTAACTGTAGAGTTATTTCAAAGTATCTTTCTCCGTTTACGAAAAAAGGAGTACTATTTTGGATGTAGTATCTAGATGCTCTTAATGCAGAAGGAATTATTGTACTATTTTCAATACTGGAAGCGATCATCTCATAATACTCTGTATCAACGGAATCCAGATCTAACGGAAATGCTTCGAGATTCTGTAAAACACTTTTATTGAAGCACTCATATAGGAATCTGCGAATTTCCCATAAGTAGCTGTAATACTTGAGCATAAGTCTTTCTGATTGACCATCATCAGGAATCCTATGCTCGATATATTTTAATCCTGCTAGAAAAACACTTAGATATTTCGTGCTAATATTAAACTGAGATAATTCCCAAGCGAATCGTTCATTAATGTCTTTATATCCTAATCTTGAAGCATTTAAAATAAGCGCTGAATAGCACAAATCATATAAACAGTTAATTATTCGCCTTGAAAATTTATCACGGGACGAATTATCCTGATTGATTCTATCGATTTCTTCAGAAATATCACAGCATCTAGCATCAACAATTTTGAGTGCGTCCTCTGGCGACAGAGATGTCATATCAAGTTTCCTAAGAAACAAGTGATGAGATACTATTTTTTCTAAAGATCGGCAAAAATTTTCTACACTTTCATCTGTATCAAATATCTCCTCATCTGACGAAAACTTTATGGTAGTACTATCTTTATTAAAGTCGATCGCCTCTATTACTTGAGGTGAAATGTATTTCCAAAATACTCTTTTTTTTCCACGAACATCTGGGTTTAATACTACAAAAAGGATACCCGGATCAGCTGTAACCTCATCTGCTATATATGCTGGGAACGCTAAGCTCGTTAAGCTGTAGGAAATAGTGCCGTTCGTTTCTTTATAACAGTGTGTTCCTTTAATTTGTACAACAAAATTTTGGTCAGGAGATCGTGAAAGAGATGGATTGGAAACGAATTCAAAATAGCCATCATGATTAGGCCATTTATCATCACTTGAAAAGCTTGTGTTGATTTTTCCATCCGAGGTCAAAAACGATTCAAGCGTTGTTACTGCAGCACGATCTTCAGCTGACATTTTCGTGTGGGTTGATTTATGCTCTTTAATCTTATCTCTATATTCTTGGTTCAAGACAGGATCACCTCTTTGGACGAAATTATACTATCTTATTATATCATATCCAAATAAAAAAAGTAAAGGGGGCATTGTATGTTTTTTCGTCTTATTCTTGAAAATGTCAACGGCGATCGTGTTGACATGACCGCCACGGCAAATCAGTATATGACATCGCGGGTGGAAGGACTAAATCCTCCCACCGGCACGATCAGTACCTCCAGCTATGCAGGCATGGATGGAAGTTACCTGAACAACGCCTTCATCGAGAAGCGTAATGTGGTCATTTCCTTTGAGATGCGCGGTGTAGGCGTGGAAGCCCGCAGGCATCAGCTATACAAGGTGGTCAAGCCGAGCAGATATGTCAAAGTCTACTACAAGACAGCAGGCATTGATGTTTTCACCGAGGGCTATGTGGAAACCTGTGAGGTCAGCATCTTTGAGCAGCTTGTCACGGGACAGATTTCTATTCTCTGTCCGGACATCTACTGGTATTCCACTGAATCGGTCATGGCGTATTACAGCCAGATCACGGGAGCGTTCACATTCCCGTTCCCGACAGAAAGCAACCCGGAGCCGTTTGTGCTGGGCAAATACAACACACAGAACATGATGACCATTGTCAACGACGGTGACGAGATCGGCTTCACGCTGGTGATTGAGGCATTGGAAGATGCACGTTCTCCCACGTTGTATAACGCTGACACGGACGAGTACCTGCAAATCACCGGCGACATTCTCGCTGGCGATATTATCACGGTGACGACCAAGACGGGCAATAAGACGGTCACGCTTGATCGCGGCGGCGTTAAAACCAACATCATCAACCGGCTTGTTTCCGGCTCGACATGGCTGACGCTGCGGGAGGGCAGAAACCGCTTTTATCTGCGCGGCACGGGACTGCAAAACCTGAAAGTCACCATCGTCCACACGAATGCGTATCTGGGGGTATAGTATGCAGATTGAAGTTTACCGCATGACAGCGGAGGAAGATGCGCTGACGATTACCCTTGAGGCGGTCTGCGACACCTTTTCTTCGCTGCTCTGGGATATTGAATACTACAAGTGCGGCAGCTTTGAGGTGTATATCGCCGCCAATCCGCAGAATATTGAGATTTTCCAGACCGGCAGAATTGTAGGTCGTGATGACGATAATCAGCACTTCGGCATCATTGAATCTGTGCTTATAAACACAGATATTGAGAACGGCGACTACCTGACAGTGCGTGGTCGCTTTTTGATGTGCCTGCTGGAACGGCGCATCATTCACCCGACATACAATGTGACAGCGGCAAAGGCATACAGTGAGATCGTCCGGGAGGTCGTGACGCAGAATGCGCTTCTCTCGGATAACCGTAGGATTCCGGGACTTTCCCTCGGAACGGTCACCGGCACCTGCTGGGAGCAGACCGCTACGCTGCAGATCTCATACACGAACCTGATGCAGTGGGTGTATACGATCTGCGAGAAGCTCGGCGGCACAGCAAATATCCGGCTGGTGAAATCCTCCGGAGAGCAGTACCGCATGGTATTCGACCTCTCCGAAGGCGCTGACCGCAGCATCATGCAGGAAGATAATCCGCATATTATCTTCTCCGACGCATACAGCAATCTGCTGTCCTTCAGCTATGCGGAGGACGCTTCCGTTGAGCGAAACTTCGCCTATATCTTTGGTCAGGGTAAGGGCGATGAGCGCAAGCGAACCACTTATTGTGTCGGAGATGAGCCGACATACCTTGAACGTTATGAGCTGTATGTGGATGCTGACGATATTTCCGAGACAGAGCAGGTCGAGGGTGAAACGATACCGATTCCGGAGGAAAAGTATCTGGAACTGCTGCGCACTCGCGGCTCGGAACGGCTGGTGCTACCGAAAACAGCATCGGAGTCGGACATCGCTGCGCACAATACGCAGTATGTATACAATAAAGATTACGCTGTCGGCGATTACGTCACCGTGCAGCACAGGCGCTTCGGCATGATACAGCCGAGGATTCAGCTTGTCGGCATGATCGAAGGCTTCGACCAGAACGGACGCAGCCTGACACCAACATTCAAGAAGGAGGATTAAAAATGGCTTTTACAAGCGGATTTTTCAATTCAAAAGGGCTTGACCGCACCTATACAGCGGAGGACTTCACTTCGTATCTTTCGTCTATTATCTGTAATGGCATCCTCGACACCTACGGACAGATGTTCAGGCTTACTGCAGCAAGCAGCGGTCTGAAAGTGAATCTCGGCACCGGCAAGGCGTGGATTGACGGACACTATTTCATCAATGATGCCCGCTACAGCATCGACCTGACAAGCTATCAGGATGAATCGCTTCCACGCTATGTGGCGATTGCTATTCTGCTTGATGTCGGTGAATCGGTGCGTAGCGTGTCTCTGGAGATCACTCCGGGTACGCCTGCGGAGAATCCTTCGCTTCCTTCGCTGCCATCGGATGAGAATAAAACCCGTCTGCTCATGTATGCAGTACGCCTGAATCCGGGTGCAACAGAGCTGACAGAGCGTGATTGGTACGATTATCGTGAGGACAAGAACGTCTGCGGTTACTGCAAGTGTATCCTCGGCAAGTGCAAGGTGACGGAACTGATGTCGCAGATGGCGCAGCTTGTCGCTGAGGTGCAGGAAAACAACGAGACCATTGCTGAGCTGACCAATAAGGTCGATACTCTCCAGACAGAAGTTGAGGATATCATCGGCGGCATTGTTGAGATCGGTACTTGTGGTGTGAATATCCACTATATTCTCTATGAAAACGGCAAGCTCCTGCTGCATGGAACAGGGGAGACCTATGATTACGAGATCGGACTTTCGCCTTTCTGGGAGAATGAAAACATCAGAAGTCTTGTAGTCTCTGACGGTATCACAAAAATCGGAAACAGTTTGTTTGAACGATGCAAGAGCATGGCATTGGCAAGTTTCCCGACCAGCCTTACTGAGATCGGAGAGCGTGCGTTTTTCATGTACGATCAGGGTGGTCTCACTGCACTGAACCTTCCCGCCACGGTTACAACTATAGGAGAAAAGGCATTTGCTTGTGAATCCCTCACCTCTGTAACACTCCCGGAAACACTGACAACACTCGGAACTTATCTGTTCATGAATTCTCATACACTTACTTCAGCTCGTGTAGAATGTGAGGAAATTCCCAGTTTCTGCTTTGTAGGGACACCTTTACAGAACCTTACACTGAGCTACAATGTTAAGAAAATCGGCTCTCACATGATAAACTATACGCCGCTGCATGAGCTTGTTTATGAGGGCAGCCTTGCGGATTGGGCTACGGTTACGAAGGGCGGTAATTGGGATAACAACAGCGGTCAGGGCGATCCGCACGGACTTGACAAGGTAATTTGCTTAGACGGATACATGGAATATGACCGTGAAAACAGAGTATGGACGGAGGTGCATGAATAATGTGGAAATTCCTTGTAAAGAATCAGAGCATTGAAGTGCTGGAGCGTGAGGTGCTGGCAGATCATCAGATCCAGTATGTACAGTTCCGATTTACCTTTGACGGAGACTGGCGGCGCTTCCATAAGGTCGTTCAGTTCACGCAGTGTGATGAGACATACAATATCGTCCTCGGCACGGACGGCACATCGCTGTATCTGCCTGCGGAGCTTCATGTGGGTGCGGCAAAAATGTCGGTGTTTGGCTACGACACGGAGAGCGATACAACAGTACGTGCAACGACTGTACCGGTTACGCTAAATATCCGTCCTTCCGGCTTTGTCGGTGATGATGAACCGCCCATTCCACCGACGCCTGATCTTTATGCGCAGCTTCTGAAGAAGATCGAGGAAGCGGGACACGGTGCTGACGGCAAGTCCGCCTATGAGATCGCTGTGGAGCATGGGTATGTCGGTACGGAGGAGGAATGGCTGGCATCGCTCAAGGGAGAGCCGGGTGAAACACCGGATATGTCGGAATACCCGAAAACTTCTGAGGTCACGACTATTGTCGAGCGTGAGATTGAAGCTGCGACCGGAGATTTTCATTCTCATGCGAACAAGACGATACTCGACCGCCTGACTCCGGAACTGATGCAGGAGCTTGATGGCTTGCAGCAGTTTGAGGACAGGACACAGTATGAGATTCAGACCATCAACGAGGAATTGCTGACACTGAATGCGCAGCGGCATACACATAACAACAAGGATGTGCTGGACACCATTACTGAGCAGTATTTGCAGGATGAGGCGGCTTTCCGCGCATCGACCAGCAACGCGCTGCACAGTCTGTCCACAGGGCTGAGTGAGGTTTCTGCGCAGGCGCATTCTCATGCCAATAAATCCGTTCTGGACAGCATTACGCAGGAAATGCTTGACGGTATTGCAAGTGCAGAGAGACAGGCACATACACATCATAACCTCACAACGCTGAATGGCATCACGGATTCTCATGTTTCCCGCTGGAATGAGGCGTACACCGCAGCAATGAACCTGAATGAGCGCGTCGGCGTGAACGAAGGCGTATTCGAGCGCTTCAAGACGGAGATCCTCTATGATATGCAGGGCTGTCGTACATCCATTTCGGATATCCTTACCCGGCTGTCGGCTGTGGAGACTGCTCTGTCCGGCGTAGAGACAGCGCTGGCTGATATTGTGGAGGTGCCGACATGAGCATTGCAAATTATCTGACAGCGCTGGATGCGCAGCGCGACCAGCTTGCCCGGAACCTTGTAACAATGGGCGTTCAGGCATCGGAGTCTGAAAAGCTGAATACCCTTGTGCCGAAGGTGCTGCAGATCCCGTCCGGCAGACCGGAGGTGACGCTGTTCTGCAACGGCAATGATGCTCTTACCACATACGGTGAGAGCATCTACACTTTTTATATTGACGGATATCGCAGCATTGCTGGCTTTGCTGACGTGTATCCGCATTTCTGCTGTGCGGAGAATGACTACGCCATTTATTATAACCAGCCGGACTTCAACTGGGGTGCTGTCATTTATACGATGTGTATCACTCCGGTTCGCATCACTCCTGCCAGCAGGATTCTTCTTACCTACAAATCCGGCGCGACCGATGCGGGTGAAATGTGGCTGGTGCGCAAGAGCAGTCAGCAGATGTCTCCGGCGGAAACGGCAAGATACATTCATGAAAAGCTAAGCGGCGGCGAGGCGATCTCCATTCCGTTCGGCTGGCTCGGCTCCGTCGGCAACTATATCTCCGTCCTGCATGACTCCAGCGGTGTATCTGCTGACGACTATTATCTCGCATGGAAAGCGGTGACAGACAATACAAGCCCTATGATCAGGACGGTCAAGGTACTGGAGGTGACAACATGAAAGGAAGTATCTGTACGGTGATCGGCGCAATCGGCGGCGGTATTGCAGCACTATTCGGCGGCTGGGATTCTGCGCTGGTGACGCTTATCATCTTCATGGGCATTGACTTTGCAACCGGAATGATTACCGGTGCAATGGGCAAGTCCAAACACAGCAAGACCGGAAAGCTAAACAGCAAGGTAGGCTGGTACGGACTTGCGAAGAAAGGCAGCATTCTCATGCTCATTATTGTGGCGGTGCGACTGGATATTCTGCTGAATACCAATTATGTGCGTGATGCGGTCTGCATCGCATTCTGCGTGAACGAGCTGCTGTCCATTGTGGAAAATACATCGCTCATGGGCATTCCGTATCCGCCCGCATTGAAAAATGCCATTGAAGTCCTGCAAAAACAGGCAGGGAGAAAGGAGAAGGACGATGATTAAGACCTATCCGTTTGATGATAAGACGCAGCTCTCGGCACATTTCAACGTCTCGGAGTTCCGCTGCAAATGCGGCAGGGAGCATGATTTTCAGATCGATGATGATCTCATCACAAAGCTGGAGGTGCTCTATTCTACGCTGAACTGCTCCAAGATCATAGTCACCAGCGGTTTTCGTTGTGCTGCTCATGATAAGGCAGTAAAGGGCAGCGGCACGGGACAGCATACACTCGGCAAGGCTGCGGACATCTGCTGCTACGGGCAGGACGGTCAGCCGATCTCCAGCAAGACCGTCTGCTGCAAGGCGCAGGATACCGGCTTCAACGGCATTGCAAATATCACTGCCGCCTACATCTATACGCACGTCGATGTACGTTCCGGTGGAAAGTGGTATGGCGACGAAGTTCACGGCAACAGCACTGTCACGGATGATTTCTATAAATACTTCGGAGGCGAGGATATGAAGGGCATCGACGTGAGTGTCCATAACGGTAAAATCGACTGGCAGAAGGTCAGGGCAGCAGGCATTGACTTTGCGATTCTCCGTGCAGGTTATGGCAGGCTGGCATCGCAGAAGGATGACCGTTTTGAGGAAAACTATGCGGGTGCGAAGGCGGCAGGTATTCCGGTCGGTGCGTACTGGTACTCCTATGCGATGACACCGGAGGAAGCAGAACTGGAGGCTGATGTGTTCCTGTCTGTCATCAAGGGAAAGCAGTTCGAGTTCCCGGTATATTTTGATCTGGAGGAGAAAAAGCAGTTTGACCTCGGCAAGGACAAGGTGTCTGCGATCACGCGGGCATTCCTTGAAAGAGTTGAGGCAGCGGGCTATTTTGTCGGGCTGTACGGTTCGGCAGCCTCGCTCACCACGCACACAGCCGATGACATCAAGAGCCGTTACACGATCTGGCTGGCACACTGGTGTGACCGGACGAATTATAGCGGCGCATACGGTATCTGGCAGCATTCCGAGAAAGGCAGCGTGGACGGCATCAACGGCAACGTCGATCTTGACGTTGGCTACAAGGATTTCCCCACGATCATCAAGGCAAAGGGGCTGAACGGCTTCGGCAAGGAGGAAGTCCTGCCGAATCCGCCTGCGCCTGCTGTCGATGACGGCATCACGGTCGAGGTTACTGTGGGCGGCAAGAAGTACAGCGGAAAACTGAATAAGGCATAACAGCAGCGCCCGTCGGGATTTTTTCTCGGCGGGCGCATTTTTTCGTCCAAACGCACCTCGATTCTGTAGTGGGATATGAAGGGGTTGACTTTCCCGGCTATCAATAGGAGGTGCTATCATGGATCAGCAGAAAATCATTGATGAGATCAACTACTACAAAGCACAGGCAATTACAGAACTGCTCTACGCCAGAGGTATGATCACATTTGACGAATACGACAAATTAACCGATCTGAACCGGCAGACATTCTCTCCGATGTACGCTGACTTATTACCGAAATCACTTGAAAAATCATCGAATCAGAGTTAATATACGATACTGACAAGGAGGTAAAGCAATGACAGTCAAAACAATTGAAGCGCAGCCTGCTGAGAAAAAGAAGCTCCGCGTGGCTGCATACTGCCGTGTCAGTACCGATAATGACGACCAGCGCGAGAGTCTGGAAACGCAGAAGGCGCATTATGAAGCGTGGATCAGGCTGCATTCCGAATGGGAGTGCGCCGGTATTTTCTATGATTTCGGCATCACCGGAACGAAGGCGGATGTCCGCGACGGCTTGCAGGCACTCCTGTACGAATGCCGTATCGGGCGCATCGACTATGTGCTGACAAAGTCCGTTAGCCGCTTCTCCCGTAATACCACGGACTGCCTTGAACTTGTGCGCGAGCTGCTTTCTTATAACGTACCCATTTACTTTGAGAAAGAGAAGCTGGATACCGGCAGCATGGAAACAGAGCTTGTTCTGGCAATTCTCAGCAGTCTGGCACAGGAGGAATCAGCGTCCATTTCCAAGAATGTAAAGTGGGGCAACCAGAAACGCATCAAAAACGGCAGGTACAGAGCCGGAACAGCGCCCTACGGATACACCTTCGACAGTGACGGCAACTATACGATCATTCCGGAGGAAGCAGACATTGTACGGTGCATTTTTCAGTCCGTCGTTTCCGGCATGGGTGTGCATAAGATCAGCAAGGAACTGGACAGCCGGGGTGTGCAGACGCGCAGGGGCGGCAAGTGGAGTACCACAACGATCATTGGCATTCTGAATAATGAGAAGTATGTCGGTGATGTCCGCTATAACAAGACCTATACGGATGACAACTTCCGCAGGCACAGGAACAAGGGCGACGTGGACAGTCCGGAAATGAAAGACCACCACGAGGCGATCATCAGCAGGGAACTGTACACGACCGCGCATGATGTTCTGGAACATCGTCTCAGGGAACGCGGCATCCGGCGCGATGATGAAAAGTATCAGCGCAGGTTTGCTTTCAGCAGCAAGATCGTCTGCGGCGAGTGCGGCAGCACGTTCAAGCGTCAGGTGATTTCCAGCGGAATCAGTTGGTGCTGCAAAAAGCATATTGCAGATAAGGATAGCTGCTCGATGAAGTTTATCCATGAGGAGGCTTTCCAGTCTGCGTTTACCACGCTGCTGAACAAGCTCATATTCACCCGGAAGATACTGCTCCGACCGTATTACAATGCGCTTCGCATTGCGGGCAGTGACGAAAACCTCCAGCGTATCATGAGCCTGAAGGAAAGCATCCAGAAGCACTCTGACCGGAAATGCGAACTGAAAAAGCTCCGTGTAAAAGGCATCATTGACGCAGTCATGTATACGCAGGAGCTGAACCGCATCGAGAAGCAGAACGAGGAAGCCCGTCGGGAAATACAGAACCTCGGTAATATCGAATCCGGTCTGATGCTACGGGAAACCGAAAAGCTGCTGCATTTTATTGATACAGCGGAAACGCAGGACGCCTATAACGAGGAACTGTTCATTTCCTTTGTGGACAGCATCATCGTTTACAGCAGGGACAGCATCGGCTTCAAGCTGAAATGTGGGCTGACATTGAAGGAGGCACTATGTACGGATACAAGATCATAAACGGCAGAGCGGTCATCGATGAACAGGAAGCAGGAATCATAATCAGCATTTTCAATGGCTATATTTCCGGGCTGAGCATGATAGCGGCTGCGGAGAACGCAGGCGAACCGATGCCGCACAGTACTGTCAAGCGAATCCTGATGCAGGATGCCTACATCGGCACCGACTACTATCCAGCGATCATCAGCCGGGAGACCTTCGCAAAGGCAACCGGCAGAAGGCTGCATCGTGCAAATCTGCACGGCTGCGAAAAGCGGTATACCGCACCGCTTATACACAAGGCGTTCGATCTGGCTGCTGCAGAGACGCATTTCGATGATCCGGCAGAGCAAGCCGAATACATTTATAGTCTGATAGAGGTGAAATCATGAAAAACATGACCGTCATTCCTGCGAAGCCGCAGAAAGGCAATGCGGCGGCGAAGGAGGAGGTGAAGCGCCTGCGGGTGGCGGCGTACTGCCGTGTATCAACGGACAACGAGGAACAGGCTTCCAGCTATGAGGCGCAGATTCAGCATTACGAGGAATTCATCAAGACAAATCCGGAGTGGGAGTTCGTCGGGGTGTATGCGGATGAGGGTATCAGCGCGACCTCGACCAAGAACAGAGAACAGTTCAACGCTATGATCGAGGACTGTCAGGCGGGAAAAATCGACATGATCTTCACGAAGTCGATCAGCCGTTTTGCCCGCAACACGCTGGACTGCCTGAAATACATCCGCCTGCTGAAGGAGATCAATATTCCGGTTTTCTTTGAAAAGGAATCCATCAACACAATGGACGCAAAGGGAGAAGTCCTGATAACCATTATGGCATCACTGGCGCAGCAGGAATCGGAGTCGCTCAGCAAGAATACGAAAATGGGTATCCAGTACCGCTTCCAGCAGGGGAAAGTGCTGGTGAATGCCCGAAACTTCCTCGGATACGACAAGGACGAGGAGGGGCATCTGGTTATCAATCCGGCAGAGGCGGAGATCGTCAAGCGTATCTTCCGCGAGTATCTGGAGGGGGCAAGCTGCATGAAGATCGCCAGAGGACTGGAACGTGACGGCATTCTGACCGCAAGGGGCAATCCTCGCTGGCACGACAGCACCGTCCGCAAGATACTGGAGAACGAAAAGTATATGGGGGACGCGCTCCTGCAAAAGACCTACACCATCGACTTCCTGAACAAGAAGCGGGGCAAGAATAACGGCACTCTGCCGCAATACTACATTGAGGACGACCATGAACCGATCATTCCGAAGGATATATTTCTGAGAGTGCAGGAGGAAATGGCACGGCGGTCATCCGAGCGCGATCTGAACGGAAGGCGGCAGGGGTTCAGCGCAAACCACGCTTTCTCGCACATGGTGACCTGCGAGTGCTGCGGTGAGCATTTCCGCAGGCTGCACTGGAACAACCGGGGCAAGAAAACAATCGTCTGGCGGTGCAAGACCAGACTGGAGGACAAGACACGCTGCCCGGCACGGACGGTCAGCGAGGACGAATTGCAGCAAGGATTTATTGACGCGGTCAATGAAATGCTCGGCAACAGCGACGAGTACCTGAAAAATCTGAAAAGCAATCTGAAAACAGCGATCAGCCTTGCCAATCCGCAGTCAGCGGAAGCGCTCGCGGAAAGGATGCGGCAATTGCAGCAGGAGTTGATCGACCGGACGGAAAGCGGCACGAACTACGATGATCTGGCGGAAGAAATCCTGCACCTGCGGGAACTTCAGGAACAGACCGTCATGGACGATGCCGCCAAAGCTGCGCATCGGGAGCGTATTCAGGAACTGCTGCATTTTATCAATTCTCAGCCGCGTACTATCACGGAGTTTGATGAGTCTCTGGTGAAGAAGCTGCTGGAAAGCGTCAAGGTCTGCGAGTTCTTTCTGGAGTTCCGGTTCAAATCGGGCTTGACGATCAGCATTGAAAAGTGAATAGATAGAGCAATCCCCGTATCACTGGTTTCAGTGGTGCGGGGCTGTTTTTATTCATCACAACTATGCTCTTTAAGAATTATTTTACATATTATGGTTTGTACTTTTTTAGGAATTCAGAGCTTAATTTCATTGTTCTTTTATAACATTTCTCTGAGCCAATTACTTTTCCAGTTGATGTGGAAAGATAGTTAAATTCCCAGCAGGATTTATCTTCATTATACATAAATTGGATTTTATACGTAGGCTCATCAATAACATCTTTTGTTCTATCTATATCATTTATGAAAGAAAGTTTTTCTGATGAAAGAGCTTGAAACAAAACATTAGGATCAGCAGTTCTTACCAATAGTTCTAAAATATAACCTCTGTTTTCCTTCATGACATATGTTATAGGACGATTAGAGGATTTAATATATTTTACAACTTTTATAATTATTTGCTTAATTTTATCATACAGATTAGAGCCGTCTGATGAAAGCTTCTCTACCGTTTTGTTTACCGTTTGAGTTGCTGCTAACAATATGAATGAGTCTTTAATAAAATCTATGACAACTTCAGGATCAGGAATAAGTGATTTCCTCATAAAAGTATCTATCTCAACATCTAATTCTTTTTTGATTTGTTCTTTTATGGGGTCAAAAGCTTCATATCCAAAGTTGACAGGATCTAACTGGACGGTTAATTTTTCTATGCTTTCTGGTTCAGTATCAGCAAAAGGGCGTGAATCTGTACTAATTGATGCTTCATACAATGTTCCAAAGGCTTTGGAATCAAAGACATTAAAGTTTTCAAAAGTTTCCTGATAAATATAAGCACCATATTCTCCACCTTTAAGTGGTACTAATTCTGCCTTGTACGTTTTTCCAATGGGCATTAGTGAACTATCATGATCTAAGCCCATTGAAGGAACATACTTCCCTGTATTCAGCTTTTCTATTGCATTTTCTAGTGCCTCTTTAGTGATTCTGCAATTGTGTCTATCAACACCTGTCGTTGCACCGATTCCTTTAATTTTCATCATTCATTCCCTCCACATAATTTATATAATCCATTGTGCATCCTGCCGGCAAACATCCAAACTTCAGTGTATCAATCCTCAAATAACCAAACTGTAGAGTAGCCAAATGTGCAGTATTCAGCGGCGCGAGGCTATTTCTATCTGTTAAATGTAACGTTTCCACGAGGCTTCTGAATGTATTTCTCAGAGTAATATGGTCCGTTTAAAATGAATGTACGGCTTCGTATGTCGGCAGAATAAACCAGTTTTTTTCTTCGACGATGACCGTCTGATCTAACTAATACCATGCAGCTTTCCATTTTACTATCATGATGTCTTCTCTTGTTTGGGGTTCAATGGCATATGACAACCTTTCCCCACACTCAACCCTATTTTGCAATCACCCGAATCGCAACTTTTGGCAAGTCGTTTTTCTGCGATTTTACGCTGTTTTTCAGTGCAACATTCAATTCACACACTGAAAAATCGGAAAAAGCAGTTTCACGCACCCTAAATCGAGTGCGTGATTTGGTTGTCAAAAATCAAAGTGTGCGGATTGGTTGTCAGATGTGCCGTGTATGCCATTTTGCCCTTTTACCTGTTTCCGCATACAGATTTTGAGTGGGTGAAACTGCGGCTATCGGAAAATGGTGATGCCGACAAACCGCGTAAATACGCCGCTTTAAGATTTTTCTCGTGACAGCAGAACTACGCACTCAACGTGCCCTGTCCGCGGAAACAGATCGACGGGGCGTAGGACATCGAAAGAGAAGCCGTGTTCGGAGAGGTATTTGACATCGCGTGCGGCGGTGGCTGGGTTACAGGAAACCATGACGATGCGTTTGGGGGACATATGAATGCAGGCATCGAGGGTGATGGTGTCGCAGCCTTTGCGGGGCGGGTCGAGAACGATGATATCGGGTTTCTGCTTGTTTGCGGCGAAGTCGGCGGTGATTTTTCCGGCATCTCCGGCAAAAAAACGTGCATTGGAGATACCTGCCCGTTTGGCGTTGGCGATAGCGTCGGTGACTGCCTGTTCGACGATTTCGACGCCGATGATGCTGCCGGCGCAGTCAGCCATAGAAAGACCGATGACGCCCGTGCCGCAGTACAAATCGAGCAGCAGCTCATTTTTCTGTGGGTTGGCGAGGCGTTTTGCCTCAGCAAAGAGGCGTTCCGCCTGTGCCGTGTTGACCTGATAGAAGCTTTCCGCGCTGAGAGAAACGGGAATACCGCAGAAAATGTCGGCGATGGTATCTTTTCCGCAGACGCAAACGGTTTTATTGCCGAGAATGACGTTTGTAGGTTTGCTGTTGATGTTGAGCATAACCGAGCAAACGCTGGGGAATTCGCGCATCAGTTCCTCGCCGACAGGACGCAGGGTGTTGAGAATTTTTTTTGCAGCGATAAAGCACACCATGATTTCGCCGCTATGGAATCCCTGTCGCAGATAGACATGGCGAAGCACGCCCTTGGCGGTTTTCTCGTCATAGGGCGTGATATTTTGGAGTAAAGTTTTGCATTTTTCGAGTATCTGCGAAAAAATGGGCGGCTGCAAGCGGCATTCCCCGTAGGGGACGAGCCTGTGCGAGCGCGCCGCATAAAATCCGAATTGCAAAGAGCCGTCCTCGGCGGTACCGCATGGATATTGAGCCTTATTGCGGCAGGCGTCGAGGGTTTCCGCGCCGAAAATGGGGAGCATTTCCTTGGGAGAAATGCCGCCGATGCGAGCAAAAGCGTCCGTGACGAGGGCAGTTTTGTAGCGTTGTTCCGCGTCGTAGCTGACATGGCGGAACACGCAGCCGCCGCAGGAGGCAAAAACGGGGCAGTCTGGTTCGATGCGGTCTGCGGAGGGGGTAATCAGTTCCTCGATGATGCCGTAGGCGAAGTGTTGTTCGACCTTGACGATTTTGGCGGTAATGGAGTCGCCGATTGCGGTCTGGGGGACAAAGACGGCGAACCCATCAAATTTCCCGACGCCGTTTCCCTCGGCGGTCATACCCGTGATGGTCAGCGGGACGCACTGATTTTTCTGGACGGGCGCAGAGATAGCGTGTTTTTTCATGGGTCAGTCGGTATAGAGGCGTGCGCCGCATTCAGAGCAGTAGCTGTTGCCGACGATATTTTTCTTGCCGCATCTGGGGCAGATGGGGGCCTCGCCGCGGCGGAGCACCTTGCAGATATCGACATAAGCGTTGCGCAGTTCGGTAATTTCGGCAACGAGGGTGTCGATGGGGTCGGTGTCGTCGGTTTCGCCGACAGCGTACTCATATTCTGCCTTACCGAGCTGGCGGTATTTATCGTTGAGTTCGTTCTTGAGCTTCATGCGCTCCACGTAGCTTTTGGAGTTTTCGAGCCCTTCGGCA
Source organism: Oscillospiraceae bacterium (assembly GCA_045600205.1). Taxonomy (GTDB): domain Bacteria; phylum Bacillota; class Clostridia; order Oscillospirales; family Ruminococcaceae; genus Firm-04. The sequence continues at coordinate 111,520 of JAZRXM010000014.1, read as the reverse complement.
GTTTTCTGGGCAGCGGTATCGAATACGGAGCGGATATCTTCGAGCGGATTATCAAACATTCCCATAGTAAAAATCTCCTTTTTAAATGAAATTCAGATGATAGTGGATATATGAGAAAGGCACTTCCCGTCGCAGGATGTATCATCGCGTGGGGGAGTGCCTGTTCATCGCAAAGAAATTACTGTTCAAAGGTCCAAGGGGAGCCCTTGCTGCTTTTTTTGAGGGTAGAAGAAGCAGTGTGGGACATCATAATGGAGAACAGCACGATGTCGTAGACAGCGATGACGCCGCAGATAATGGCGATGACCCAGAATTCGACGAGGTTGAGGAAGATGAGCAGACCGAGCGCGACAAGCTGAACGATGCAGAAGATGAACTGGAACAGTTTGATTTTGCTCCATTTTGCGAAAGTGTCCTGATACTTGTCGATGTGGTCAGCGATGAAGCTCTGGGTAAATTTTTTGAAGAAGGGCTGCTCGGAAATGATTTTATCAGCGGACTTTTTCTTGCGGCTGCCGAGCAGAATGCCGTACATCATATCACGCAGGATGTAGTAATCCACGAGTGAAAAGATCAGGACAAGAATAGCGATCAGCAGGGAACGGGAATCGAAATTTAACATGACAGGGTACCTCCAAAAATTGAAATTACGTTATTTTGCAGCGGCAAAGAGCCGCTAGAAGCCTTGATTTTGATGCGGCGGAAAAATCAGCCGCGTTTGAGGATTTTCTTTGCGGTCGTAATCAGGGAGCGGAAGTTGAGCGCGAGCACAACGACCAGCATGAGAATCAGCCACAGATAATAGTGTGCGGGAGCGAGTACAATGAGCAGGCTCATGCCGCCGAGCAAAAGCAGGTTTGTGACGGAAAGTGCGTGGTTGACTTTGAACGTGATAAAGCGTCTGGCGTCAATGATACGGATGAGATAGCAAACGAGGTAGCTGGAAATGGTAGCGAAGATCGCACCGTAGACCGCATATCTGGGGATCAGCACCGCGTTGAGGAACAGGTTCAGCACTGCGGCGATCAGACTGGTATAAAAGCTGTTGCGGGTATGCTTGGAAACGGTGTAGATGCTTGATAAAAACTGATTGAGGCACATCAGCAGCACGGCAATGACGAGCATCGGTGTGTAGAGAAATGCATTGCGGAAAGCGGGGTCTTTGCCGTAGTCGATGAGCAGGTCGGAAAGCGGGTGTACCAGCAGGATGATGAATGCAGACGCAAGAACGAGAATGGATTGGTACGCGCTGAAGATCTGCGTGTAGAATCTGGAGCGTTCCTTGGAGTCATTCTCCGCGATGGCACTCATGTTCCACGCCTGATAGAACACCGAGGACACCATAGAGAGCAAATTCGGAATTTTAGAAGATGCGCCGTAAACGCCGGCCGCGGTGGCACCGTCAATGCCGAATTTTGCGGGTGTGACGAGATATCTGATAAAGAGTCTGTCGGAAAATCCCGTGATGATCCAGAGGATCGCGGTAGGAATCAGCGGGAGGGAAAAGCGCAGCATGACGCCGAGCAGTTCCTTATCGACGTATCGGAAAGAAAAAAACCGGTTATGATTTGCAATCACCCAGACAGAGATGCCTGAGAGGAGGTCTGAAAGGAGCGTAGCGAGCATAAAGCCGGTGATGCCCCAGCCGAACCCTGCGATAAAGACGATATTGAGGATTAAGAAGGTCAGCGTGCAGCAGATGCCGTCGGCAGCGAAGAGTGTGACGAGTCCGCGTGCGCGTGCGAACTGCGTGGAAATCTGACGGAAGCAGGAAATGCAGATATAGCCGACAAGCAGGAAGTAGTAGTGCCTGATTTCAGAGTATAGGAGCAGCAAAGGCGAAAGCAGTAAAAATCCGCCGATACCGAACAGGAGAGCGACCACAGCGTTGGAGAGGACATTTTTCTTATCGTAGTTTTTGTCCAGACCGTAGCGGATGACTGCGTCCGTGATAGAGAAGCTGACCACGGGAATGAGGAGGTTCGCGCACATTTCGAGGATTTCCTTGGTATTGAACATTCCTGCGGTCATATAGCCCGTATAGATGCGGGTCAGGAGGAACGCAAGAATTTTCGAGCCAAAGGAACCGATCGCGAAGATTGCGGTGTTCGCGGCAAGTTTCTTATATTTGTTCATGAAAGGATCCTTTTGTCGAGAAGAATATAATCATACAGTCTATATTATAGCAGATAAAACGGGATTCGTCAACAGTTATTTTGTGGCGGGATGTTGCAAACCGAGGGGAAATGTGGTATAGTATATGGGATGCGGCAGCAAAAAAGCTATCCGCGCACGATACTATTATAAAGTGAGGAAAACGCCATGCCGAAATTTTTTGAGGATGCCTTTTCTGAAAAAGCCCCATATCTGAAAGGAGAGCACGCAAATCACATCGGACGCTCGCTGCGGATGCGTGCAGGGGAGTCGTTGACGGTCTGTGCGTGCGGCATTGACTACGAGTGTGTGATATCGGAAATCACAGCAGATACGGTATATCTGGATATTCTGAGCAGTGCGCCGTGCTGTGCGGAGCCGACTATCCATGTGACGTTGTATCAGGCGTTACCGAAAGCGGACAAGTTCGAGCAGATCATCCAGAAAGCGGTAGAACTCGGGGTAACGGAGGTTGTGCCGGTATTGACGGCGCGGTGTATCTCGCGGCTTTCCGCGAAGGATTTTGAAAAAAAGCGGGTACGTTTGCAAAATATTGCTCTGAATGCAGCACAACAATCGGGCAGAGGCATCATACCACAAATTGCGCCGCTGCACAATCTGGAAGAAGCGGCAAAAAATGCATCGAAGTTGGATTATTCGCTTGTCTGCTACGAATCCGAGGGCGGGATCTCATTTTCTGCGGTACCGCAAAATAAGACAAATTACGGGATTTTCATCGGCTCGGAGGGCGGTTTTGACGAATCGGAAATTGTGCTGTTACGACAGCATGGTGTGACCCCTGTTTGGCTTGGGAAGCGGATTTTGCGGTGTGAGACAGCCCCCTTAACTGCACTTTCTGTTCTGATGTTTCATACAGGAAACCTTAACTAACAATTAACTTTTTTGACGTTCACATCTCCGCAATATTTGGCAACCTTGTTTCAAATGTCCGCAATATCCTACTTGCGAAACCGGGGGCGGTGTGGTACACTTTAGGTGTTGGAAGGGACGAGCGCGCCCTAATTGCCTCGCCCGCAACACTTGGTGAAAACCAAACATATATTAAGGGAGGATTTTTATGAAAAGGAAATTACTTGGCATTTTGTCTGCCGCAGTAATGGCTGCAACAGCGATTCCGGCAATGCCGGCATCCGCAGCCAGTGTTGGCGACACACTGTCCGTAGGTAACGGTCAGAACCAGCACAAAGGTAACTGCGACGGATTCAGCTACGAGATCTGGCTGGACACCACCGGCGGTAGCGGCTCCATGAAACTCGGCAAAGGCGCAACCTTCGATGCACAGTGGAGCGCATCGGTCAACCGCGGAAACTTCCTTGCTCGTCGTGGTCTGGACTTCGGTTCCAGGCAGAAGGCAACTTCTTACAGCTACATCGGCATGGATTACAGCGCAAGCTATCAGCAGACCGGCAGCGCAAGCGGTAACTCCCGTCTTTGCGTTTACGGCTGGTTCCAGAACCAGGGCGCAGGCAATGTTCCGCTGGTTGAGTACTACATCATCGAGGACTGGGTTGACTGGTGCCCGGACGGCAACGGCAAGATGGTCACCATCGACAATGCACAGTACAAGATCTTCCAGATGGATCACACCGGTCCGTCTATCAACAGCGGCAACGAAACCTTCAAGCAGTACTTCAGTGTCCGTCAGTCGAAGAGAACTTCCGGTCACATCACCGTATCTGACCACTTCAAAGCATGGGCAAATGAAGGCTGGGGCATCGGTAACCTCTACGAGGTTGCACTGAATGCTGAAGGCTGGCAGTCCAGCGGCCGTGCAAACGTCAGCACGCTGGATGTTTACACTGACCCCGAACACCATGAAATCATTCCCGGTGGTGATGATGATCCTACCCCGTCAACAGGTTCTATGACAGCTGATGCCAACGGCTACTACTTCAACGAAGGTTTTGAAAGCGGCGTTGGCGATGCAGGCGGCAGATCTTCCGAAACTGTCAGCTCCACTTCTGACTGCGCTTACAGCGGCAGCAAAGCAGCTCTCTGCACGAACAGAAGCGAAGACTGGAACGGCGTTCAGATTCCTGTCAGCCTGACCGGCGGCGAGACCTACAGCTTCGGCGCAGCCGTTGCATCAAAGTCCGCAAATGATTTCAAGATGACCATGGAATGCGATGGCGAGTACATCGAGATCGCAACTGCATCTGCAAAGGCTGGCGAGTGGACCGCAATCGGCAACACTTCGTTCACAGCACCGTCCGGTGCATCTTCTGCAAAGGTCTACATCGAAACCCCCGGCAGCACTGATGATTTCTATGTTGATGATTTCTTCTGTGCAGTCAAGGGCAAAGCAAACGGTGCAAAGACCGGCGGCGGCACCAAGGCACCTAGTGGAACTACCACTGGCGGCGGCGATGATGTTGATGATCCTTATACTCCGCCTACCGGTGGCGGCGGCAAGGTTGTTCTTTCCGCTCCCGGCAACGGCGATCCTTCTTCCAATTATCTGAAGACCGCATTCGGTAACTTCTTCCGCATCGGTACTTCCGTATCCCCGAACGAGTTGAATGGCAGCCAGGGTCAGACCTTCATCAAGAACCACTTCAACTCCATCACCCCTGAAAACGCACTGAAGCCTGAAGCAATCGTCAACCAGGGCGGTTCTTCCGGCACCAACGTTGCAATCAGCCTGAATCAGGTTGCATCCACCATGAAGTTCTGCCAGGATAACGGCATCGCAATGCGTGGCCACACCTTCGTATGGTACAGCCAGACTCCTGACTGGTTCTTCCGTGAGAACTTCAACGGCAACGGCGGTTATGTCAACGCCAGCACCATGGATGCCCGTCTGGAATCCATGATCAAGAACACCTTCAGCGCAATCAAGTCCCAGTATCCGAACCTGAAGCTGTATTCTTACGACGTCTGCAACGAGCTGTTCGTAAACGACGGCGGCGGAATGCGTCCTTCTAACAACTCCAACTGGGTTCGTGTCTATGGTAACGACAGCTTCGTAACCAAGGCATTCCAGATTGCAAGAAAGTATGCTCCGGCAGATTGCCAGCTCTGCATCAACGACTACAACGAGTACATGGATGCAAAGTGCAACGACATCTACAACATGGCTAAGAAGGTTCTGCAGTCCGGTGATTACATCGATGCAATCGGTATGCAGTCCCACCTTGACACCAGCTATCCCAGCAAGTCCGTTTACGGCAATGCTATGAAGAAGTTCATCAGCACTGGTCTCCAGGTTCAGATCACCGAGCTGGATATCACCTGCTCCGACTTCAACGCACAGGCTTCCCTGTACAAGGACATCTTCAGCCTGGCACTCGATAATTATCAGAACGTTCCTGCAGTAACTGTTTGGGGTACCATGGACCCTGTGTCTTGGCGTTCTCAGCAGAACCCGCTGCTGTTCGGTTCCAACTACTCTGAGAAGCCTGCATACAAGTCTGTTATCGAGCTGGCACACACTGCTCAGCAGCCGACTGCAAAGCAGACCACTGTAGCTACCACCACTAAGGCAACTACCACTCAGACTACCACCACCACCAAGGCCGTTACTACCACACAGGCTCCTGTTGGTAAGACTGTTGCTGGTGACGCTAACTGCGACGGCAAGCTCAGCATCGCTGATGCAGTCCTTGTCAGCCGCTTCGCAAACGAGGAAAAAGTATCCATTACTGCACAGGGCAGAGCAAATGCTGACTGCGACAGTGATAATGAAATCACTGCAAATGATGCATCTCTCATCCTGAAGGGTATCGCTCGTTTGATCCGTCTTTCTTAAGCTTTCAAGGTATACCACTTCTCCTTTGCTCCTCCCGAGAAATCGGGGGGAGCCTTTTTTTGCAAAAGTCGTGTGCAGGATAATGCACATCCCTCCGTTTTGCTGTTGACATCTTCTCCGAAATATGGTAAACTGGAATCATAGGAACAAATGTTCAGTACTGCCAAAATGGATGAACAGGACCTATTCTTGATTCGATGAGGATTCCAAAATTAGGAGGGCTGTTATGAAACAAAGCTACATGGAAATGCTGAAAAATTACGAATCAGCGGCAGAAAAGTTAATGGCACGAAAACGGGAGCTAAAGGAGAAAATTCCTCTCTATGCGGCAGCGGGAAACAGGATGCAGGTGAATTTGTTAGCGCAGCGTATGGAGATCCTGACAGATGAATATTGCGAGGTGCAGGCGGTCATCCGCGCGTTGCGCCCGTATGCAGAGCATGAGGAGGTATTCGCGTATGAGTCAGCGTAAATTTGGGTGTGCTCCGAAAAAGCGCGTATCAGAAAACACCGCATATTTCGATGCAGGATGGATCGCCGCGCAGACGGAAAAAACGGAATCAGAAATTTTCGGAATGGAGGAGCCGGCGCAGAATCGGTCAGCGTTGGTGCGCGAGGCGTATCAGACCTGTCTGACGGCAACACAGCAGTTATACTTCACGCTGTACTATATGAAAGGGATGAAGCTGCGTGAAATTGCGGTACAATGCGGCGTGAGTGAAAGCACGGTATCGCGGACGGTCACGCGGGCAAAGCGGCGGATGCGCCATGTGCTGCAATTTGCGATTCGCCGCCGCTAAAAAAGTGAACTGAATGATAGAGAAAATGCACAAAACGCCAAGCTCCGATTGAGCGGATTGCACATTGACATTGACCACGTTTATTGTTATAATATAGGTAAGTAAACGTGTGAAAACGCACAGACGGGATGTGCAAGCCGCGTTTTGAACTGGAGGAATGAACATGAAAAAAGCAAGGATTTGCCTGGCGGTATTTTTGATTTGTATGTCAACGCTTGCGGCAACGGGCTGCAAGGAGCAGGAAAGCAGTTATAAGTCCTTGGATTCTGCGACTGCCGCAGAGGTAGCGCAAATCGCATCGGAGGACAGCCGTCTGACGGGCGAGCTGGAAAACAAAAAGATCAAGTGGATGGCGACATGGGATATCAATCCTGACTCCACAGGAAAAGCCACGCCGATCGAACTGGAGATTTTCAAATCGCGCTATGGCGGTGAAATCGAGTATTACAATGTTGATTACAATACGCGATATGAGTCGCTGGCGATGGCAGTCGCAGGCGGCGAGGGTATTGATTTCTTCTCCGCCAATGATTTGGATGCATTTCCGCGCGGCGCGATCAAGGAAATGTTTGTTCCGATCGACGATTACATTGATTTCAACGATCCGTTGTTTGCGGGCGTCAAGGACACGGCAGATTTGTTCCAGTGGAACGGGAAGCATTATGTTCTGGTCAATGATGTCACAGGCGACAACTGCGTGGTGATTTACAACCGCGACACCATCGAGGAAAACGGTCTGGAGGATCCCGCAAAGCTGTTCGCGGAGGGCAAATGGGACTGGAATGCGTTCCAGAATCAGCTCAAGCAGTTTGTGGATGTGGACAACGAGCAGTACGGTATTGACGGTTGGTGGTATGAGGGCGGATTGTCGGCAACCTGCGGCGTCCCGTATATCGGGATTCAGAACGGTAAATTGGTCAACAACCTGAAAGACCCTGCGATCGAACGCCTGCAAAACTGGATGTACGACATGGGCGTACTGAACTATGTCTGCGTAGATGAAAACGGATGGAAAGAGAAGCCGACGAATATTGGCGAAGGCAAGGAACTTTACTATCCGTGCGGCGCGTGGGCGTTGTTCAAAGAGAAATCGCAGTGGTCAGCGGAGTTTGGTGAAAATGTGATGTTTGTACCGATGCCGAAGGACCCGAATGCGGATCAGTATTATATTCCCTGCGGACTGGACGGCTATATGATGGTGAAAAACGGACAGAATCCGGAGGGCGTGGCAAAATTTGCGGCTTGCAAGCGTATGGCAATTACGAATGAGCGTGCAGCAGAGATCGGAACCGAGCAGCTTGCGAAGGATTACGGCTGGACGGATGAAATGGTGCAAATGCTGCATAAATGCCACGAAATGGCAAAAGCGAATACGCATTATGATTTCTACAATGCGGTATCGACAGACGTATCGGATATTTTAGATTCGAATGATCTGGGCGGTATTCGCAGCGCATCGAAGGGTATGAACAAGTGGAGCGAGTCGGTTGGTGCGGTATACAGCGCAATTGACGCATACATTGATGAGTACAATTCGAAGCAGTAAGCGGCTGATGGAACCGGAAAGCATCCAGCACTGATTTCAAAAAAATCCGCACGGATCGAAAACGGACCCGTGCGGATTTTAGAATTTTCATTTTGTTAAAATAGAAAACAACCATACAACTTTGAAACAAAAAAACACGGTACCGCAAAGTGCAGCACCGCTCGAAGAAAGATCAACACAGATGGAATAGGGAAATAAGAAATTGGGAAAATGGGGTTTGAAAATCACGGTTAATCCATTCGTCTTAACCTGAATTTAGTATATCCCCGCAACGTTAAAATAACCTGAAAAAAAGAAAAAGCGCTACAAAAAAATGCAGCACCTGATTTTTGAAAGACTATGAATGGTATAAAAAGCAAAATGCTATGCAGTAACCCACATAGCAGCAAAAATAAAATGAATCAAAATAGGGGATTGGGGGATTTGAAACAAGGTTTCCTTAACCTTGTTAATAGTATACCGTACAAATCTTAATAAAATCTGAATTAACTGTGAACTTTCTATGAATGGGAAGCGAAAATTTTGTGAATGGGAGAACGAGAGATTTTGTGCAGGTTGATGTATGGCTAAAAGGCTATGTTGTACAGGTTGTGCAATACATTTACGAAAACAAGGGGCGGTGTGATGACTGAGATACTGCGCGATTGTCGCAATTTGGTGTCAGATACTCGCAATTTTCGGGTGGTTTCTTGACAGAATGCGGAGTGTGTGGTAAGATGTAACATAGAAAAACTATGACAGGGGGATTTTTATGTCCATTTTCAAGAAACTTGCGGGCGTTTTGTCCGCATTTGCGATGTCCGCGACGCTGGTGCAGGGCGTACCGATGCGAGCGTCAGCAGCCTCGGATTACTGGAAGTTTGATTTCGGCGGCAGCGGCACGGAGTCCGGCTACACGGGCGTATCGGCTTCCACGAAGTACAACAGCGGCACGGGCTACGGCTTCTCGTATGACTGCAATGTAGCGGATGTTGGCGCGTCGGGATCCGGTGCGTTGAAAGATGCGGTACAGTTCAAAAATTCCACGTATAACGGCACCGCAACGTTTTGCGCGGATGTCCCAAACGGGTTGTATCAGGTTTCGGTATGGCTTGGCAACACCAACCGCACGAGTTTTGCGGCGGAGGGAATGCTCCAGCTCATCAACCTGACGCGCGACAATGCCTACGACACGTTCCAGATTCCCGTGACAGACGGACAATTGAACGTCTGCTGCGTGGAGGGCAAAGCCGGTTATGCCTTTACGCTTTCCGCGATGGAGGTCAAGAAAATCTCGGATAATCCCGTCACGAACCCGACCGTCTGGATCTGCGGGGACTCGACTGTCTGCAATTACTATCCGCTGAGCAATTCGGAGCAGGCAGGCTGGGGTCAAATGCTCCCCTCGGTGATCGACAGCAAGTGGCAGGTGCGCAACCTTGCGGCAAGCGGACAGTTCGCGAAAGGTTTTGTAGATGCCGGACAGTTTGACCCGATTGAAAAGTACGGTCATGCCGGCGATATCTATTTTATTTCCATCGGCATCAACGATACGAATTATTCCAACGAATCGGAGTACACTTCGGTCGTCACGGATATGGCAAAACGCGCGATGGCAAAGGGAATGCGCGTGATTCTGGTAAAACAGCAGGGCAGAAACGGCGACTGTGCGAGAAATCCGTTGCTGACGGGCAGATGGTTCGGCGGTGCGCTGGATAATGTCGGAAAATCGCTGAATATCGAGGTTCTGGATCTGTTTACGCTCTGGCAGAATTATTGCCTCAGCATTGGTGAAAATGCGACCAACAACCTCTACATGCCGAATGACGGACTGCATCCAAATCGCGCAGGTGCGACGGTTCTGGCAAGACTGGTTGCAGAAAATGTGGATTTCAACAAGACCGCATCGGACAATAACGATGACAACAATGACAATCAGGATGACCAGCCGTCCGTGACCTACAAAAAGGGCGATATTGACGGCAATGATGTCCTGAATGCGAAAGATCTGGCAGGATTCAAGCGCGGAATGCTGGGCGGTTTTTCGGATAAGGCGGCGGAAAAGGCAGCCGATATTAACGAGGACAACAGCGTAACGATTGCAGATGTGGTGCTTTTGTCGGAGTTCCTGACAGGACAGATCACGAAATTCCCTGTGCAGGAGCGATATTTTGCGATCAATGCAAGTTTTTCCGAGGGTATTCGTGAAACGACCAACGCAGGATTTGTCGGTGAAGCGTATCTGAATCTGGACAATACGAGTTCCAGTAATGTGACTTTCACCGTAAATGCTGAAAAAGCGGGCAATTACTATGTCGGCATCCGCATGGCAAACGGCTCCACGAGCAATCGTCAGATGATGATTACCGTGGGCGGCAGCAATGCGCAGTGGCTTCAGGATTTCCTGACAACAGGCGCATGGACGACATGGGAATTCCGCGGATTGGTTTTGCCGCTTCAGGCGGGACAAAATACGATCAAATTCCAGTCGTATATGTCGGAAGGCGGACCGAATATTGATTACATCACGATCAGCCTGACGGATGAGCCGATTGCAGAAGTCTACGACCCGAATGCACAGGGTCAGCAAGCGGTAAACAGCAGCAATCCCGTGATATACATTGCGAGCGATTCCACCGCGCAGACCTACAATGCGAGCTATGCACCGCAGCAGGGCTGGGGCTGTTATCTGGGCAATTACTTCACAAATGCGGTCACGGTCAGCAATCATTCCATCGCAGGCAGAAGCTCCAAGAGTTTCTACGATAACGGCAGACTGCAAACGATTCTGGACTCCATGAAAGCAGGCGATTACATGATCGTGGACTTTGGAATCAACGATGGTGCGTACAATAAAGAGGAGCGATATGCGCCGTGCTGTGGCTTTGTGGACAATCCGACCTATGGTTCTTTTGAGTATTACATGGCATTTTACATTGAGGGTGCCAAGGCAAAAGGCGGTACGCCGATTCTGATGTCGCCGACACTTTCAATCAAGAACGCACAGCAGCCGTTTTCTGCGGGTTATCGCAATATTGATACGGCTTGCAGACAGCTTGCACAAAAGTATAATGTGCCGTATTTTGATTTGAGTGCCGCAATGGCATCCTCATTTAACAATATGGCATATAATACGGTATATGGATATTATATGGGCTCAACGTCAAGCGAAAGCAGCGATTTTACGCACTTTACGGAAACGGGAGCGCAGGCTGTGGCAAAAATTGTGAGCGACGGCATCAAGGGATTGAACATTGGGCTATCGCAATTTGTGAAATGAAAAAAGCGGCAGCATTCCGAAAGGGATGCTGCTGTTTTTATCATAGCGGATGCAGAAAGTGTCATATCCTTTTTTCGGATTTTTGCTACCCAATCGGCTGATTCAGGGGTATTTTGGCATCCAAAGCAGTACCGGACGCTGCTGCGAAAAAATGCAGGGGTTGACAGAAAACTTTTTTCATGCTATAATAGCTCGTACTGTAATTTTCTATGATAAAGGAGATTTTATTATGTCAGATGAAATCATTGAACAGGAAAATTCTCAAGCCGCTGACGACGACGATCTCATCGTTCTTGAGGACGAGGACGGCAATACCATCGAATTCCAATTCCTCGAAATGGTCACTGTGGACAACAAACCTTACGCTGTCCTCATGCCGCTCGAAGATGACGAGGACGACGGTGGCGTTGTAATTGTTGAAATCGTTGACTTCGGTAAGGATTCCGAACACTACGACGCTGTCACCGATGAGGCACTTCTCGACCGCGTTTTTGCACAGTTCCAAAAGGAGTTTGCTGACCAATACGACTTTGGCTGATTGACTTTTTTCCAGATACAGCTTGCAGGGGAGGGGTGCCGTTGAAGCTGTCATCCATGTGGAATCACACAAAAAATGCGTGGTCGGCTGTCACTGCCGCTACTCAGAAATTTGCGCATGACCACCTTTCGGCTTATGCGGCACAGTCTACTTTCTATCTCATGCTTTCCTTTTTTCCCTTCGTTATGCTCGTTTGCATGGCAACCCGCTTGCTGCCCATTCACGAGAATAATCTGCTCACCGTCGCGCAGGTCATTCTTCCCGAATCTTACCGCGAAATCGGTGTGGACCTCATCGACGGCTACTACAACGAGAATATCTCATCCGCAAAATTTGTCCTCATTATTTTCCTCATCTGGACCGCTTCCCGCTTGATTCAGGCGCTGATGAACGGTTTTAATTCCGCTTACGGCATTCAGGAAAATCGCAGCCAGACCGTTTTGCGCCTGATCGGATGCCTTTATACCATGGTGCTTTGCGCACTCATGATTATTCTGATCATCCTCTACGCGCTCGGCTCGAAACTCATTATGCTGCTGCGAAATGCTTTCCCTGACCGCTATCTGCTCGAAATGATTCTCAGCTTTGGCAAAAACCTCGCGGGTCCGTTGCTGATGCTGTTTTTCTTTTGGCTTTCTTACGTCATTTTGCCAAGCAGAAAAACACGCTTCCGCGATGAATTCCCGGGTGCTTTCCTTACCGCCGTATTCTGGCGCGCCGCCATTGCGCTGATGTCTGTGTTCCTATCCAAATCCATGCAGCAGTATTCCTATGTCTACGGCAGCCTTACCAGCCTGATCATGGTGCTTGTGTGGCTCTATTCCTGCGTTTACTGCTGGTTTGTCGGCGCGGAACTCAACTGGCTGCTGAAAGAACATCGGGGAAAACAGGGGACTTCACAGAAGTCGTAATTGATTTCTCCGTTACTTAACTGACTTAAATTTCCGAAAACCGCACAGTGTAAATTTATGGCACTGTGCGGTTTTTGTGTTTTCGCCGAATGGAGCAATAATATTATACAAAACTGCAAAATACTCCATTTTCATATTGCCAAATACGCGCTATAATCAAAGCAGATACGACCGGTATCTCAGTTTTATGACAAGGAGGTTGTTTTTATGAAGAAATTGCAAAATTACTGCCGTATCGGCGGAATCGCTGCTGCAATGACCATACTCGTCACACCCCTCTCGGGCATCACTGCTTCCGCGGATGGACGCTTCACAGGCAATGACATCTCAGAGTGTCAGTACGTCTGTCAGGTCGGGAAAAAGGTCACCACCTCGGATGCCGCCGAATCCAACGGCATCGCTTCCAGCATCGACCTGAGCTGCTCGGAAATCGGTGTAAAAGGTACCGATACCATTACCGAACTCTGGATCAGCTACACCGGCGAGGCTGGCAAGAAAGTCATGCCCGCGATCGGATACTACGCGCCCGGATTCGGCGAGTATGACTGGTATTCCGATTCCGTCATCGTGTCCGAGGGCAAGGGTACCGTGATCTTCGATATCCCTGAAGAACCTGCAATGCCCGATCAATTCACAATCCAGAACTGGTGGGGCGACATTGATACCTTTACCGTCGATGCCGTCGGCTTCAAGACCAAAGGCGCAAGTACTTTCGGCTCGGTCACCAGACTCGGCGACTGCAACCTCGATAAGACCGTTTCCGTTGCGGATGCCGTCGTTCTCAGCGCGTTTTTAACGCAGGGAAAGGAATTCCAGAATCCCGCAAACGGCGATATGGACAAATCCGGGACGCTCGATGCAAGAGATCTCGTGCTGCTGAAAGCCGCAATTATCCAAAAAAGTTCCGATCCTTCCGACGATCCCGACGGATTCAATCAGACTGCCATGGAGTTTGTTTCCAATATCAAACTCGGCTGGAACCTCGGTAATACCCTCGATGCAACTTCGGAATACGCCAAGAGTATCTACGACTTCGAAACCTGCTGGGGCTGCCCCTATACCACAAAGGCTATGATCACTGCCGTTAAGGATGCCGGCTTCAATACCGTGCGCGTCCCCGTTTCATGGGGGCAGAAAATGGATGCTCAGAACAATGTCAGCGACGAATGGATGAACCGCGTACAGGAAGTCGTCGATTACGTCATTGACAGCGGAATGTACTGCATCCTCAACTCGCACCACGATACTGACTGGCAAAGACCCCGCAAAAATCTCATGGATTCTGAATGCGCAAAACTCAAATCCCTGTGGACACAGATCGCAAACCGCTTCAAGGACTACGACGCACACCTCATTTTCGAAACCCTCAACGAACCGCGTCTGGTCGGCGATGAAACCGAATGGTCAGGCGGTGACGCCGAAGCCCGTCAGTGCATCAATACCATGAATGCTACCGCCCTTTCTGCCATTCGCGCAACCGGCGGCAACAACGAAAAGCGTTTCGTTATGATGCCCGGTCACGGCGCATCCCCTATGGAGGCTGTTCTGAATGATATCGTTCTCCCTGACGATGACCACCTCATCGTTTCCGCACACGCTTACGCACCCTACAATTTCGCGCTCAATACCGCCGGTACGGCCGAATGGGACGAGAATTCCGGCAGCTACGACATCGTTGCAAACTTTAAGCTGCTGAAATCCAAGTTCATCGACAAGGGCGTTCCTGTTATCATCGGCGAATTCGGTGCGCTCAACAAAAACAACGAATCGACCCGCGCAAAATGGGCGGAATACTACGTCAAGACCGCTGACGCTTACGGCATCCCCTGCATCTGGTGGGATAACAACGCCTTCAACGGCAACGGCGAAAACTTCGGTCTGCTCAACCGCGGCACCTGCCAGATTCAATTCCCCGAAATCATGGCGGCTCTGCTCCGCGGTGCCGCAAACAGGGGATAATGCTGACTCTGCGGCGCATGAAGCATGGCGCACTGCACAAAACCCTCCCCAAGGGCTCGCCCCATCCTTTTTCCGACAAACTGCATTCGTTTTTCGTATATTGAGAGAATTTTCCGCTCTGAGCATCCAATCGCTCAGAGCGGAAAATTATTATGGCGTTCATAGTACGTTCACGGTTTGTTTACAAAATATGCCATTATTTTGCCGCCGCGTTTGGTAAAATAATAGCAGAATCTTGATGAAAGGGGGATGCCTATGTTCCTAAAAGAACAAATTGACGTTGTTTCTGATTTTAAATATGATTCGGAAAATGAAGAATATAATCTGGATTACCGCAACTGGCGTCAGAATACCCAATCCCCCTATGTGTATCGCTACACGGATGACCCCCACGAGCAGATGTTCGTCGAGGGCAAAGGCGAAACCAAACTGACACCCATCGCTGCGGAACGTACCGTTCTGACACGCGTCAGCGAAATCATCGGAATGTCTTTGCTCATTTTCCTCGTCTGCGAAATGGTCGGCGGTTTGCTCATGCTCTGGCTCATGCAGAGCATCGGAGTGGACATTCACCTCGATTTTCTCTCGTTTGGTATGAACGGCAGCCAATGGAGCGTCATGCTGACCCGCGCACTCGTCGCAATCCTCAAATTCGGTACGACTTACCTCATCATACAGGGAAGATTCAAACTGCCCCGCTCCGTCAGAGTGCCCTCCCATGCGGGCGGCATCCCCGAAATTTTGCTGGCGGTCGGGCTTGCAATGGCGGCTGCCTGCGTCTACTGCATGGTGGATTCCGCAACAGGAGACGGCAGAACACTCGCGGATAAAATGTTTGATTATAAAAATGCTGCCGCGGTCGTGGCATACGCTCTGTTTGATGTGTTCGTCATCTCTCTGATGAACGAACTGCTGTTCCGCGGTCTGATGCTGCCCGTTCTCAGACAGTTTGGCGACCGCTTTGCCGTTTTTGCAATTGCATCCATTGCTTTTTTACTGCCCAATAGTCTGCCTGAACGTATCGGCGAATTCTGCGTCGGGCTGGGCGCAAGCTATCTGCTTATCAAAGGCGGCTCAATCATCAAATGCGTCGTTCTGCGCATCATTTACTCCGCGTTGACCTACTCCAGACTGGTTCTCGTTTATGGCGAGGGTGCTACGATGTCGCTCCAACGCTTTTTGATCATCATGGCACTGACCGTTCTCATCGGCTGCGCAAGCTACTGTCTGCTGCGCAACAAAACCCGCTCCATCTCCAACAAAGGCAGCTATCTGCCAAGCGATATGAAAATTCTTGCGTTTGCGGAAACCGTTTCTATGCTGCCTTGGATCTGTATTTCAATTTTGCTGATGATTGTGGAGATGTTTTACTGAGATGGACGATTTTGACTATATGCGCGAGGCGATCGCCCTTGCAAAAGATGCCGCTGACGCCGGCGAAATCCCCGTCGGAGCAGTGGTGGTGCGCCGCGATACCGGCGAAATCATCGGGAAAGGCAGAAACCGCAGAGAGGCTGATGCCTCTCCGACTGCACACGCCGAGATCCTCGCAATGGAGGAGGCTGCCCGCACACTCGGTACATGGCGGCTGAGCGGCTGCATTCTGTACGTTACGCTGGAACCTTGCCCGATGTGCGCCGGCGCAGCAGTCAATGCAAGGCTCGACCGCGTCGTGTTTGGTGCGTATAACGCGGAGGGCGGTGCCGTCGTTTCCGTGGACAGACTCTTTGACCACGCCTACGGCCACAGACCAAAAGTGACCGAGGGATTGCTCGAATACGAATGCGCCGACCTCATGCAATCGTTTTTTGAACGCATCCGAAAATAGAGGAAACAGAATCTTCCAAGGAAAAATGCTCGGTTTTGTACATTGTGACAAGTATCAGTCTGCGTTTTTGTCATAAAGTGAAAATCTTAGGCAAAATCCTGCGGACTGCTTGCATTTCATGCGAAGCTATGATATAATATAGTTAACATCATAAATTGTTAGTTCGAAACATAGATACAGATGTACTACGGATGGTGAAAGAAAAACGCAGAAAGGGAGGCGCGAATTATGGCTATGATACTGGTAACAGGCGGCTGCGGCATTATGGGAGAACATATTGTTTCCGGTCTTTTGAAAAAAGGAAACACTGTCATTTCCGTGGATACAGAGCCGAGCGGCTATAACGAAGGCAAAGAAAATTATATCTTCCGACAGGCTGCACCAAACGAAAAGGGAAAATATGCCGATATCTTCGATGAGTTCGAAATCGACTACGTTGTTCACCTTGCTTGTACCGTGGATAACGATTTCGGTCCGATCGTCGAAAAAGCTCAGATGGATCTGTCCGCTGCTTGCGACAAATTCCTGTATAAACTCGCAATCGGCAAGGAAGTCAAAAAGTTTATCCTCGTCAGTACGACTCAAATCTATAAACAGCCTGATTCCCGCGAGCCTGTACGCGAAAATGATGCGGAAAAACCAATTTCCAATTACGCAAAATTGAAATCAGACGCGGAACACGCTTTCGGTTTGGATACCAGAGCAACCAAAACCATGATCCGCTGCATTATGCGAATCCCGCCTGTGTATTCCCTCAACTTTACCCCGAACCTGCTGTCCCGCATTACTGACCCCAAGGATAAGACACTGTTCGTTTTCCGGACAGGTGAGTACGGGTTCCACTTATGCTGCATCCACAATGTTTCCGATTTTATCATCGCGTTCCTGCGACAGGCGGATGACCTCTCCTTTACGGGACTTTACAATGTCGCGGATTCAAGCCTGATCATGGCTTCGGAAATCATTACGTTCATGAAAACCAATCACCGCCTCGGCGTGGTGCTGCAGCGTTCCAGTACTGCGGTCGCCCTCAAAACCAAGCTGTTCGGCGATACTGCCGCCAAAAACGACTACCGCTATCTGGATATGGAATCCCTCGATAAGAACTTTATGTTCGATATCACCAAGGCTTCACGGCTTTGCCCGTTCCGCTGGAATATCGGAAATACAAAGTAAATACGCGTAAAAAGGCAAGCGAAAGAGTGATCTGACGCTTGCCTGTGTGCGCCTATGGATATTTTTTGTACCCATTACTTTTGAAAGGATTTGTAACCCGATGCTGAAACCAATTCTTGACGAAAATTTCGTTCCTGCTGTCTATTTCAACCGCGACTTCCTCAAAGATGCCACCAGACCCTTCTCCATCGCCGTTGAGCGTGAGGACGGTCTGGTTTACCGTCGTGATACCCTGCTCGGCGATGATTTCCAGAAAAACTGCCTCTACGCAGAACGCCTCATCAAGACGATTCTCTGGTGCGCAGGCGGCTGGAAAGTTATGCTGTCAGGCGATCACGACGTTTTTTGTTATATCCGCGATGCCTACACCAGAACAGGTTTGCGCGCTTTCGATGTCGATTTCTGGAGCACGACCTATGAACGCGAATTCGTCGTCGAGGAACGTGAACTGAAAGATATGCCGCAGAATCAGGTCAGACCCCTTTCCATCGGCAGAAACCTCGCAGGCTGCCGCGTCGGCTTTGACGCCGGCGGAAGCGATATGAAAGTCGCTGCGGTCGTCAACGGCGAAACCGTCTGGGCTGAGGAGATCGTCTGGCTGCCCAAACTCGCGGAGGACATTTCCTATCACCATGAACACATCAAGGCTGCCATCCTCAAGGCGGCTGAACATATGCCCAGCTTCGACGCCGTCGGCGTCAGTACCGCTGGCGTTCTCGTCGCAAACCGCGCTATGGTTTCTCACCTGTTCCTGAAAGTTCCGAAGGATACCCAGGGCGAGGCTTGCAAGAATGTCTACGTGGATGTGCTGGAAGAACTCGGCGTCCCTTACGCTGTCGCAAATGACGGCGACGTCGCTGCCCTCGCGGCTTCCATGGATATGGACGTCAACGGCGTACTCGGTATTGCAATGGGTACCTCCCAGGCAGGCGGCTACGTTGACGCAAACGGCAATGTCACAGGCTGGCACAATGAACTCGCATTCGTGCCTGTGGACTATAACCCCGATTCCACAGTCGATGAGTGGTCAGGCGACTACGGCTGCGGCGTCAAGTATTTCTCGCAGGATGCCGTCATTCGCCTCGCTCCCAAAGCAGGCATCACCCTCGACGAGAACCTCACACTCGCCGAAAAGCTCAAGGCTGTTCAGAAACTCGTTGAGCAGGGTCACGAAGGCGCAAAGGATATCTTCCGCACCATCGGTACTTACTTCGGCTACGCGATCGCAAACTACGCAGATTTCTACGATATTCAGTATCTCCAGATCTCAGGACGCGTCACCTCGGGCGAGGGCGGCGACCTGATCATCAACGGCGCAAAGGATGTGCTGAAGCAGGAGTTCCCTGCACTGTTTGAACAGGTCAAGTTCATCCTCCCCGATGAGATGGACCGCCGTGTCGGTCAGGCAGTGGCTGCTGCAAGCCTCCCCGCTGCAAAATAAGTAATCTGCGGCTAATATTATCACGAAAGGAACTGCCGTACAGAACACTGCTCTGTACGGAAACGGCTACCAAAACATGATTCTGAAAAATGTTATGCTCGACGGCACCCTTTCCGACATCACCATCGAAAACGGAAAGTTTACCGACATTCAGGCGGCTGGTACCGCCGCAGAGGGCATTGATTGCAATGGACAAATGGTCATCCCCGGACTCGTGGATATCCATACCCACGGCTGCGCAGGCTATGATACCATGGACGCGCACTTCGAGGAGATCAGCAGCTACCTCGGTCAGAACGGAACCACTTCGTTCCTGCCTACCACCATGACCATGGACTACGATTCCATCCGCCGCGTGACCGTCGCAAACCGCAATGTCACCGGCGCTCAGATCCTCGGTTTCCACATGGAGGGTCCGTACATCGCAAAGAAATATAAGGGCGCTCAGAACGAAAAGTTCATCAAAGACCCCGATATCGACGAATTCAACAGCCTCGCTGATATGAAAATGGTCACCATCGCCCCTGAACTGGCAGGCAGCATGGAGTTCATCAAAAAGTGCGGCGCGGTCGTTTCTATCGGTCATACCGCGGCAGACTACGCAACCTGTATTGACGCAATCGACGCAGGTGCAATGTGCCTGACACATACCTTCAACGCGATGTCCCCCATTCATCACAGAAATCCGGGCCCCATCGGTGCTGCCTGCGAGAAGAATATCTACGTGCAGGCAATCACGGACGGTCTGCACCTGCATCCGTCTGTCGTCAAGCTGCTCTATAAAACCTTCGGCGTCGAGCGCATGGTCATCATTTCTGACAGTATGCGCGCTACGGGCTTGGGCGACGGCACTTATGAATTCGGCGGTCAGGAAATTGAGGTCAAGGACGGCGTTGCCCGTACCCTGGACGGCGCCATCGCAGGTTCGACCTCGACCCTCTGGACTTGTGTCAAACGCGCTGCCTCCTTCGGAATCCCGTTTGAGGACGCGGTCCGTATGGCTACCAGAACCCCCGCTGACCTCATTCATATGCCGAATAAGGGCAGAATCGAAGTCGGCGCGGACGCTGACCTCATTTTGCTGGACGCTCGCCGCGAGATCGAAAAAGTGATGATCGCCGGCAGCTTCCTCGATATCCAATGCGAGGAACATCGCCGCTACCTTGCGGAAAAAGAACTGGTCAGCCGTATCGGCGGCATTTTCCATACGACAGGCAGTTTCATCGCACACGAAACCATCAATCAGGGCAATATCAATACCACGTATCGGCTGGATTATCGTCAGGAGGACGGCTCCACGAAGTCGTATATTCTGCAAAAAGTCAATACCTACGTATTTACCAACCCGGTCGAGATCATGAACAACATCCGCAAGGTCACCGAACACCTGCGCAGCAAGGTCCGCCGTATCAACAAGCCTGCCCTCCACTTCTACAGCACCATTCACGGGCTCAACTACTACGTGGAGGAAAAAGGTACGTTCTGGCGCATGGAGAACTACATCGACGGCATCGGCTACGATACCTGCGAGTCCCTCGATATCCTGCGCAATGCGGGCGCCGCTTTCGGTGAGTTCCAGAACCAGCTTTCCGACTTCGATGCGGAGAGCCTTTACACCACGATCCCTGATTTCCATAATACCGCAAAACGTTTGGATACGTTCTTCAAGGCGGTCGAGGAGGACACCTGCGGACGCGTCGCAAACGTGCAGGATGAAATCGCGTTCATCCGTGAACAGAAAGAACTCGCCTCGGAATTGACCAAGTTGCAGGAATCCGGCGAGGTGCCGCTCCGCGTGACCCACAACGATACCAAATCCAACAACGTGTTGTTCCACCGCGTTACCGGCGCACCGCTCACCGTCATCGACCTCGATACCGTTATGCCCGGTCTTGCAATGCACGACTTCGGCGACGCTGTCCGCTTCGCGGCAAGTACCGCGCGCGAGGATGAGCCGGACCTCTCCAAAGTTGCGCTCGACCTCGATAAGTACCGCGCATTCGCTGAAGGCTTCATCGGCAAAACCGCTGACGCCCTCACGCAGACCGAAATCAGCACCATGGCGCTCGGCGCAATTACCATTACCATTGAGCTTGGCGTCCGCTTCCTCAACGACTATATCACCGGCGATAAGTACTTCCGCACCGATTATGCCGACCATAACCTTGTGCGTGCCCGCTGCCAGCTTCAGCTCGCAAAAGATATGCTGAAAAAACGCGAGCAGATGGAACAGATCGTCCGTGATGTCGTTGCAAATGTCTGATTTCTCGTATTTTCGTTGATTTACAGACCCCGCCGTGCACAGCGATCTGTTGCGGCGGGGCTTGTCACGCTTTTTTCTCGGAGGTTATTTATGCAAACAATTCTTGTCTTATTCGGTGGCGTTTCCCCTGAGCATGACGTTTCTCTCGTTTCCGCAGAGTCCGTTCTGCGCAATATGAACAAGGAAAATCGCCGCATTCTCCCCGTCGGCATCACCAAGGAGGGCAAGTGGATCCTCTTTGGCGGTGACGATTTCGCTGATATTGCTGCAAATCAATGGGAGCAGAACCCCGCAAACCGCGTCGCGTTTCTCTCGCCTGTGCGCGGCATGGGTCTTTGCATCCTCAACAAGGACGGCTCCATGGAAACCGTGATGCCTGACCTCATTTTCCCCGTTCTCCACGGCGAAAACGGCGAGGACGGCTCCATTCAGGGCTTGTTCCAGATCGCCGGCATCCCATTCGTCGGATGCGGCGTTTGCGCGGCGGCGGCTTCGATGGATAAATCCGTCACCAAGCTGATCGCGGCGACGACGGGCGTGCGACAGGCTCAGTGGCTTACCCTGTTTCGCTCGAAATTCCGCAAAGATGCGAAGAAAATGTGCGATACCATCATGGAGAAAATCAACTTCCCGATTTTCATTAAACCTTGCAGCACAGGCTCGTCGGTCGGCGTTTCGAAGGTCAAGAACGCGGAGCAGCTCATGACCGCTCTCGAAAATGCATTTCAATACGACAAAAAAGTGCTCGCTGAGGAGTTCATCAACGGCAGAGAAGTGGAAGTCGCTGTCCTCGGCAACGAAGAACCCATTGCCGCTACTGCCGGCGAAATTGACGCAGGTGCGGAGTTTTATGACTACGAAACCAAGTACGTCACCTCGACCTCTCGCCCCTATATCCCTGCACGCATCTCCGAGGAAACCAACGCCAAGGTTCGCGCTTTCGCTGTCAAGATTTTCAAGGCTCTGGGCTGCGCCGGTCTTTCCCGCGTGGACTTTTTCGTCACCCGCGACACCGAGGAGATCGTGTTCAATGAAATCAATACTTTGCCAGGATTTACGTCGATTTCTATGTATCCGAAAATGTGGATCGCGGACGGCGTTTCCTACGCAGAACTGATCGACCGCGTCATCACGCTGGCACTGGAGGAGAACTGATATGCCGCATCTGGACGCCGCTCCCGCTGTGTTTTCTGCACAGGAGATTGCCGCAATTGTTGGACAAAAACTCGCATCTGCGAATTTTTCTGTCAACGGATTTAGCACCGATACGCGCACGATCGAAGCGGGTAACTGCTTTATTGCTCTCAAGGGCGAAAGTTTTAACGGAAATCTTTACGCAAAAACAGCCGTCGAGAAAGGCGCGGTGCTTTGCATCCTCACCGAACAGCCCCAAGAGGACATCGGTGCGCCGTTTTTGCTCGTTGAGGATGCCGTCAAAACATACGGAATGCTCGCAAATGCGTATATCGCACGGCTGAAAACCAACGGGGCGAAAATCGTTGCTGTCACCGGCAGCAGCGGCAAAACTACCGTCAAAAATATGACTGCGCACGTACTTGCAAAGAAATTTCGCACGTACTCTACGCAGGGCAACCACAACAATCATATCGGGCTGCCGTTTACCATTCTGCATACGCCAGCAGATACGCAGATTTTAGTGCTCGAAATGGGCATGAACCACAAGGGGGAAATCAGCAACCTGACCAAAATCGGTTGCCCCGATTTGGCTATCATTACCAATATCGGTAAGGCGCATATCGGCAATCTCGGCTCGCAGGAAAACATTTTCCGCGCAAAACTCGAAATTGTTGAGGGCATGGATGCACAAAACGGTCGGCTGATTTTGCCCGCGGATGATGAATTTCTTGCAAATACGGAGAAAATCCCATATTCGGCGGAAAACGTTTTGTACAGCAGCCGCGACCCGCACGGAAATCCCAAGGCGGTGCTTTGCGCGGACAATATCGTGGAGGGCAGCGATCATCTGCGATTCTGCGTACATTTTGGCGGAGCATCCGCTGAGGTGCTGCTGCCGATGACAGGCGTTCATAACGTCACCGATGCGCTGCTTGCCATGCACGCGGGGCTTACCTGCGGAATGTCCCTTGCAGATTGCGCCGAGGCTCTTGCGGATTTTGTGCCGACTGCTCTGCGCTCCGATCGCGTACAGCATGGGAATGTCACGATTATACGCGATTTCTATAATGCAAACCCAGAGGCGATGATCTGCTCGCTGAACGGGTTGAAATTGGCTGCAAATGGCGCGAAAATGACGGCTTTGCTCGGAAATATGAACGAACTGGGCGATCACGCACCGCAGGCGCACAAGGCAATCGGTGCATACTGCAAGGAACAGGGCGTGCGGGCACTGTTCTGTGGCGTGAATTTCCGCGATTTTGCTGAAGGTTTCGGCGATGCCACGGTGGCTTTCGAAACACAGTCCGAATTGATCGCCGAGCTGCCAAAGCTGTTCCCTGTCAGTGAGCCGACTTTTGTGCTGATCAAGGCATCAAGAGGCCTTGCAATGGAACACGTTTATGACGCACTTGCTGAGATTCTGAAATGACATACGGGGCAGAGAAGCGTCGGCTTTTCTGCCCTTTTCATTTGAAATCATTCAAAATACTTGACAGATACCCCGCTTTTGTGCTACTCTTAGAAAAAAGTATTCTGAAAGGAGTCATGCTCCCATGAAACGTAAATTCCTTGCGGCACTCGCGATCTCTGCGCTGTGCCTCACTGCCTGCGATCAAAAACAGGATTCCGATACGGTCTACGAGAAAGATATGCCGTATGGTGCAACGCTCGTTGCGGCAAACAATTTCTCGATTCCCATTCAGTACGACAAAAGATTTCTGACGCAAAAACTGCTCTCGAAAGTTGCGGATTATTATAAAGCTGTCGAAAATACGGACGTTTCACTCTATGAGAAAACGGTTTATCCGTTCTATCATGACTATATGATGCAGACTGTCTACGAGGGAAAATATACCGACAAAGAGTTGCTGCAAACCGAATACGACAATTTTAAACAGGGATATGGCAAAAACTTCGATTTTGCGTTTATTGACATCACTGCGCTGGACACTGACCGCACTGTTTCCGACTGCGCTTCTCTGTTGAGCGGGCTCGACAATATCGCTGAAAATCAGGGGGAAGATAAGATTTCCGAGAAGGTAAAGGATATTTGCCGCATGACCATTACCGTTCATATGACCGACGACGGCTCGGAGGTGCGGCACGAAACCGGCAAAATGGTCGAGGATTTGTCCATGTTTGCACTGAATATTGAGGATACATGGTATCTCATTGAGGATTAAAGGAGAATATATGAAAAAACAGCTTTTACTCGCTTCTGCAATGCTTTCCCTGCTGCTCGCCGGGTGTTCAACGCAGAATTCCGAAAATTCCGTAGGAAGTTCTTCCTCTGCACCCATGGGAATGGACAGCTCCAAAATGGCTGTGTCTGTGACGAATGACCAGTTTGACGCCGAATTTGCTACCCTCATCAAAGACTACTTCACTGCCGTGGAGGAAAAGAATTTTGCCGGCTATCAGGCAACCGTTTATCCGCCCTATCAGGAGGCTTACGGCAAATTCCTCGAAGAAAACGGCGATACGCTCGAATCCGCATTCAATCAGATGCACGGTTCGTTTGACGAGGACGGCTACGATAGCTGGCATTTTACACAGCTCGACCTCGATTACAGCGAAAAAGAGGATATCGACAATTTCTTTGATATGTACCAGCGGGGCGGTATTTTCGATGAGGCGTTTGAGGAAAAATGCCGCAAGGATGCAAAGGAAATCCGCGATATCCAGTTCTCGCTCTACGCGCTTTACGAGGGCGACGAGGAGGCAACACCTGTCGCAAGAGAAATGGAAATCATCGTTCTTCGTACACAGGACGGCAAGTGCTATTTGTTCGGCTGAACGGTGACCACAGGGCATGACGTTGGAACCATGCCGCATTCTGTCGCTTTTGACAAAAGAAATCCCTTGATGCTGCGAAAAATTTTTCGCGAAACCCCTTGCCAAATCTGCTAAAATAGTGTAAAATATAGGGTGACCGTCAATGTATACGCGGTCACCCTATCTTTTTTCCAATCACTCTATTTATCGAAAGGAAGTTTTTCATATGGCAGGTCTTAATAAGGTTTCCGTAGATGATTTGCAGGCTAAAGGCAAGAAAATCCTTGTTCGCTGCGATTTTAACGTCCCCATGAAAGAGGGCAAAATCACCAACGATAACCGTATCACCGCTGCTCTCCCCACCATCAAAAAGCTCCTCGCTGAAGGCGGCAAGGTCGTTCTTTGCTCTCACCTCGGCAAGCCGAAGAATGGTCCGGAAGCTGCTTTCTCCCTCGCTCCCGTTGCTGAGCGTCTGGCTGAACTGCTGCCCTCCACGAAGGTCACCTTCGCTGCTGATGACACCGTTGTCGGCGCAAACGCAAAGGCTGCTGTCGCTGCTATGAACGACGGCGATATCGTTCTCCTCGAAAACACCCGTTTCCGCGGCAACGACGAAACCAAGAACGGTGAGGAATTCTCCAAGGAACTGGCTGAACTCGTTGACGGTCAGGTCTTTGTGATGGACGCTTTCGGCTCCGCTCACAGAGCACACGCTTCTACCGCCGGCGTCACCAAGTTCGTCAAGGAAACCGCTGTCGGCTACCTGATGCAGAAAGAAATCCAGTTCCTCGGCAACGCTGTTGAGGAGCCTGTTCGTCCGTTTGTTGCAATCCTCGGCGGCGCAAAGGTCGCTGATAAGCTCAACGTAATCTCCAACCTGCTCGAAAAGTGCGATACCCTCATCATTGGCGGCGGTATGGCTTACACCTTCATTAAGGCACAGGGCGGCGAGATCGGTACTTCCCTCGTTGACCTCGAAAAGCTCGACTACTGCAAGGAAATGCTCGAAAAGGCTGAGAAACTCGGCAAGAAGATCCTCCTGCCTGTTGATACCGCCATCGCTGCTTCTTTCCCGAACCCGATCGACGCTGAGATCTCTGTTGACTTCGTTGACTCCGACAAGATTCCTGCCGACATGATGGGTCTGGATATCGGTCCGAAGACCGCTGCTCTCTTCGCAGAGGCTGCAAAGTCTGCTAAGACCGTCGTTTGGAACGGCCCGATGGGTGTTTTTGAAAACCCGACCCTCAAAAAGGGTACTGTCGCTGTCTGCGAGGCTCTCGCTGCTGCTGACGCTACCACCATTATCGGCGGCGGCGATTCCGCTACCGCAGCAATCCAGCTCGGTTTCGCTGATAAGATGAGCCACATCTCTACCGGCGGCGGCGCTTCCCTCGAATACCTCGAAGGTAAGGTTCTCCCCGGCGTTGCAGCTATCGCTGAAAAGTAAGACTTTAAAACAGTTCAGGCGGATAGCAATATCCGCCTGTTTCTGCATCATCCCCAATTGCTTCGCGTGGATGTCTGCATTCAGTGCCCGAAATCTGTTTTTTTCGGAGATGTTTGATCTCGGAAAGGATTGCTATGTACCGTTGGCAGGCTAATTTGATAGAATATGTGCTGATTGCTGTTGTCGGCATTATTGTCCTCATTCTTGCTGCGTACCGCAGCAATGCTGCACTCAAAAAGGAACTGGAAGAACGAAAAAAGAAGGATATGCTCTTGCAGCAGCGCAATGACTACGATGATGATAACTGGCGCGGGATCTGATGATGTGCCGCTGTAAGGCGGAATATTCGGATCACTGCCGTTGACAGATAGAAATTCCCGCAATTACTTGGAAACGGATGGAAAAATGAAAGGATTTGGAAAAGTACTCAAAACGATTTGTAAAGCCGAAGTCAAGCCACTGTGCCTGATCATCGTTGCAATATTCGGCTTTTGCGCGGTGAAACACGATTTCCGCGATTTCCCCGGCTTGGTGCTGCTGATGTTCCTGCCTTGGATGCTGATTTGCGTGATCCTCGCAATGATTGCTTGGAAATCTGTGCGAAAACAAAAACCGCTTCATGATATTTACGAAAATGAGGGATTCAGCGAGAACTATCTCGCCAAATTCCAGGAAATATATCCGAAATTCGGAAACATTGAAAAAATACGCCTTTGCGATATTTATATCGGATTGGAACGCTATGCGGATGCGAAGCAGATGCTCGAAAGCATTGTGGAAAATGAACTCGCTGCTGCCGAAATTCCTGTCTTTCAAAACGTCCGCATGACCTATTTTCTCTTTACACACCAGAAGGATAATGCCATTCAGACTTTCAGCAGCCATAAGACACTGCTGGATTCCTACGCGAAAGAGCATATGTCTGCCGCAGGCAGCTATCTCAGCAATGCCGTGCTTGTCCTTGCCATGCAGGGTGAACAGGCAGACTCCGACCGCTACTTCGATTTGTTTCAGCTCTGGCGCGACTGCATGGGCAAAAAACTCATCCTGGACTATCCCGTGAGAATTACCAGAATGGCGCAGCTGTATCTTCTCGGATACACCACCAACGCGGAATTGCTGGAGCAGGAACTCCTCAAAAATATTACGGAGGAGCAGAACTTTGAACACGAATGGCAGCGGGAATCGACTTTGCGTTCCCTCAAACAGCACGCTGCCCTCGGAAAAAATTCAGAAGCATAAAAGCAGGAGGGAATCATGGTCGGAGTACTGAAACTGTTTTCGGTCATCATCCTGTTGGTTGCAGGTGCTAAGCTCATATACTGGATAAATGAAGGAAATGAGGAAAAACGCATCAGAAAACACGACATGAACTTGTTTCTGGAAACCAAGCATGTCAACTGGGAAATGGAAAAGAAACTGCGTGTCATGTCCGGTCTGATTCAGGATGACGAGAACGGAATCGCATCGGTGATGTCCGAAGAAAATAACGGTCCCTCCCAACAACTTCTGGCAGCACGCGCTCTGATCCGAAATGTGCAGAAAGGCATGATCGAT
Source organism: Oscillospiraceae bacterium (assembly GCA_045600205.1). Lineage (GTDB taxonomy): Bacteria > Bacillota > Clostridia > Oscillospirales > Ruminococcaceae > Firm-04. The sequence continues at coordinate 82,957 of JAZRXM010000014.1, read as the reverse complement.
GTTCCTGACCTGGCCAATTTTGAGGATGAGGGTCCCACCAGAAACTTCCTGCGGTCATATATGTACCGGCATCGTAATGCCGATTACCCCGAAATTATGACGATCATTGAAACCTGCCTGTCACTGAAAGAATACGAGTTTGCCGAATCTTTGCTGAATTGCTGCTTCCTCACGGAACTGGAAGAATCCCTTTGGATGCGTTACTATAACGCCATGATGAAACTGTACATCATGACCGGCAAAACGGAATTCGCTGCCAGATATTTTTCGGATTCTCAGGATTTTGCGGAACAGCAGCTCCGCAAAGACGGCGCGGGAGTGGGGGAGTACCTCGACAACGCTGCCATGATCTGTGCGCTCACAGGCGATTTCGAAGAAGCAGAGAAATACTGTCAGGCGTTACAGAATTACGTTTATAATGACAACAAAAAAGACAGTGCGGATTTTTTACCCTATCTCACCGAAATCAAACTGCTCTATCTCGAAGGCAGACGCGAGGACGCTGCCGCTCAGACCGATGCTGCCATGAAAATGATCTACCAAATGGCGGGAAACGCAAAGTATCCATGGGAAATGGCGTATATGATGCGATTGCTGGAGGAAACCAAAACCTTTGACATTTCGCAGGAATGCAATCCGGATGAACAGCAACAGATGCTCAGCATCTGATGCTTTAGACGAATTATCGCAAATCCGAATCACGAAAGGAGTGCTGCGGCCATGTTTGGAATCGTTTTATTTATTGCTTTAACAGTCATTGTGGGCAGCATTTGCCGAAATGCATCGGATCAAGCACGCAATCACCGCTTCCTTCAGAATACGATGATGGAAAACAGTGTGCCCGATATCCCCTCTCAGGCTGTCATGCACATAGATAACCACTACGGCAGATACGGCGATAATCTGGTGCGGATCGGTGTTGTTCCGCGGCTCGCTACGTTTGAACAGTTTGGACCTTCTCTGCGATACCTCGAATATTTTGAGTATGCGCATCCAAACCCTTCCTGCAGCGATCTCCTGACCGTCATCGAAACCGATCTGGCTCTGATGCGGTTCGAACAAGCCGAAAAAGCAATGTCGTTTTTCTCCTGCTATCATCCGACTGCGGATGAGCAGATGCGCTTTGTCAATGCACAGATGAAACTCTATATTCTGACAGGACGCACGCATCAGGCTGCTGAAATTTTCGCACGCACCCAGGATACCGCAGATGCTTACTACGCTGCACAGGGCAGAGGCCTGATCCACTATCTGGACAACGCTGCCGTGATCTGTGCGCTTTCCGGCGATTTTGACGAGGCGTTCCGCTACTGCGCGGCAATGAAAAATGTCGTGTTCGGCGACGGCAAAGCGACTACCGCTGACCTGTATCCCTATCTGACAGAACTGAAAGTGATGTTTTTACAGGGGGAAACAGAGGACGCTGAGGTGCAGTATATCGCAACGGAACGCATTTTCAACACGTTCCCTGATTATCAGTATTACTGGGAAAAACAGTATATGCTGTCACTCCTTGCCCGCACCAGACAGTTCCAGATCACAGATTGGAACGGTGACATGGATGAACAGTCTATGCCGGAACTGGGAGAAATGTAACTGCGCGATTTGCGGCACCGCGATGCCTTTTTGATCCGATATCTGACGCAAGCAATTGCGAGATATATATTTTATACGTATTTTGGAGGAATTCACAATGAACAAGAATCTGAGAAAAGCAATCATCGCAGGCAACTGGAAGATGAACAAGACCCGCCCCGAAGCAAAGGCTCTGCTCGAGGCGATCAAGCCGCTCGTTGCAAACGCTGAAGGCAAGATCGAGGTCATCGCCTGCGTACCGTTTACCAATCTGGAAACCGCTGTCAACACCACCGCCGGCTCCAATGTCAAGGTAGGTGCAGAAAACGTTCACTTCGAGAAGTCCGGCGCTTTCACCGGCGAAATTTCCGCTGATATGCTGACCGAGCTCGGCGTCGAGTACGTTGTGATCGGTCACAGCGAGCGCAGACAGTACTTCGGTGAAACCGATGAAACCGTCAACAAGCGTACCGCAGCTGCTCTGGCAGCAGGCTTGAAGCCCATTGTTTGCGTTGGCGAACTGAAGTGGGAGCGTGAGGCAAACATCACTGAGGAAGTCATCGCTCGCCAGATCAAACTGGACCTCGCAGGTGTTTCCGCTGACGACATCAAGAAAACCGTCATCGCTTATGAGCCTGTCTGGGCAATCGGCACCGGTCTGACTGCTACCCCTGAGCAGGCTGAGGAAGTCTGCGGCTTCATCCGCGCAACCCTCGCAAAACTTTACGATGCGGCAACCGCAGATGCTGTTACCATTCAGTACGGCGGCTCCATGAACGCAAAGAATGCTGCTGAACTGCTCGCAAAACCGAACATCGATGGTGGTCTGATCGGCGGTGCTTCCCTCAAGGCTGAGGACTTTAACGTCATCGTACAGGCTGCTGTCAACGGCTGAACGGAAAGCTGGTAAGCTGCCATGACAGAAGTTTCCAAACCAATTGAAAAAGTATTGAACATCGGGCTTGTCATGAAAATCATTTGGTTGGCTTCGATGCTCCTCACAGTGCTGCTGCAAAAACTCCTTCTGCCTGTCTTGGGAAAAGCACTGTCCTATAATAGCTACGAGAAAACCGATGGCTTGGTCGGCATCCCGTATCTGATGGGCGCAGTACTGGTCACGGGCATCTATCTTTTGTTCTGGTATCTGATGAAAGCACACTGCAAACAGCGGAATCAGGCGTTGGTGTTTACGGGCGTTGTCTGTATTATCGGCATTTTTGCCGTTTCTCCGATCCTGTTGCAGATCGCAAGTATACTTTCAACCCAAATGGCGGCTTTTTTTGACGGTATTTCTGCTGTCGGGAATATGAGTGTGCTGAGTATTTGGTTCGGTTATCTTTCCTATATCAATGAGGCGGCGGATGTGCTGTTCTCTGCGGCATTCGCACTGCTTTGCTACCGCAACTGCTTCGTGAGCGAAGCGTAAGAAAGGAGCATTCATTATGTTGGCAATTCTGACACAAGGCGGCGAACTGATCAATTTTCAATATATCCGTGAGATCTCTGTCAGTGAGGGCGGCCCGTTCGATAACATGGCTGCTTTCGTACTGGTCGCGGATGTGGCAACCGATAATTCCAAACGTGCAAGACGAATTCTTGGCAGCTATGTTTCCCGCGAGGACGCGGAGATCGCATTCGATGCGGTCAAGGATGCAATCGAGGGCGGCGAAACGCTCTGCGATTTGTCCTGAGTCCCATTTTTTAGAATCGAGGAGATTGTTTTTATGAGTAAAGCACCTGTTGCTTTGTTGATTATGGACGGCTTCGGCATCAATCCCAGCGACTACGGCAATGCCATTGTTGCTGCAAATACGCCGAATCTGGACAAATACTTCCAGACCTGCCCCAATACCACCATCGGTGCTTCGGGCGAGGATGTCGGTCTGCCGGATGGTCAGATGGGCAACTCTGAGGTCGGTCACACCAATATCGGTGCAGGCAGAATCGTGTATCAGCAGCTTGTCAAGATCACGAAGTCCATTCGTGAGGGCAGCTTCTTTGAGAATCCTGCACTGGTTGCTGCCATGCAGAATGCCAAGGAGAAAGGTACTGCCCTTCACCTGATGGGTCTGCTTTCTCCGGGCGGCGTTCACAGCCACATGACCCATCTTTACGGTCTTTGCGAAATGGCAAAGCGTTTTGGTCTGAGCAAGGTCTATGTTCACGCATTCCTGGACGGTCGTGACGTACCGCCTTCTTCCGCTGCGGAATACATGGAGGAAGCCGTTGCCGAAATGAACAAGATCGGCGTCGGCAAGGTTGCAACGGTCATGGGCAGATTCTACGCAATGGATCGTGACAACGCTTGGGACCGCGTCGAGAAGGCATATGCCGCAATGGTTTACGGCGAGGGCGTCAACGGCAGCGACCCTGTACAGGCAATCAAGGATTCCTACGCAAACGGCGTCACCGATGAATTCATGATCCCTGCTGTCATCGACAAAAACGGCATGATCTCCAAGGACGACAGCGTGGTGTTCTTCAACTTCCGTCCGGACCGTGCCCGCCAGATCACCCGTGCCTATGTCGATCCCGATTTCAAGGGCTTCGAGCGCAAGCAGGGATTCTTCCCGCTCCACTTTGTCTGCATGGCACAGTACGATGCGACTATGCCGAATGTTTCCGTTGCGTTCCCGCCCGAGGAACTCACCATGACCCTCGGCGAATACCTCGCAAAATGCGGAAAAACGCAGCTCCGTATCGCGGAAACCCAGAAGTATGCGCACGTTACGTTCTTCTTCAACGGCGGCGAGGAACGTCAGTTTGACGGCGAGGACAGAATCCTCATCAAGTCGCCTGACGTCGAAACCTTCGATATGAAGCCGGAAATGAGTGCTTACGAGGTGACCGATGCGGTCTTGCAGGCAATTGCGGATGACAAATTCGATGTGATCATCCTGAATTACGCAAACTGCGATATGGTCGGACATACGGGTATTTTCGATGCTGCCAAGGCTGCCGTCGAGGCGGTTGACGAGTGCATCGGTAAGGTGACTGAGGCGATTCTCGCAAAGGGCGGCAAGGTCATCATTACCGCTGACCACGGCAATGCCGATAAGATGTACGAGCCGGACGGCGCACCTTTTACCGCGCACACAACATTCCCGGTACCGTTTATCGTTTGCGGCGAGGACTGCAAGCTGCGCGAAACCGGCGTTCTTGCGGATATTGCACCGACTATGCTTCGTTTGCTTGGATTGGAGCAGCCTGCTGAAATGACAGGTACTTCGATGATTCTGTAATCAGATAAAAAATACGGGGGAACCCCTTGTAAGGGTTCCCCCGTTTTCTATCCATCGGATTCTTTTACTGCGGTGCGAGCGTGTCGATCAGTCTTGCAATGTATTGCAGAATCTTCGTGACATCCTCTGTACCAAGCGTTTTGCCACCTGTTACCGCTGCATTCGCAAGTCCCTGCTTGCTCACGTTGACTTTATCCTCATTGATGTAACGGGAAAGCATGACAACATCCGCAATCGCAACCTTGCCGTTGCAGTCTACATCGCCCCACACCGTGTCCGATGTACCCGTTGCCGTGGTGGTCGTGGTGATGACCGGTTTGGTTGTCGTTGTGGTCGTCACAACCGGCTGCTGTTCGCTGCCTTCAATCTCGCCGACAACAATGCCGCAGCCAACCGTGGACATATACACCTTGCCGAATGTGTTCATATCGCCGACCAGGAAGTTGCCGTTGCCGGTGCCGCCGTAGAGGTGGTCTGTGTTGATGCAGACCCACGTTTTGCCTGCATCCGTGGATCGGTAAATACCCTCTTTGTCGTCCTCAGCAGGCTTGCCGTAGAGGTACAATGTGTTGACGCCGCCCGATTTCTCAGGTGCGCCGTATCCGACCGTTTTGGCATAGAATACGTCGGTTTTGGTGGCTGTTTTGCCGCCGTCCGTAATCAGGTACAGTCCATACCAGCCCGTTGCCATCGCAATCATATCTTTCGTGACATACGCAACATCACCTGAGTGGTCACACATATCGTAACGGCAAATCTGGTTTTCCGTGAAGCTCTTGCCGTAATCCGTGCTGATGTAGAAAGAATAATGCGCATCATCCAATGTCGGCTCGGTGTTTTGCGGATTCGATGCCCAGTATTCGTTATAGTTGATGCCCGAAGCGTACACAATGGCGGGATTGGTGGGGTCAACAAGCGTATAGGTGGTTTTGGTACCCTTGATGCCTGTGGAGGTGCTCCATGTACCGCCGAAATTGTCGGTGTAGGATACCGCTGCGCCGCTGCCGCTCGACTGGAGAATGCGGTAGGTACCCTTGGTCGGCTCTGTGATCGAGATTTTACCGCCCTGACCCGCAAAGGCCATTTCTTTCCACGATTTGCCGCCGTCTGTGCTGTAATAGCCCTTGGCACTGTCATTTGCCACACGCGCCATGACGTTGGTTGCAGATGGACAGTATGCAATTGCGGAGGTGGAGCCCATGTTCGGATTGTACTGCGGAGAAATCGCATTGACATCGGTGTGGATGAAGCCATCATAGTCACCGATTGCGGAATATGCTGCGCCGCCCGGGACACTTACCATATCCAGTGCAACAACTTCTTCTACGCCTGTCGGGTCAAAGTAGAATTGCAGACCCTTGTCATCCCATGCGTTATCGCATGCAAACACGCCGTTTCCTGATGTCAGGATGATACGGTCGCCTTCGGCATCTCTCGGGTCGATCAGAATGCCGCTGCCCCAGTGAATCGCCTTGCCGTAGACCCAGTCATAGCCGCCCGTGTCCAAAGGCTTGGAGACGAAATCTTTGATGCCCGTGCCGGTACTGTAATCGGTCGGTCCTGCACCCGGTGTGATGTCCTCCCATGTCGCGCCGCCGTCTTCGGAACGGTAGAAATGGTCGCCCCATGCGATACTGTCATCGGTCCACTCGTCCTCCCACCACTGGTCAGACCAGACACCGCAGGTACGGGCGAACAGTTTTTGCGGATTGTCACGGTCTGCGGTGATCATGCCGATCGCTTTGTCGGTCGGGGAGATGTTTGTGACCTTGCCGCTGGCAATGTCGTACTTATATGCGCCGCCTGCCGTACCGCCGAATGCAAGTGCCGCAATATAGGTGATGAAAATGCTGCCGTTGCCGTCATCCGAAATGGTGACAGGATAGTTTGCAGTCGGCAGGTCTTTCGAAAGCACTGAGAATTTGTCATCCTTGACGCTTGCAACATGGACATTCGCCGCACCATTGATCGCACTGCCGACATAGACCTTGCCGCCTACGATCTTAATGGTGGAAACGCCGTTCTGCTTCGGATAGCTTTGTTCATCGCCATCGGTGCAGGCACGGACTTTGTGGTCTGTCCAGAACGGCCACAGAATTTCGTATTTGTAGAAGCCGAGGTCGTCATAGCCTGCAACGGGCTTCCATGTTTTGCCGCCGTCCGTGGATTTGATGAGGCAGGATGTACCCGCGGTCACATCGCCGCCTGCATAAATCGTATCGGGGTTATCCGGGTCAATCGCAATCGGTTCGCTGCATTCTCTGCCGTCGCCGTTGCCGTGTACCTGAATCAGGTCGGTGACATCGGTTTCAGTGAAGGTCTTACCGCCGTCCGTGGTCTTGAAAATGACCGTGCGGGCATCTGAGAAATATGCGCAGCCGCAAAGGAAATAGACCGTGTTGTCATCGGTCGGGTCAATTGCAATGCCGCTGACACTCAACAGTCCGCGGTCGGCATCATTGACGAAGCCGAAAAGCTGTTCCCATTCCTTTTTCTCGTAGTTGTACTTGTATGCGCCGCCGACATCGGTGCGGAGATACATTTCCTTCTGACCTGTCACGATGCCCGAAACAAAGCCGCCGCCGCCGATCCGGACGGTATCCCAGGACATGGTCGAGGAGACATCCTTGGAAGCAGCCGATACTTTCAGAGGCGTGTTTGGCATCGTTGCAGCAGAGGCAAGCAGAACCGATGCCGTCAGGACGGAAAGCACGCGAAGACTACCTTTTGTTATCATAAAAAATCCCCCTTGTCAGGTTAATATTTGTACGAAATTGGCATTTTGGCTTTTCTTGTGATTCGCAATATCATTATAACATGGCAATAAAGAAAATGCAAGTATTATTTTGATTTTTTCGTAGAAAATTGCACTTCTTGTGCAGAGCAGGAAAATCCAAATAGCTTTTTCAGGCGTTTTTTATGGGGAACGGAAATTTTTTTCGAAAAACACTTGCAATCTCAGGCGGAATGTGGTATAATGTTCAAGCATTTGAATGTCCGCCGACTCCTATCGGCGAGGTCACGATGCAAACGCTGCTCCCGTTTCTGACGCAGCAGCATCACATTCTGACAGAGGATGGTCCGCTGGTGCGACCGCGCAATATGCTGACACGGTCACTTTTTGCACGAATGAACATCCGTAAATATCAAGGAGGAAATTTCCATGAACGCACTTGAGCAAATCAGCAAGGCAAGCCTGAAAGAGAACGTACCCGAGATCAATGTCGGTGATACCGTTAAGGTTCACGTTCGCATTCAGGAAGGCGACAAGAGCCGTATCCAGGTCTTCGAAGGCACCGTGATTGCCAAGAAGCACGGCGGCATCAGCGAAACCTTTACCGTCCGCAGAGTCGCACACGGCTGTGGTATTGAGCGTGTATTCCCCGTTCATTCTCCCGCAGTTGACAAAGTCGAAATCGTCCGCAGAGGCGTTGTTCGCAGAGCAAAGCTCTACTATCTGCGTGACAGAGTCGGTAAGGCTGCAAAGGTCAAGGGTCAGGTTCGCTGACTGCAAACAGGCGAGAATGGGGACCGAATGCGAGTCCCCTTTTTGCTTATTTCTACCAAAGTTTTGGAATCCCGTTTGTGAAAGGGAGGATGCCGCTTATGGCAAAATCCGATGCTTATGATACAAAGGAGAAAGAATCGTTTTCTCTGAAGGGCATGCTCGGTGACCTGATGGATATTATCGAGGCCGTGATCGTTTCCATGTTCGTCATTCTGATGATGTTTGTTTACGTCCTGCGCCCCGTGGATGTGGAAGGGCCCTCTATGATGCCGACCCTCCTCGACCGCGACAAGGTCATTATGTGGAAACTTTGTTATACACCCAAGGCAGGCGACATCGTCATTGTGGACGATTACCATTCGTTTACCTTTGCAGATGATGCCAATACCACGCCCGTGGAAACCGATGCCCTCGATATCCGTATTGTCAAGCGTGTCATTGCAACTGCGGGTCAGACTATTGATATTGATTTTCAGGAGGGCAAGGTCTACCGCGACGGCGAATTGCTCGATGAACCGTATATCGCAGCACCGACGACCCTCGATGAGGGCGCATTCCGCTACCCCATTACAGTTCCGGAAGGATATGTGTTCATCATGGGCGATAACCGCCTGAACAGTACCGACAGCCGCGACAGCCGCGTGGGTCTGGTGCCTGTGGAACAGGTGCTCGGTCATGTGGTAATGCGCATCTACCGCGCCCCTGAGTGCTGCAGCGGTTTCTCTGAGTGGTTTGAACTGCTGACAGACTGATTCCCATTTTTGCCGATATCCGAGGAAAGGGGAATGCAATATGATGTATCCTGGACCATCCGATGAAAAATCGTTCAGCATCAAAATGCTGCTCGGCGATTTGCTGGATATTCTTGAAGCTGTGATCGTTGCAGTGTTTGTCATGATGCTCGTGACAGGCTATCTCCTCTGCTCTGTGAATATTGACGGTTCTTCCATGAATCCCACGCTGTATCATCAGGATAAGGTCTTCATGTGGAACCTCGGATATACCCCAAAAAACGGCGATATTGTCATCATTGAGGACCGCGAGGCAGGGCGGTTTACCGATCCTGCACAGACAACCGTTACGCGGACAAACGGACTCGGCATCAAACTCGTCAAGCGCGTGATCGCACTCGGCGGTCAGACACTCGACATTGATTTCGATAAAGGTACGGTGACCCGCAACGGCGAATTGCTCGATGAACCGTATATCTCAGCACCGACCCAGAGTGACGGCGGTGCATTTTCCTATCCGGTTACCATTCCAGAGGGCTATGTCTTTGTGATGGGCGATAACCGCCTGAACAGCAAGGACAGCCGAAATCCCGAAGTGGCACTCGTTCCCGTGGAACAGATCGCAGGTCGTGTGGTGATCCGCTACGACCGCGAGGACGACCTTTGCGAAAGCTGGACAGACCGTTTTGATTTGCTGCTGAACGATTGAACAGCACAAAGTCGGAGCTTTCAGATTGAATCAGAAGGGAGATGCCGCATTTATGGCAGAATCCGAACTGCAAAACGATCAGGAAATACAGGAGCAGCAGGAATCGCAGAAGAAACAGCAGAATGAACCGCCGTTCAGCCTGAAAACCCTGCTCTTTGACCTGCTCGACATCGCGGAGGCGGTTTGCATTTCCGTGTTCGTGATGATATTGATTTTTGCGTATCTGCTGCGCCCTGTCACTGTGGACGGCTCTTCTATGAACCCGACACTCTATGACGCCGACAAGCTGATCATGTGGAGCCTCGGCTATACCCCGCAGATCGGCGATATTGTCATCATTGATGACGACAAGGCGGGTCATTTTACGGATGCAACACAGCAGTCGGTGGAAATCACGGACGGCATGGGCATTCGACTGGTCAAGCGTGTCATCGCGGTCGGCGGACAGACCATCAATATCAATTTTGATACAGGTGAGGTCACTCGCGATGGCGTCGTGCTGGATGAGCCATATATTGCAGAGCTGACCAAGCGCGATGACTATGCGTTTATCTATCCGATCACAATTCCCGAGGGCTATGTGTTTGTCATGGGCGACAACCGTATGCACAGCTCGGACAGCCGCAATCCGCTGGTCGCACTTGTTCCCGAGGAGCAGGTGATCGGTCATGCAGTGGTGCGCTTTTCCCGTGAGGACGACCTTTGCACAAGCTGGAAAGATAATTTCGGCGTGTTGACAAAGTAACGTAAGGAGGCGAACTTGTGGGCATATTCAAGAAAAAGGGCAAGGAAAATGATGAATCGGCTGAAAAGCTGACCGAAATGCCCGCAGAGAAGGCAGCCGTGCCCGAAGCATCGGCACAGGCGGAAACAAAAACTGAAAATCAACAAACCGAGGAGCAGCCGAAGTCTGAGGCAGTACCCGCAGAGGAGCCGAAAACTGAGGAGCAGCCGAAGTCTGAGGCAGTACCCGCGGAGGAGCCGAAAACCGAGGAGCAGCCGAAGTCTGAGGAGCAGCCGAAGTCTGAGGAAGCACCCGCAGAGGAGCCGAAAACTGAGGAACCGCCGAAGTCTGAGGAAGCACCCACGGAGGAGCCGAAAACCGAGGAACCGCCGAAGTCTGAGGAAGAAACCGCGGAGGAGCCGAAAACCGAGGAACCGTCGAAGTCTGAGGAAACACCTGCGGAAGAACCTAAGGCGGAGGCTGAAACCACAGAAAATACGGAAAAAGCCGAAGATGCTGCACCGGAACAGGCTGTGGATAGTGAGGGCAACACCCACGAATTCTACGAGGCGTTTGTGGCAGGCGAACAGGAGGATACCAAGGAAACCATCCGACAGATCTTGTTTGACCTTGCGGATATCTTCGAAACGATTTTGGTTTCTGTGTTCGTTGTAATGCTTGCATTTACGTTTATTTTCTGCGTCGCGACCGTGGAGGGCGACTCCATGCTGCCAACGCTCCAGAGTTCAGAGCGCCTGCTCGTATCACGCATTGACAAAAACGTGAAAACAGGCGATATTTTGATTCTTGACAGCCACCATTCGGTCACCTTGGATGAGCAGGGCAATCTGGTCACGGGCGACGGACTCGGCAAAAATATCGTCAAGCGTTTGATCGCAACAGGCGGTCAGACCGTCAACATTGATTTTACCGAGGGCATCGTCTACGTGGACGACCAGCCACTCAGCGAATCCTATACCAGTACTCTGACCAAGCGCGATGAGGGCGCTTTTACATACCCCATTACCATTCCCGAGGGCTATGTATTCGTTTTGGGCGATAACCGCAGCATCTCCAAGGACAGCCGTCATCCGCAGGTGGGCATGATCCCCGAGGACGACATTGTCGGCACCGTGAAGCTGCGCCTTTCCCCATTTACGGTATTCTGACACATTTTGAGAAACGGAAAACAGCATGGAAGATATGAAGGATATCCAGTGGTTTCCAGGACATATGGCGAAAACCAGACGCATGATCCAAAAGAGTCTGCCGCTGGTGGATGCCGTTGCCGAACTGCTGGACGCCAGACTGCCCCTGAGCAGTCGAAACCCCGAATTTGACCGCCTGACACGCAATAAACCGCGTCTGGTGATCCTCAATAAAGCGGATATGGCAGACCCCGACCTCACCCAGAAATGGATCGCCTATTATCAGAAGCGCGGTGCGCAGGTCATCACGGCAGATTCCAAATCGGGCAAAGGAGTCAAGGGCTTTGCTCCCGCACTGCGTACCCTGCTTGCCACGCAGCTTGCGCAGTATGCTGCAAAAGGAATGAAGGGACGCCCCATCCGCGTGATGATTCTGGGCATTCCGAATGTGGGCAAATCCTCGCTGATTAACCGTCTGGCGGGCGGAAAACGCGCTAAGGCGGAGGACAGAGCGGGTGTCACGCGCATTCAGCAGTGGATCAAGGTGGAGGGCGGTGTCGAACTGCTCGATACTCCGGGCGTACTGTGGCCGAAGCTCGAAGATCAGGAAGTCGCGTGCAGACTTGCATTTACGGGCGCTGTCAGCGACGATATCCTCGACAAAGAGGCTCTTGCGGCGCGTTTGTTGACGCTGCTGCATGAAAAATATCCGCAGGCATTGCTGGAACGATATAAAATTCCGGTAGATGCAAACGAACCGGGCCATATCCTGTTGGAGATGCTTGCCAAAAACCGTGGGATGCTGCTCTCAGGCGGCGTACCGAACACGGAACGTGCGGCAATCGCGCTGATTGACGAATTCCGCGGCGTGAAACTGGGACGCATCACATTGGAGGAACCGCCTGTCGCAGAGGAAAAAACGGAGGCGTAAGCATGGCAGCGAAACCAAAGATTTTTCAGGAATTGTTTGATTTTGATACCGAAGTGCGCACGCATTTCCCCGTGTTTTGCGGCGTGGATGAGGCGGGCAGAGGTCCGCTTGCCGGCGATGTCTACGCGGCAGCAGTGATTTTGCCGCCCGATGTGCAGATCGCATGGCTCAACGACAGCAAAAAGCTCTCTGAGGCGCGGCGTGAGGCTCTGGCACCCGAAATCAAGGAGAAAGCGGTCGCGTGGTGCGTTGCTACGGCTTCGGTCGCGGAAATCGAACAGATCAACATTTTGCAGGCGGCTCTGCTGGCTATGAAACGTGCTGTTGAGGGCTTGCAGGTCGCACCCGCCTTTGCGCTGGTGGACGGGAACCGCCCGCCGCAATTTGAGATCCCGCTGGAACTGGTCGTGCACGGCGATGCGAAATCCGCAAGTATTGCCGCTGCGTCGGTTCTGGCAAAAACAGCCAGAGATGCGTCGCTGCGGGAGCTGGATGAGCTTTATCCGCAATACGGTTTTGCGCAGCACAAGGGCTACGGCACCAAGGCACACTACGAGGCAATCGCCAAATACGGTTTGTGCCCTGCACACCGCCCCTCTTTTCTGAAGAAATTTTATGGAACAGATGAATAAGCGCGGCATCGGGCGATTGGGCGAAGATGCCGTTTGCACGTATTTACAGCAAAACGGTGCGGAGATTCTCCGCAGGAACTTCACCATTCGCGGCGGCGAAATTGACATTATCGCAAGGCAGGGGGAACTGCTCCTGTTTGTGGAGGTCAAAACGCGCCGACCGGATGCCCTTGCATCGGGAGCGGCTGCGGTGACGCTCACCAAGCAAAAATTGCTGATTCGTGCCGCAGAGGCGTATCTGCTTGCAAATCCGTGCGATCTGCAGCCGCGCTTTGATGTCGCAGAGGTCGAATACAGCGGCAGGACCGTGCGGCATATCGAATACATCGAAAACGCATTTACCGCGTAAATATGTAATTTATCGGAATGCAAATTCCGTTTGGAGGAATCAAGATGATCTACCACAGCACAAGAAACAAAAATCTATCCGTATCCAGTGCGGAGGCTATTGCACAGGGTATCTCGGCAGACGGCGGTTTGTTCGTACCTGCTTCGATTCCTGAGCTTTCCGCTGCGGATTTTGACGCGCTGAAAGGACTTTCCTATGCAGAGCGTGCGGCGCGTCTGTTTGCACTCTATCTCACCGATTTTACCGATGAGGAACTGCGTGACTGTACCCGAAAAGCATACGAGAGCGGCAGCTTCGAAACCCCGAATGTTCAGGAAATTTCCACCCTCGCAGACGGCACTATGCTGCTCGAACTGTGGCACGGTCCGACCTGTGCGTTCAAGGATATGGCACTCCAGATTCTGCCGCATTTCCTGACAAAATCCGTTAAAAAGTGCGGCATCGACCGCGAGATCGTCATTCTGACCGCAACCTCCGGCGATACCGGAAAGGCAGCACTTGCAGGTTTTCAGGATGTCGAGGGCACCAAGATCATGGTGTTCTATCCTGAGGACGGCGTCAGCTCCATGCAAAAGCGTCAGATGCAGACACAGGAGGGCGAAAATGTCCGTGTCTGCGCAGTAAAGGGCAATTTTGATGACTGCCAGAACGGCGTCAAGGCGATTTTTACTGACCCTGAAATCAAGGAACTGCTTGCGAAAAACAATATGCAGTTCTCCAGTGCCAACAGTATCAACTGGGGCAGACTTGTACCGCAAATCGTTTATTACGTATCTGCGTATGTTACCATGCTGGAAAAAGGCATCCTGAAAAATGGTCAGCGGTTCGCACTCACCGTTCCGACAGGCAATTTCGGCAACATTCTCGCCGCTTGGTACGCAAAACAGATGGGCGTGCCGATTCAGCACCTCGTTTGCGCTTCCAACGTCAACAACGTCCTCACCGAGTTCATCGAAACGGGCGTTTATGACCGCAACCGCGTATTCCATGCAACCGTTTCTCCGTCCATGGATATCCTGATCTCCTCGAATCTGGAACGTCTGCTCTACCACATGACCCACGAGGACGATGCGCAGATCCGCGAATGGTTCGACGCACTCAAAACCGAGGGCAGATACGAGATCCCTGTGGAACTGATGCACCGCATTCAGGCAGAATTTTCCGGCAGTTGCTGGGACGATGAGGCAACCAAGGAACTCATCGGCACGGTCTTTGGCGAAAACGGCTACCTTTCCGATACCCATACGGCAGTCGGTATCTGCGCGGCTCGCGATTATCAGGAAAATTGTGACGAAAAACTCCCGATGCTTGTGGCTTCCACCGCAAACCCCTATAAGTTCGGCAATGCGGTACTCGAAGCAATTGATACCGTTCCGGCAGGCACGGACGAGTACGAGATCCTTGATCTGCTGTGCAAAAAGTCAGGTATGCAGATCCCTGCGGCACTCGCATCCCTGAAAACAAAGCCCGTCCGCTTCACCGACAGCGTTGACAAAGCGGCTGTTCCCGCTTACGTCAAGGAAAAGCTGGGAATTGCGTGAGCCTGTTTGTCATTGGTGACCTGCACCTGTCCTTTGGCGTCAACAAGCCGATGGATGTGTTCGGCGGTTGGGAGAATCACACGCAGATCCTTGAAAAAGCATGGCGCGAACAAATCACTCCGCAAGATATCGTTGTGCTGGCGGGTGATAGCTCGTGGGGCATGACCATGGAGGACGCGCTCCCTGATTTTCAATGGATCCATGCACTGCCGGGCGAAAAAATCATCCTCAAGGGCAACCACGATTACTGGTGGACGACCATGTCGAAGATGACCGCCTTTTTTGAGCAGAATCAGCTTTCTTCGCTGCATATCCTGCACAATAACTGCTATGCCTATGAAAATTTCGGCATCTGCGGTACCCGCGGCTGGGTCAACATTGACAAGGAAGAACCTGCCAACGCCAAGGTCATTGCACGCGAGGCGCAGCGGCTCGATGTATCCATTGCGGCAGCAGAGCAGCAGGGGCTCACCCCGATTGTGTTTCTGCATTATCCGCCGATCTACGGTGACAACTGCAACTACGGCATTCTGGAAGTGCTGTGGAAGCATCAGATTTCGGACTGCTACTACGGGCATCTGCACGGCAGCGGCAGCCACCGTTATGCCGTCTGCGGTGAACGCGATGGCGTGAAATACCACCTGATCTCGGGAGATTATATACAGTTTTCTCCAGTCAAAATCACATAATTTGGAAGAAACGAAGAACTGCAAAAAACGACTGGAAAAATTCTGTAGTATGTGTTATAATAAACCTATCTGTCACGGCGGCGTTCTATCGCTCCCGCTGACCTGAAAACGAAAATTTGGAGGATCAACCCATGAGTGTAGTATCTGATGTGAAAACCGATGTCAATATGAGAGAAGTTTCCTTCTCCATTCCCGCTGATGCGCTGGAAACCGCTTGTGAGCGCGTATTCCAGAAGCAGAAGAAAAATATCGCTGTCAAGGGCTTCCGTAAGGGCAAGGCTCCCCGTAAGATGATTGAAAAACTCTACGGCGAGGGCGTGTTCTTTGAGGACGCTGTCAATGAGCTGGTTCCCGCAGAACTGGGCAAAATTATTGATGAACTGGGTCTGAACCTGGTTGACCGTCCTTCCGTGGAACTGGTTTCCGTTTCCAAGGAAGATGGTGCTGTCTGCAAGGCAACCTTCATCACCAAGCCGGAAGTGACCGTTGGTGAATATAAGGGCATTCATGCTCCCATGGTCGTCCGCGAGATCACAGATGCTGATATCGACCAGCAGGTCGAGGCACTGCGCCAGCGTCAGGCTCGTATCGTAGATGTTGAGGATCGCGCTGCTGCACTCGGCGACGAGGTCACCATCAACTTCGAGGGCTTCATTGATGACGTTGCATTCGAGGGCGGCAAGGGCGACAGCTATCCGCTTCGTCTGGGCAGCGGTCAGTTTATCGCAGGCTTCGAGGAGGCTGTTGTCGGTCACAATATCGGCGAGAAGTTTGACGTCAATGTCACCTTCCCTGAGGATTACGCAGATGAGCGTTATGCAGGCAAGCCCGCTGTATTCAAGACCGAGATCCTCAGCATGACCACCCAGGAAATGCCTGAGGCTGATGATGAATTCGCAAAGGATGTTTCCGAGTTCGAAACCATGGCTGAACTGCGCAACGATATTCAGGAAAAGCTGACCGAGCAGGCAAAGAATGCTGCACAGGCTTCTTTCGAAAATGATGTATTCGATACCGTGATCAATGGTACTGATGCAATCATTCCGAAGGTCATGTATGATCGCCGCATTGACCAGATGGTTCATGAATTTGAGCACAGACTTGAGCAGCAGTTCGGCGATATGAAGCTGTCTGAGTACCTCCAGCTGACCGGTATGACCATGGATCAGCTCCGCGATTCCTACGAGGAGCAGGCAAAGAAGGAAGTAACCCTTCGTCTGGCTCTTGAAAAGATCGCTGACATCGAGGGTATTGACGTCACCGAGCAGGAAGTTGAGGAAGGTCTGGCAGAGTTCGCAGAGCGCTTCAAGGCTCCTGTTGAGGTCATCAAGACGCAGATCCCGATGGATGAGTTCAAACTCGATCTCCGTGTCACCAAGGTCGTTGAGATGATCAAGAACAACGCCGTTGTTGACAACGATATGGCAAAGGCTGAGGAGGAAACTCCCGCTGCTGATGCAGAATAATTGCACCGAAAAATAAACGCTACGGAAGAAGCGCATCTCTTGAATTTCTAGGGATGCGCAATTCCTCTATTTATACGCCTGTGTCGAAACAAGGCGAGAAACCATTTCAGAAAGGATGACAGAACGTGAGTCTTGTTCCAACCGTCATTGAACAAACCAACCGCGGCGAGAGAGCCTATGATATCTTCTCCCGCCTTTTGAACGACCGCATCATCATGCTGTCGGAAGATGTCAACGATACCACCGCAAGTCTGGTCGTTGCGCAGCTGCTCTTTTTGGAGAGCCAGGACCCCGAAAAGGATATCTCCCTGTATATTAACAGCCCCGGCGGCTCTGTGACCGCAGGTATGGCTATTTATGACACCATGCAGTATATCAAGTGCGATGTCGCGACCATCTGCATCGGTATGGCAGCCTCGATGGGCGCATTCCTGCTTTCTTCGGGCGCAAAGGGTAAGCGTATGGCTCTGCCCAACAGTGAGATCATGATTCACCAGCCCCTCATCATGGGCGGCGGTCTGACCGGTCAGGCAACCGATATTCAGATCCGTACCGAGAACCTGCTTCGTACCAAGGATAAACTGAATCGGATGCTTGCAGAGAATACAGGCAAATCCCTTGAGGAAATTCAGCGTGATGTCGAGCGTGATAACTTTATGACCGCGCAGGAAGCAATGGCTTATGGTCTGATCGACAAGGTCGTTGCCAAACGCTGATCGACATCCTACCCACAGCACAACGGAAAGGGAAGGCAATCTATGGCAGAGAAAGATTTACGAAAATGCAGTTTCTGCGGCAATACCGAAAATGAAGTTCGCAGTCTGTTTTCCGCGGGAGATTCCCATATTTGCGACGAGTGTGTCAGCTATTGCTATGAAGTGATCTACGGTCCCGCATCAGGGAGCCGTAAAGGCAGACAGAAAAGCAGTGCATATGCTTCCAAGCATGCAAAAGAAATGCATCTGCTGAAACCTGCCGAAATCAAAAAAGTACTCGATGAATATGTCATCGGACAGGAGCAGGCAAAAATCGCGCTGTCCGTATCGGTTTATAACCACTACAAGCGCATCCTGAGCCGCGATGACGGCGACGGCGTCGAGCTGCAAAAGAGCAATGTTTTGCTGCTCGGACCCACAGGTGTCGGTAAAACCTACCTCGCACAGACCCTTGCTAAAATTTTGGAGGTGCCGTTTGCAATTGCGGACGCCACTACCATTACTGAGGCAGGTTATGTCGGTGACGACGTCGAAAATGTGCTGCTGCGTCTGATTCAGGCAGCCAATTTTGATATTGATGCTGCAGAACGCGGTATCATTTACATTGACGAAATCGACAAAATTGCGAGAAAATCAGAGAATACCTCTCTGACCCGTGATGTCAGCGGCGAGGGCGTACAGCAGGCATTGCTGAAAATCATTGAGGGTACGGTTTCCAATGTACCCCCGCAAGGCGGAAGAAAACACCCGAATCAGGAGTGCATCCAGATCAACACGAAGAACATTCTGTTCATCTGCGGCGGCGCATTTGACGGGCTCGAAAAGCACATCATCAGCCGCACGGAATCCTCGGGACTCGGCTTTGGCGCAGAGGTGCTTTCGAAAAAGGAGAAATCTGCGAACATTTTCCGAAAGGTCATTCCGCAGGATCTGGTCAAATTTGGTTTGGTGCCGGAACTGGTCGGTCGTCTGCCGCTGATTACTACGCTGGACGAAATGGACGAAGAATCGCTGATCCGCATTCTGACAGAGCCGAAAAACGCACTGGTCAAGCAGTATGCCAAACTGTTCCATTACGACTCCATTGAACTGGAAATTGAGGACGATGCGCTTTCGGAGATCGCAAAGCGTGCCATTGAGCAGAAAACAGGCGCACGCGGTCTGCGAGCGATTCTGGAGGGTCTGCTGATGCAGACGATGTTTGACGCGCCCTCTGAGGGGAATGTGGCAAAGGTCGTGGTCACCGCGGATTGCCTGCGGAATGGCGCACAGCCCAAGCTGATTCTGCGCGATGCAAAAGCGTCATGAGAAGATAAAAATAAGAGGGAACCTTTCGGGGTTCCCCCGCATTTTTCGACAGAATGAGAGGGAACCTTTTTGGGGTTCCCTCTTTTTCGTATCTTCTATCACGGGATGCCAAAGGAGCAACGCCCCATTCTCATGCGCCGTGGGCACCTCATTCCGACGTGATTTCGTCAGTCAGCGCACGCAGTTTGTCTACGCCCTCGCCCGTCATGGAGGAAAACACGATCACGGTCATATCTTCAAATTGCGGGATTTCATCGGGCAATGCCGCCAGACGCTTCTCACGCTCGGTTTTGTTCAGCTTGTCCGCCTTGGTCAGCACCAGTACAAACGGCATTTCCGTATCCATGAGAAAATCAATCATTTGCAGATCATCTTTGGTGGGCGGATGCCGCATATCAATCAGTTGAAATACCGCTCTGACATCGCGCTCCGCCTGCAAATAGCCGTTGATGAGGTCACTCCAGCGGTGACGCTCGGTTTTGGCGGTTTTTGCGTAACCGTACCCCGGGAGATCGACAAACGTGATATCCTCACAGCGGTAAAAATTAATGGTTGCGGTTTTTCCGGGTACCGCACTGACACGCGCCAGATTTTTGCGGTTGAATATTTTATTGATGAGCGTCGATTTGCCGACATTGGAGCGTCCTGCAAATGCGACTTCGGGTCGCTCACATTGGGGCAGTTGTTTTGCCGTTCCGAATGCCGCTTCGAATTCTGCTTTGTTCCAGTTCACGATTTCACACTCCGTTCAGGTTTTCGGCACCGATACGGTATCCCAGTCACTGTTCAGCGATGGGATGCCGAGCAGCGCGGCTTCTTCGGGGATAAGCGGCTCCAGCACCATCTCGTAGTGCGGCGGACGGAGTGCGATTTCCAATACGGTTTCAAGCGTTTCACACGGGATGAACTCCATTGCTTCACGCACCACGGGATCCAGTTCCGCCAGATCCGGAACATTCGCTTTCGGGATCAGCACGGTTTTCATGCCTGCTTTGTAGGCTGCCATGGATTTTTCCACCAGTCCGCCGATTGGCAGAACCCTGCCGTGCAGCGTGATCTCACCTGTCATGGCGACGTCTGCGCGGACGGGAATCCCCGACAGTGCGGAAATCAGCGCGGTGGTCATGGTGACGCCTGCGCTCGGACCGTCTTTCGGAACGGCACCTTCGGGTGCGTGAATGTGGATATCTTTGGTTTTGAACAGCTCCGGATTGATGTCGTATTTTTTGGCGACACTGCGTGCGTAGGAGATGGCAAGCTTCGCACTTTCCTTCATCACATCGCCCAGAGAACCGGTCAGTTGAACCTCGCCTTTGCCGTCCATAGTCAGAACTTCCAGCGGCATCAGGACACCGCCTGCGCTTGTCCATGCCAGACCGTTGACCAGACCGACCGTATCCTCGGTGGACTGGAAATCGGGCATATACTTGTGCGGACCCAGTGCGCTTTCGAGTGCTTCAGGGGTATACTGTACCTTTTTTGCATCGCCTGTCACAATTGTTTTCGCGCATTTACGGCAAAGCGCACCAATCTGACGCTCCAAAGTACGGACGCCCGCTTCCTTGGTATAGTAGTCGATCAGCCCATAGATCGCAGCATCTGTAATGCGGATCTGCGTGGCTTTCAGACCGTTTTTCTGCATCTGCTTTTTGAGCAGGTGTTCTTTGGCAATATGGAATTTCTCCTCGCGGGTATAGGATGTCAGCTCGATCAGCTCCATGCGGTCGAGCAGCGGCGCGGGGATGGTTTCGGTCGTATTTGCGGTGGTCACAAACATGACCTCGCTCAGATCAAACGGCACTTCGAGAAAATGGTCGCGGAATGCGTGATTCTGTTCGCTGTCAAGGACTTCCAGCATCGCGGATGCAGGGTCGCCCTTGTAGTCGTTGCCCATTTTGTCGATTTCGTCCAGCAGGATCAGCGGATTCTTGGAGCCGGCATGACGCACAGCCTCCATGATGCGTCCGGGCATCGCGCCAACGTAGGTCTTGCGATGACCGCGGATATCTGCTTCATCCTTGATGCCGCCCAGCGACACACGGACGTAATTTCTGCCCAGTGCCTTTGCGATTGACTTGCCGATGGAGGTTTTGCCGACACCGGGAGGTCCGACCAGACAGAGGATCTGTCCTTTGACTTCAGGATTCAGCGCATGGACGCTCATGCTTTCAAGTACGCGCTCTTTGACACGCTTCAAGCCGTAATGCTCGCGGTTGAGCAGAGCTTCCGCCTTGTTGATATCGAGTTTTTCCTTCGTTTTCTCATTCCACGGTAATGCCAGCACCGTGTCCAGATAATTGCGGATGACATAGGCTTCCTGAGAGGACGATGGCATTTTCGTCAGACGCTGTGCCTCCTGCAAAAGCTTGTCAATTTCATCTTCGGGGATATCCAGTGCCATGATGCGCACGGTGTATTTGCCGACTTCTTCCTGCGGGTCTTCCTCGCCCAGTTCCTCCGCGATCGCCTTCATCTGCTCATGCAGGAAGTATTCGCGCTGTCCCTTATCCAGACGCTCCTGTACCTTGTTCTGCAAATCGCTTTCAATGGAAAGGACTTCTGTTTCGCGCACCAGCACGGCATAGAGCATGGTCAGGCGCAGAAACAGATTCCCCTCCTCCAGCATGGTCTGCTTGTCGGCATACGGCAGGCGGATGTTGAATGCGATCTGGTCAAAGAGAGTCTGCGGGTTTTCCTCTGCGAGGATGGACTGCGTGAGTTCCTTGGGGATTTTTTCAAAAAAGTCTGCATACTGCGAGAACGCATCACGCAAAGAGCGCATAATTGCCTCGATTTCAGCTGGCTCAATTTTGGCGCGGGTATAGTCCGGCAGCTTGCGGTATTGTGTCATCCAGTAGCCGTCCGCAATCTCTGCCTTGACGATGCGGGCACGGTGAATACACTCAACCAGTACACGGCTGCAATCGTTGGTATGCAAAACCTGACGGATCTCGGCAACAATGCCGACACGGTAGAGTCCCTGTTCGGAGGGAACTTCATCCATCATTTCACGCTGTGCTACAAGTAAAATCCGACGGTCGCCGTTCATGGCAGCATCCAGTGCTTTGAGGGACATTTCGCGGGCGATGTCGAAATGGAGAACCATATTTGGAAAGCCGACAATCCCGCGCAAAGCAATCATTGGAAGAGTTTGCGGGGTACGGACGTTCTTTGTTTCTTTCGTATTTTCTTTCATAATGATGTCCTATCTGCCCTGCACGGCGGATTGCCGAATGTTCGATGTGTGCAGCCATCGGACATTGCTGTGGGATTGATTCTATTATACAATATTTTTGTGCAAAAAGCAAGTGGAAAATGAATGGGATTTGAGAAATTTGGAGAGAATAGCGGAATCTTTCCTTACGTTTGCTCATCCTGACGGCTTCTTATACGGAGATGCGATTGCGGCGGAAAACATCTGTCCGGCAGAATCTTTTTTGCGGAATCCCTTGCAATTTGCATCGAAAAATGCTATACTAAAAACAAAAACACTGCATCTGGCAGAAGGAGTGTGATACCATGCCCGATTTTCGTGAACAAACCTATACCATCGACATGATTATCAATAAAATCCTCACCGATGACCGTCAATATGACCTTTCCAAGCTCATTACCGCTTACGAATATGCCGCGAAATGCCACGAGGGTCAGTTCCGCTCATCCGGTGAGCCGTATATTGTCCACCCGGTTGCCGTCACCTATACACTTCTGGAAC
Source organism: Oscillospiraceae bacterium (assembly GCA_045600205.1). Lineage (GTDB taxonomy): Bacteria > Bacillota > Clostridia > Oscillospirales > Ruminococcaceae > Firm-04. The sequence goes on along the minus strand of JAZRXM010000014.1, from coordinate 59,973 downwards.
TCGGTATGGATACGGATACACTTTGTGCCGCGCTGCTGCATGATGTCGTCGAGGATACCAGTGCCACATTGGATGACGTCAAAAAACGTTTCGGCGTGGATGTCGCATTGCTTGTGGACGGCGTCACCAAACTGGCAAAAGTACCGACGTTTTCGCAGGAGCAGCAACAGGCTGAGAATATTATGAAAATCCTGCTTGCCATGTCACAGGATATCCGTGTCATGATCATCAAGCTCTGTGACCGCCTGCACAATATGCGGACCTTGCAGTACCGTCCGCTCCACAAACAGCGCCGCACGGCACTCGAAACCATGAATATCTATGCGCCCATCGCGCATCGCCTCGGCATTATGTCCGTGCAGGAGGAGCTGGAGGATCGCGCATTCTACTTTCTTGACCGTTACGCATACAGCGAAATTGAAACGCTCATGGAGGGCAAAAAAAGCGAGCGCGATGCCATTATCGAAACGATCAAACAGCGCATCAGCGAACGCTTTAAGACGGAGGACTTCGTATCTCCGCCGAAAATCGACGGCCGTGTCAAGAGCATCTACGGCATCTACAAGAAAATGTACATCGGCGGCAAGACCATTGACGAAATTTACGATAAATACGCAGTCCGCATCATTGTCAGCTCTATCGGTGAATGTTACAATGTGCTGGGTCTGATGCACGATATGTTCCACCCGATTCCCAACCGTTTCAAGGATTACATCGCGGATGCCAAGGCAAACGGCTATCAATCGCTGCATACCTCGGTCATCAGCAAAGAGGGCATCACCTTTGAAGTGCAGATCCGTACATGGGAAATGCACGCAAATGCGGAATATGGCGTTGCTGCACACTGGAAGTACAAAGAGGGCATTCAGGGTAAGGATAAAATGGAACAGCGGCTTGCCTGGATTCGCCAGCTGATTGAAACACAGCAGGCAAGCGATGACCCCGAAGAACTCGTCAGCACCATCAAAAGCGATATTGCCCCCGAGGATATTGTCGTCATGACCCCGAAAGGCGATACCGTCAGCCTGCCGATCGGTTCAACCGTCATTGATTTTGCGTACCACATCCACACGCAGATCGGTCACCGTATGGTCGGCGCAAAAATCGGCGGCAAAATTGTGTCGCTGGATTATCGTCTGAGTACGGGCGAAATTGTGGAAATCCAGACCAGCAAGGACGAGAACAAGGGTCCGAGCCGCGACTGGCTGGATATTGTCAAAACCAACGAAGCCAAATCGAAAATCCGTGCATGGTTCAAACGTGAGTGCCGCGATGAGAATATCGCAACAGGCAAGAGCAGCATCGAGCGTGAGTGCAGACGACAGCATCTGAATCTGACACAGGCACAGCTTGAGGAAATCCTTGCAGATGACATGAAACAGCGCAGATATGCTACTTTGGACGACTACTATGCGGCAATCGGCTACGGCGGACTCAGCATGGAACGCCTGATGATGCGTATTCGTGAGCAGTATAAGCGCAGATTTGCGCCGCTGGAAGCTCCCGAGGAGCAGAAAATTGATCCGCCGACCATGACCGCAGGCAACAGCGGCATCATTCTCGATAAAATTGATGACTGTCTGGTAAAGTTTGCACGTTGTTGCAGTCCGCTTCCCGGCGATGAAATTGTCGGATTTATCACACGCGGGCACGGACTCTCGATCCACACGAAAACCTGCAAAAACTACCTCGCAGCACTGCGCCAGAATGTTCCCGAGGAACTGGAGCGTTGGGCGGATGTGCAGTGGTCTGACAACAGCGAACCACAGGAAATCCAAGCAAGTATTGAGGTTTTGGGATTATCCCGCGTAGACTTGGTCTACGACCTCTACGGCGTGCTGAAAGAAGCACATATTCCCGTGCTGCATTCCGGCTCGCGCACGCTGAAAAACAGCAACATCGTGTTTGAGGCGACCGTTAAGGTCGCGACCGCCGACCAGCTCAAAAATCTGCTGGAGAAAATGCGGCGTGTCAGGGATGTCGTATCGGCAGACCGTGCGGCAAACTGATTCTTTTTACATCAATACCCCGTCTGCAAAAGGGCGGGGTAACTTATGATATCACGCAGAAACGAGGGCTTTTCATGGATATTTGTACGATTGCCGTGGGACGGCTGGAGGCAAACTGCCATATTGTTTCGGATGCGCAAGGCAATGCCGTTTTGATTGATACCGGTGCGGAAGCGGAACGGATTATATCGGTGGTGCGAGAAAAACAACTCAAACCACTGGCAATTCTGCTCACCCACGCGCATTACGACCATTTTGGAGCAGCTGCGGAAATCCAGCAGGAACTGCAAATTCCCGTATATATTCACACGCTGGATCAGCCGATGCTCATTTCCGCATCGAAAAGTCTGGCGGTGGGGCTTGGCTACGGCAATGAATACCGCGAACCGAAGGATATCCGTACCTTTGAGGATGGCTATATACTGAAATTCTCGGAAGAACTGACATTTTCTGTGATCCATACACCCGGTCACACGCCGGGCGGTTCCTGTTTCCGTCACGAGAATGTCCTGTTTTCGGGCGATACGCTCTTTCGGGACAGCGTCGGCAGAGTGGATTTTCCGGGCGGAAACATCAAAGATATGCGGAAATCGCTCGCTCACCTTGGCAAACTGGAGGGCGACTGCGAGGTCTACTGCGGACACTACGACAACACGACCCTCTCGCATGAGCGCGAATTTAGCCATTATCTGACCGCGGAGTTGTGAAAATTATGCTGATACACGCTTTTGGACATCAGCGCACCTACGAGATGGAAGCGCTGCTGAAACTGTTTCTGCCCGCTGAAAAATTTGCATTTTCAGTCGGAATCACGGAAAAAGTGCCGCAGGAGGACTGTATCTCGGCGGTCCTGACCCTGCTCCCTGACGGAATGCAGCGGCTTTCCTGTACACTGATATGGGACGGAAAATCACATATCAACGAGAAAACCATGCCGGATTCGATACAGGGCAACGACCTTGACCGCGAAATCTCTGCGCTGCTTTACCAACCGCTTTGCGAGGCTTCCGGAAAGCGTCCCGCGTGGGGAATGCTCACGGGTATCCGCCCCGTCAACCTGCTGCGGCGGTTTGCCGCCCGCGATGGCAGTATTCCGCAGGCAATGGATACGTTTCGGCGGGTCTGGCACGTTTCCGAGGAGAAAACACAGCTTGCTGCCGACATTTTGCGCGTGCAGCAACCGATTTTTGACGAAACTCCTCAGAAAAATGCCGTCAGCGTCTATGTGTCGATTCCATTTTGCCCGACCAGATGCCGTTACTGCTCGTTTGTCAGCAATTCCGTATCTGCGATGAAACAGAAGCTTCTGCCACAGTATCTCGAGAAACTGCATGACGAAATCGGCAGGATGAATGCACTGATTTCTCAGAAGAAACTGGAAATTGATACATTGTATATCGGCGGCGGTACCCCGACCGTACTGGATGCGGCACAGTTGTGCGATCTGCTGACATGGCTGAAAAACGAGCTGCTGCATGACGTTTCGCTGCGGGAGTATACCGTGGAAGCGGGACGCCCCGATACGATTACCTACGAGAAATTGCAGATCCTGCGCGACTTTGGCGTGACAAGAATCTCGGTCAACCCACAGAGCTTTCAGGATGAAGTTCTGGAGGCGGCAGGCAGACCGCATACCGCACAGGATACAATTGACACGTATCTTCTGGCAAAATCTATGGGATTTGAAAACGTCAACATGGATTTCATTGCGGGACTGCCCTGCGATACGATTACGGGCTTTCGGGAAAGCATCGACAAGGCAGTTGCGCTGGACCCCGAAAGCATCACGGTGCATTGCCTCTCGCTGAAAAAAGCGGCGGATTTTTACGCATCGCTGCCAATGCCTGATGAGAATGTTGTCAGCGAAATGGTCGAATATGCGCAAGAAACATTGACGAAGGCGGGATATCGCCCGTATTACCTCTATCGGCAGAAGAACATGGCGGCAAATCTGGAAAATGTGGGCTACGCCAAGGCGGGATACGAAAGCCCGTACAATGTGCTGATGATGGACGATTCGCAGACGATTCTTGGAATCGGGTCGGGGGCATCGACGAAAGTGATTGGCGGGCAGCGCGGAATCGAGCGCGTGACCGAGTGCAAGTATCCGTATGAGTATTTGCAGCGGTATGAGGAACTGATGAAGAAAAAACTCGGGATGCTGGGTGAATTGATATAGATTCTGCTGTCGGATCCCCGGAATAAGCGTCGAGCAGAAATTTGGAGGGGAAAAGGATATACAGGCAACTGCCAATCATTCCGTCTAGCCAAAATTGCAGAATACTTCGCTATCCTCTCACCACTTTTATGCGGAATGTCAATTTTCAAAAAATCCTCAAAAACACTTGCAATTACATCCTGTTCTGTGATATAATATCATGTTAGAAGTGAGGTGCTTGCATTATGCCAAAAAGAAATGATATTCACAAGGTTCTGATTATCGGTTCAGGTCCGATCATTATCGGACAAGCATGCGAGTTCGACTATTCAGGTACGCAGGCCTGTAAGGCTCTCCGTAAACTCGGATACGAAATCGTATTGGTCAACTCAAACCCCGCTACCATTATGACAGACCCCGATGTCGCCGATGTTACTTACATCGAACCGCTTAACTGCGAAAGACTTACCGAGATCATCAAGAAAGAGCGTCCGGACGCTGTTCTTCCTAATCTTGGCGGACAATCGGGTCTGAATCTCTGTTCCGAGCTTGATAAAGCCGGCGTCCTCAAGGAATACAATGTTGAGGTCATCGGTGTGCAGGTCGATGCAATCGAGCGTGGCGAGGACAGAATTGAATTTAAGAAAACCATGGAGTCCATCGGCGTGGAAATGGCTCGTTCCGAAGTTGCTTACTCCGTTGACGAGGCTGTTGCCATTGCTGATAAGCTCGGCTATCCTGTCGTTCTGCGTCCTGCCTATACCATGGGCGGTGCCGGCGGCGGTATGGTCTATAACATCGAAGAGCTCAAGATCGTCTGCGCAAGAGGTTTGCAGGCTTCTCTGATCGGTCAGGTACTCGTTGAGGAGTGCATCACCGGTTGGGAAGAACTCGAACTCGAAGTTGTTCGCGATGCGAAAAACAACATGATCACCGTCTGCTTTATCGAGAACATCGACCCTGTCGGCGTTCACACCGGTGACTCTTTCTGCTCTGCCCCGATGCTCACCATCTCTGAGGCAACCCAGAAGAGAATGCAGGAGCAGGCTTACCGTATTGTCGAGAAAATTGAGGTCATCGGCGGCTGCAACTGCCAGTTCGCTCACGACCCCGTTTCCGACCGCATCGTTTGTATCGAGATCAACCCGCGTACTTCCCGTTCTTCCGCACTGGCTTCCAAAGCAACCGGTTTCCCGATCGCTCTGGTTTCCGCAATGCTCGCCGCAGGTCTGACCCTCGACGAGATGGAGTGCGGCAAATACGGCACGCTGGATAAATATGTTCCCTCGGGCGATTATGTTGTCATCAAGTTTGCACGCTGGGCTTTCGAAAAGTTCAAGGGTGCTGAGGATAAACTCGGTACACAGATGCGTGCAGTCGGTGAGGTCATGTCCATCGGCAAGACCTACAAGGAAGCTTTCCAGAAAGCAATCCGCAGCCTGGAAACCGGCAACTACGGTCTTGGCTTCGTCAAGACCTTCAACGAGAAATCCAAGGACGAGCTGCTTTCTATGCTCGTTTACCCGACCAGCAACCGTCAGTATATCATGTACGAAGCTCTGCGCAAGGGCGCAACGGTTGATGAGCTGTTCAATCTGACCAAGATCAAGAAGTGGTTCATTGAGCAGATGCTCGAACTGGTTGAGGAAGAAAAGACCCTGCTCGCATCCAAGGGCAAGGTACCGTCTGCTGATGTTCTGAAGCAGGCGAAACTCGACGGCTTCTCTGACCGCTATCTGGCAAAGCTGCTCGAAGTTTCCGAGGATGACGTCCGCAATGCCCGCTATGCAGCAGGCATCCGTGAAGGCTGGGAAGGCGTTCACGTAAGCGGCACCAAGGACAGCGCATATTACTACTCCTCCTATCACATCACGGAGGATGCAAAGACCAACAGCACCGATCGTCCGAAGATCATGATCCTTGGCGGCGGTCCGAACCGTATTGGTCAGGGCATTGAGTTCGACTACTGCTGTGTTCATGCGGCACTTGCTCTGAAAGATCTCGGTTTTGAAACAATCATTGTCAACTGCAACCCCGAAACGGTTTCCACTGACTATGATACCTCTGACAGACTGTATTTCGAGCCGCTGACTTTGGAGGATGTTCTCCAGATCTACGAGAAAGAAAAGCCTGTCGGTGTCATCGCACAGTTCGGCGGTCAGACTCCTCTGAACCTTGCTGCTGATCTGAAGAAGAACGGCGTCAAGATTCTCGGTACATCTCCTGAAACCATCGACCTCGCAGAGGACAGAGATCATTTCCGTGCAATGATGGAAAAACTGAACATCCCGATGCCGGAATCCGGTATGGCTGTTACCGTTGAGGATGCTCTGGAAATCGCAAATCGCATCGGCTATCCTGTCATGGTTCGTCCGTCCTACGTTCTGGGCGGCCGCGGCATGGAGGTCGTTCACGATGACGAGATGCTGCGCGTGTATATGTCCGCAGCCGTCGGCGTTACCCCTGACAGACCCATTCTGATCGACCGTTTCCTGCACCACGCTACTGAGTGCGAGGCAGATGCAATCTCTGACGGCACACACTGCTTTGTTCCTGCCGTGATGGAGCACATCGAGCTTGCAGGCGTTCATTCGGGCGACTCTGCATGCGTTCTGCCTTCGCTGAACCTCAGCGCAAAGCACGTTGAAACCATCAAGGATTACACCCGCAAGATCGCCGTGGAAATGGGCGTTTCGGGCTTGATGAATATGCAGTATGCAATTGAGGATGACACGGTTTACGTTCTCGAAGCAAACCCACGTGCATCCCGTACCGTTCCGCTGGTTTCCAAGGTCTGTGCGATCAACATGGTTCGTATCGCAACGCAGATCATGACCACCGAACTGACCGGCAAGCCTTCTCCCGTACCGTCGCTGCACGATCGGAAGATTCCGCATCACGGCGTCAAGGAGGCTGTGTTCCCGTTCAATATGTTCCAGGAAGTTGACCCTGTCCTCGGACCGGAAATGCGTTCCACAGGCGAAGTGCTCGGCATTTCTCCGAACTTCGGCGAGGCATACTTCAAGGCACAGGAAGCAACTCAGACCAGACTGCCTGTTTCGGGTACTGTTCTGCTCTCTGTCTGCAACAGAGATAAGGCTGAATTGCTGCCGATCGCAAAGAACTTCCATGAACTCGGCTTCAAGATCCTGGCAACAGGCAGAACCTACGATATGATTGCTGAAAGCGGCATCCCTGCTGAGAAGATCAAGAAGCTGTACGAAGGTCGTCCGAACATCACCGATGCAATGACCAACGGCAAGATTGATCTCATCATCAATACGCCCGCAGGTGCCGAAAGCTTGCACGATGACAGCTATATTCGTAAAGCTGCAATCAAATACCGCATTCCGTACATCACTACGATGGCTGCGGCAATGGCAAGCACAGAGGGTATCCGCGCAATCAAGGAGCAGCACGCAGGTCTGAGCGTGAAGTCGCTCCAGGAATTCCACCGCGAGATCACAGACTGATTTTTGTCCCTGAAACAGTAGGGAGCAGCGCGAAAAACACTGCTCCCTACTTTGAGTATTTTCATAACATACGAAACGGAGGCATCCCCATGGCAGAGCATGTAGAGCAAATGTCAAAAGCGCATTACGAGGCGCTGGAACAACAACTTGCATATTTGATCGGAACCCGCCGCCGCGAGGTCGCTGACCAGTTGGCTGAAGCAAGAAGCTACGGCGACTTGTCCGAAAACGCGGAATATGATGAAGCGCGAAACGAGCAGGCTCGTCTTGAAACCGAAATTTCTGAACTGGAATATACCCTTGCACACGCTGAGATCGTCCAGACCATTTCTGTGGATGAGGTCGGCAACGGCTCGGTCGTTACCCTCAAGCGCGATGCATTTGGCGATAACCCTGAGAAGATCGAGACCCTGAAAATTGTCGGCCGTACCGAGTCCGACTACGCAAAGGGCTGGATCTCCGATGAATCCCCGATCGGCAAAGCTGCACTGCACAAGCGCGTCGGCGATGCGTTTATCGTTGAGGCTCCCATCGGCATGATGACATTCCATATTATTGATATTTCGATGGATAAAGCCTGATGAAGTGAGGAATGACCCATATGAGTGAACAGAATGTAAATCCGCAGCAGAATGCAGATCAGACAGGCGATCCTTCGGAATTCCGTCAGATTCGTCTGGATAAGCTGACCGAAATGCAGCAGAGCGGCAATGATCCGTTCCGGATCACCCGCTTTGATGTAACTGCAAATACCGCGCAGTGCCGCGAAATGTTCGGCGAGGCAGAGGCAAAAATGAATGCTGCTCTGCCTGAAGATGCCGATGAGGAAACCAAAAAGGCAGCAGTCGAAAAGCTCAACGAGGAGTTTGAAGTGACCGTTGCAGGTCGTATCATGAGCTGGCGCAAAATGGGCAAGGCAAACTTCCTTGACCTGCGCGACCGCGAAGGACGCATTCAGGTGTATGTCCGTATGAACGACATCGGCGAGGATGCCTTCGCTGCATTCAAAAAATGGGATATCGGCGACATTATGGGCGTTACGGGCAAGCTGTTCCGCACCAGAAGCGGTGAGCTTTCCGTTCACGCATTCAAGGTGACGCTGCTGTCCAAATCGCTGCAGCCGCTCCCCGAAAAGTTCCACGGTCTGACCGACCGCGATACCCGTTATCGTCAGCGTTACGTGGATCTGATCATGAACGAGGATGTTCGTGATACCTTTATCAAACGCAGCAAGATCATTGCAGCAATTCGTCAGTGGCTCGATGCACAGGGCTTCCTGGAAGTCGAAACGCCGATGCTGGTCGCAAACGCAGGCGGTGCGGCTGCAAGACCTTTCGAAACGCACTACAACGCATTAGACGAGGATGTCAAACTGCGTATTTCTCTGGAACTGTATCTGAAGCGTCTGATTGTCGGCGGACTGGAAAAAGTCTACGAGATCGGCAGAGTGTTCCGTAATGAGGGCGTTGATACCCGCCATAACCCCGAATTTACCCTGATGGAACTCTATCAGGCATATACTGACTACCACGGCATGATGGATCTGACGGAAAATATGTTCCGCCATGTGGCACAGACCGTTTGCGGTACTACCCTGATTCCTTACGGCGATGTCATGATTGACCTCGGCAAACCGTTTGCAAGAATCACCATGATTGATGCCGTCAAGCAGTACGCGGGCGTGGATTTTGACCAGATCCCCGATACCGCCGCAGCAAAGAAAATTGCTGACGAAAAGGGCGTCCACTACGAAAACCGCCACGAAAAGGGCGATATCCTTAACCTGTTCTTCGAGGAATTTGTTGAGGAGAAGCTGATTCAGCCGACCTTTGTTATGGACCATCCCGTTGAGATTTCGCCGCTGACCAAGCGCAAGCCCGATAAGCCCGATTATGTCGAGCGTTTTGAGCTGTTCATTACCGCCCGTGAGATGTGTAATGCATACTCCGAGCTGAATGACCCGATCGACCAGAGAGGTCGTTTTGAGGCACAGGAAGAGCTCATCAAGAAGGGCGACGACGAGGCAAACCACATCGACGAGGACTTCATGAACGCACTGGAGATCGGTATGCCTCCTACGGGCGGCATCGGCTACGGCATTGACCGTCTGGTCATGCTGCTGACCAACAGTATGTCCATCCGCGATGTATTGCTGTTCCCGACGATGAAGTCGCTGAATGCGCCGAAAGCAGATTCTGACAGCGAGAACGCAGACTGAATATTCTCTTTTTAAAACCTTACCCGATTTTTCTCGAAAAATCGCAGAGCGCAAAACACCCCTTATCGTTGAATCAAGTCAGGAGGGGCATGGGGGAACCCTACCAAAGGGTTCCCCCATACTTTTTATCAGCTGACATTATGCGAATACTCAGACGGGATTTTGTAATCCAGAGGAGAATTTGAGAACATATGGAATCTGTTGGTTGTTGATAATTTTCGGCATCCGCAATGATACCCGAAGAAAACGCAGTCAGTTGGAAGAATAGAAAGGAGCGAAAAATGGACTCTACACGCAAACGATTTGTGATTGGTCTGGGCGGCGTGATCGTCTGCCCGATTTTGTGCGTTGCCGCATTGATTTTTCTGTTGGTCGGCAGTCTTGTCAATCAGTCGCGCGTCCCGAACCCTGTTCAGACAGACGGTACCATTACCCGTATTGAATTCGTTACGCATCAAGGCGCGGACGGCGAGGAAACAGACCGCATCATTTATGTCAATTATAACGTCGATGGCGTATGTTACGAAGATGTGAGATATCCTTACAGTTCACTCAGTATGCGCACGGGCGACACGGTTGTGGTGGAATACAACCCGCAGGATCCCACACATATTCAGTCCCCGATCACCGCGAAAATCGGCAAGTATTTTATGATCGGCGGCGGCGTGGTGTTGGTCCTGTCCAGTGCGGGACTGCTTGCAAGTTCCATCCTGCTCAGCAAAAACAAACGCAGCAGACTCACCTGAATGATTCTGCACATTTCGTCGAATTGGCGCATATCCTGTATCACATATCCCCGAAAAAAGTCGTTTTCCCGAAAAATTGCGAGAAATGCTTGACAAATCAACCATTTCGTGGTATGATATATGATACGGACAGAGGTGCGGGCTTGATGAGTCCTGTATGTTGCGGCTGCCGAGCCGATACCGCTGATTTTTGCGGTATGCTTCATACAGAAAAGGCAATCCCGCCGAAGCAACGCTCTCTCGGCAGAGGGTGACGCTGGGGGCGCATCAAAAAGGTGCGTCACTGTCACAGCAACGCATTGCGGCTGTGGAGTGCTGAACGTTTTTCGCTTTTGCGACTGTATCCGATGCGTCGGTACAGCACAGCGCAAAACAGTTTCGTTTGACACAATTCTCCGTCCGGTTTCACGGGCGGTTTTTTGTTTTCCCGTAAACCCGCTACATTTTTGAAGGAGAGAATCATTATGAAACAATTTCGAGTCGGTATCATCGGTGCAACCGGTATGGTTGGCCAGCGTTTTGCTCTGCTGCTTGCAGACCATCCGTGGTTCAAAGTCACTGCAATGGCTGCATCTTCCCGCAGCGCAGGCAAAACTTACCGCGAGGCAGTTGGCAGCCGTTGGGCATTCAAGGATATGCCGATGCCTGAAAAATTTGCTGACATCGTCCTTTACGATGCAGGTCAGGATATCGAGAAAATGGCAGCGGAAGTTGACTTCTGCTTCTGCGCTGTTGATATGAAAAAAGACGAACTCCGCGCTCTGGAGGAGGCATATGCCAAGGCAGAATGCCCGATCGTTTCCAACAACTCCGCACATCGCTTCACACCCGATGTTCCGATGGTCATTCCGGAACTGAACGATGAGCATCTGGAGATCATTGCATCTCAGAAGCAGCGTCTTGGTACCAAGCGCGGCTTTATCGCAGTCAAGTCCAACTGCTCCATCCAGAGCTATGTTCCTGCTCTGCACCCGCTGCGTAAATACGGCATCAAGCAGGTACTTGCCTGCACATATCAGGCAATTTCCGGCGCAGGCAAAACCTTTGAGCGTTGGCCTGAAATGGTCGATAATCTGATCCCGTACATCGGCGGCGTGGAGGAGAAATCCGAGCAGGAGCCGCTGAAGGTCTGGGGCAAGATCGAAAATGGTCAGATCGTCAAGGCATCTGCACCGCTCATTACGACCCAGTGCCTCAGAGTTCCCGTTGCTGACGGTCATACCGCAGCTGTTTTCGTGAAATTTGAGAATAAGCCTACCATCGAGCAGATCAAGGCTGACTGGGCAGCATTCCGCGGCGTACCGCAGGATCTGGAACTTCCGCACGCTCCCAAGCAGTTCCTCAACTACTTTGAGGAGCCCGATCGTCCGCAGGCAAGACTCGACCGCAACCTCGAAGGCGGCATGGCAATTTCCATCGGTCGTCTGCGTGAGGATACCCTGTTCGATTATAAGTTCGTCTGCCTTTCCCACAATACGCTTCGCGGTGCAGCAGGCGGCGCAGTAGAACTTGCAGAACTGCTCGCAGCAAAGGGCTATTTTGACTGAAATGATTTCCTCTGAAATTTCCTGAAAAGACGCAGAAAGTGAGGCATCAACGCCGAAATGAAAGTCGTATTCATATGTCCGATGTACGATACCTTAAAGGCAGCTGCGCTCGAGCTTCGCAGTGACGGAAAAATGGCAGAATCTCCGAGTTTTCATGTGTATTCTCCGCCGGGTTCCCGCATTTTGCCTTATGTTCCTGCGTATTTTCAGGCATATCATGAGCAGAAAAAACCGTTCAAGAATTTTTTGCGCACGGATGTGCAAAAGGGATTGTTCCGTCACCCTGATTTCTGGATCGCCCTGCACGATGATGCAACCGATCTGGAAGCACACGCCCTCAGTGAACTGATGATTTCCTGCGGCGCGAAAGAGGTTTCCATGGAGTATCGTGCTTTTCTGCTTTCCAATGAGCCGTCCTACATTGCCGTGACCGCTTCCAAACGTGCAGTCGCGCTGACCCATGTGATCACGGGAAAAGACGAAACCGAGCGTATTTACCTCCCGCTGAATGAGGCAGATTCGTTGGCGGTGCGCGGCGCAATTGCTGAACTGGATCCCAACGGCGAACTGCCCGTATTTACCTACGACCTGCCGGACGCGCTTTCTCATATCGGAGAGCCCGTTAACGCGCAGACGCTCGTACTCAATTTTACGCATATCTTCTGAACAAAGGAGCTTCTCCCATATGGAACACTATGTTGTCCGTGTTTCCGCAGTCGGGCAGGATTTGCAGATTTGTCCGATTTCTGACAGTACACCGCAGGCAGATGCCTGTCGCCTGCTGGATACGGATGTGACGGAGCGGCTGCGTGTTCCCGTAAATCCGCCGTTTTTATCCGACAGCGTTCTCTGCTATCTGATTGATGGCAGAAGCGGCGAGAAATCGCTGCCCGCAAATACCTGCGGCACCTGCCTTTATCACACAGGCTGCACGATCTATGGCGACCTGTTGTTTGTATTGTGCAGCAAACAGGCACAGGATGAGGAATTCTGCGGTATGACAAAACAACAGGCGGAACAGCTTTCTATCTGGCTGCGGGAGCAGCTTCGCTTTTTAGACTAATCGGAAAGGATGATTTATATGAAGAATACCGTTTTTACAGGTGCTGCGGTCGCTCTGGTGACCCCGTTCAATACAGACGGCTCTGTCAATTACGATGAGCTGGCACGTATCATTGACGATCAGATCGCAAAGCACACCGATGCATTGGTGATTGCAGGCACAACCGGTGAGGGCTCTACTCTGACCGAGGAGGAGCATATGGAGGTCATCCGCTTCTCTGTCAATGCTGCAAATCACAGAGTTCCCGTCATTGCAGGCACAGGCAGCAATGATACCGCCTGCTGCATTCGTCTTTCTCAGGCTGCAAAGGAGGCCGGCGCAGATGCTCTGCTGCTCGTGACGCCTTACTACAACAAGACCACACAGCGTGGTCTGCTGAAGCACTATACCCTCGTTGCAGATACCGTTGATCTGCCGATTATTCTCTACAATGTACCCTCCAGAACCGGCATGGGGATTGCTTTGGACACCATTGATGAGCTTGCCAATCACAAGAATATCGTTGCAATCAAGGAAGCATCGGGCAATATCAGCTTTACCGCACAGGTGCTGGAACGCTGCGCTGACCGTATTGATGTTTACAGCGGCAACGATGACCAGACCGTACCCATGATGGCAATTGGTGCAAAGGGTGTTATTTCCGTGATTTCCAACATCATGCCGCAGGAAACCCACGATATGGCACAGGCTTGCCTCGATGGTGATTTTGCAAAGGCATCCGCAATGCACACCAAGCTGCTGACTCTGATGAACGATCTGTTCATTGAGGTCAACCCGATCCCTGTGAAGGAAGCAATGAATATGCAGGGCTGGAATGCAGGTCCCTGCCGTCTGCCGCTTTACGAGATGGCAGAGAATAACCGCGCAAAGTTGCTTGCAAATATGCAGAAGCACGGTTTGGTGAAGTAAGATGATTCGGATTCTGACGGCTTCCTCTCTTTTGGGGAAGCCGCAGGTCTATTCCCTGTTTTTACCGATGAAAATAAAGGAGAATACATATGACAAGCATTGTAATTTGTGGCGCGTGCGGCAAAATGGGTCGCTTTGTGGCTGCCAGCATCCGTGAAAGAGAAGAATGTCAGGTAATTGCAGGCATTGACATCTGCAAGGACGACAGCCTTGGCTTTCCCGTATATTCGTCACTTTCGGAGTTGGCACAAAAGCCGGATGTCATCATTGATTTCAGCCATCCAAGCTGTCTGAGCGGACTGCTTGAATATGCCGTTTCCACAGGTACGCCTGTTGTCCTTTCCACCACGGGTTACAGCGAGGAGCAACTTGCGGAAATTCAAAAGGCATCTGCCCAGACGGCTCTGTTTTCGTCCGGCAATATGTCCCTCGGTATTCAACTGCTGATTGCGCTCTCGAAAAAGGCGGCAGCGGTTCTTGGCAATCAGTTCGATATTGAAATTATCGAGAAGCACCACAATCAGAAAATTGACGCGCCTTCCGGTACGGCACTGATGATCGCAAAGGGTCTTTGTGAGGAGTTTGACGGCGGTAAAACATTGGTATATGACCGCCACAGCGTCAGAAAAAAGCGTGAGATCAGCGAAATCGGAATGCATTCGGTGCGCGGCGGCACAATTGTCGGCGAGCATGAGGTCTTGTTTGCAGGTAATGATGAGTGTATTTCACTCAAGCATACAGCATCCTCCAAGCGCGTGTTTGCTGAGGGCGCGGTCAATGCGGCACTGTTCCTGATTGGCAAGCCCGCAGGACATTACAACATGACCGATCTGGTCAACGAAATCTGACAGAAGAATCCCTCGCTGTTGAGAAAATCGGCAGCGGGGGATTTTAATACTTGACAAAAATATAAAAAAGTGCTATAATGTATATCTGTGATGAATGGTACACCATCGGGGTGTAGCGCAGTTGGTAGCGCGCCTGCTTTGGGCAAAAAACACGAGCGCGTCCAGCAGACGAAACAGCGAGTGTTTTTTGGCGCAGCGGTCAAAAATGCAAGCGATTCATCGCGCAGCAGTTTTGGGAACCGCAAGAGGGCGAACAAAGCAACAAGCGCGAAAACAGAATACTATCGGGGTGTAGCGCAGTTGGTAGCGCGCCTGCTTTGGGAGCAGGATGCCGCAGGTTCGAATCCTGTCACTCCGACCATAAAAATCCCTCAGCGGTATGTTGATATCGCTGAGGGATTTTTGTTTGGAATGGGAGAAATGATAAGAAAACACGCGGTGAATCATATGAAAATGTTTCAGCCCGCCTAGATTGAAATCTAAGCGGGCTGAATGCTATGATTGGGTTGCTGATTTTTTATCTGACACCAACGAAGCAGGCTGCGGAATATAGACCATCATCTGTGACAACACATACACGTGTTGAACCGGGCGAAATGCCGTAAACCTCTCCGTTGGGACCGACAGTTGCAATCTGGTCATTGTCAACTGTCCAAATCAAATCGTTCATGGTGTAGGTGTCGGGCAAAGATTTGACAGTGATTGTACCGAAAGAACCGTTATCAATATAAATATATGTAGAGTCTAACTGGAGGGAACCGAGATTGATTTGCGCCTGTTCACGGGCATCGTCTAAATCATCTGCAATGGCTTCGGCGAAACGGTATTCTCTGTTTCCGAATGCATCGACCTTGGTAATTAAGGTCGTCAAATTACCGCTTTCTCCAGGCTGAAAAATATCGGGAGTGGCTTGGAATTGAACGATTTCACTGTCCAGTGCCAAATAATCCAACGGAGTACCTGCATTTGTATTTTGAGGCGTACACATATCCTGAATCATACGTTCTCTGACGGTTTGTTCATAAACATCGTGTACAGAATTTGTATACCCGACTACGACATTGCAGCCTTTTGAGAGCAAACTTGCTGAAAGGACAGAATCCTGCAAACCATAGCAGCTGTTGATATAAATAAAAGTATCAGTCAGATTCGAACAATGCGCTTTGATGTATTCGGAGGTGATGCATGGATGGCACGCATTATACACAACATCCATAAATTGTTCATTACCGATAAACATATTGAAAAAATGGTCATCCGATAAAAACAATATATAGAATTCATCCATGGTGGCGGTTCCATCTTGATTTCCATAATAATCTGCCCGAGTAGCTGCATATGTAAGATCGTCGGAATTGCATTGTCCGTCACCATTTGCGTCCAGTTGGTTGTGCATTAACGCTTCTACTACTTGATCTGTTTCGTTATAAATCTCTGTTTTCAATGAATTATCCACTTGTAATTGAATAATGATTCTGTCATTGATCAGATCATCAGAAGTAAAATTGTCTGGATCGAATGCTTCGTTTGTTGCAAGATAGGAATGAATCATACCATCGTATCCGCCGTGACCTATCCAGAATATGATCTGGTTTGCTCCCCATTCCTTGACAGAGTGCGGTCCTACGCCGGTTCCGACCTGAACCCCATCGCTTGTGATGCTGCCCTGAAAATCAGGTGTAGATGTAATTGTGGAAATCGTGCTATTCAGACTGGAAATAACATCAACATTATCGCCTAAAAATGTGTTGAGTTCGTCACTGTTCAGTGGAATATATCCTTTGATTTTCAAGGATTTTACAGCATACGAGGGCGTGGATGCGGGTGTGCCTGTCGGTGTTGGCGTAGCAGGAGTGGTGTCAGGACGTATAATGGGAGAAGTAGGACGCACAGGTGTAGGGGCAGACGCTCCGCCGCCCAAAGTGCCCTCAGAAGGATTGGAGTAAACGCAGGTGATGCCGCTGCTGAGTTTCATAACGACATTGCCATAATTTTTGTTGACTCTGTATTCTACTGCTGCGCCCTGATTATAAAGTGTTTCCGCATAATCACCGATGCTGTCAAGGACTTTATCTTTTTGCTCGGCTGTCATTTCATCATTGCCGTCATACTGTTCCATCATGATTTTTGCAAAATTCGCATAGACAGTTTTCGAATCCTCAATGTCTTTCTCAGTGATATCATCAAAGTATCTGACGGAAGCAGGATCAGTCCAGAAGTCGCCGATCTGGGCGGAAAAGGAGAAGCTTTCCTCATCGCTGACCTTTGGCTTGTAGCTACAAGTGTAGATACCATCGCCTGCGATTCGGTCGGAATGCGTGCCGTCGTCGTACATTTTTGAGATGGACTTACCGTTGTTGTCACAGAGATTGACGGGTGTACCGTTCTGTGCTTCCTCAGCGGTGACTGCCGTTTCGAAGCGCACAGGATCTTCATTATCGAGGGATTTGAAGCGATGGTCGGTAACGAGTTCGTGTTCTTTCGGATTCAGTTCAGAAGCGTAGACCGCTGTTGTGTTCTTCGAGTTTGCGGGGCGTTCCGGCCACAATTCGATGGTACAGCCGGACATCAGTGACAACGAGGTAATCAGGCAGGCTGCAATGAGAATGCGTTTTGATTTCATAATCGTTCCTCCGTAAAAATAGAATGGGCTTTCCGAAGATGTATTCATTATAGCATAAATCGAAAAAGGGCATTTCCGGAATACTGCAAACTTTATATTTTAAATATTATAGAAAGAAAGCTTACGAAAATCGACGTATTTTCACAAGCAATTTTATTTTGTGCTGTTTTTCACCATGAAAAATGCTGTGCGATACCCACTCTTTTGCTGTTTTTTACTGTTCGAATTGCGCGAATTTTGGTTGCTGATGCGGTAGATGCCGCAATAAATATATTGACAATTATTGAAAGATGCCATATAATATAAATGATATGTTTGCAAAAAATCGAGCGAAGGGAGGATTGTTCCGATGAATTCGCTTCAGCGTTTCTGTGCGTTTCAGACGGTGTATTCTGAAAATAAAACTTTTCTGGTATTTTCCGTCCGAAAAAAAGAGGCAATCAACTATTCTCAGGTGCAGACCTTGGTCAATGAGGCTTATCGGGAATATTTCCTGCCGTTTCAATGTACGAAAACGGCGAATACCAACAAAATTGGATATGATATCAGCGGATTGACCTCCTTGTCGGAATATCTCAAATCGGAACTGCGGCAGGAGCAGTATTTTGAAATTATATCGGGAATTCAGAAGACCATATCATTTTGTCATCGTTCGCATTTTTCGACGGACAATCTGGTGTGTGATCCGAAATACATGTATTTTCACAATATCAGCCGAAAAATTCTCATGATTTATTTGCCGCTGATGAATCAGCATTATGTTTGCGATGATATTCCGGGTTGTCTGAATCAGATTCACAAGAGCGCAAAAAACATCATCATTTCTGATGGCAACTATATGAATCAGTATGAGAAATATCTCAGCAGTTTTGAGGGAAGATCCGGAAAGAACGGCGTGAGTTGTTTTACGCCTGATTCTCTGGTGCATTTTTTCAATTCCAATCAGATGAATTCTTTGGATATCAGCAGAGAAGCAGTGCAGGAAAATACTGCGGAACTGGCAAAAAATCCGAGTTTTTCCATCAATGAGCAGATTGTGCGAAGCAGCAGTGAGCCGCAAGTGTCGGTGAATGATTTTGAAAATTCCGGCAATACAGTTGTACGTATCAGAAAAACGGAGATTTGTCTGGTGCGTGAAAACGGGGATCGTTTTATGATCGATCATTTTCCGTACCACATTGGCAGAAAGCAGAAAAATGACATGGTCATTGCCGAACCGACGATATCCGGTGAGCATGCGGTCATCACGGAGCAGGGCGGCAAGTTTTTCGTTCAGGATACGTCCTCGAACGGAACATTTTTGAATGATAAGCAGAACAAGATATCCTATGCGGAACTGAAATCCGGCGACAAGCTCTTTTTTGACAGCATATGCTGTACGTTCAGCGTGATGGGAAGCAATGCGGATGAGGAGCAGGGTTATGCCCCTACGACCGTGATCGCGACTGGCAGACAGGAAACGGCAGCAAAGGATACGGGCAAAGTGTATGCGTATCTGACAAAACTATCCGACCAGACCACCATGCAGATTACGGGCTTTCCGTTCCAAAGTGCGGAGATCGCAGGCATGGTGCTGACCAGTGAGCTGGTTGGGGACAGAAAGGCACTGTTTCTCGAAAATCTTGCAGAGGAAAGCATGTATCTGGAAAGTCTGGAAATTTCGTCTGGCAGAAAAGCAGAATTGTTTTCGGGGTGTACGATTACGGCAGCGGGTGAGAAATACTCGTTCCGCATCGACACGCTGATATAAATAATGGAAGAAAAAAGAACGGGTGATTGTATGGTATCTTTGAGTGACCTGATGCAGAAAGAGCAGATTTGCGGCGAAGATATCGGAAAACTGCTGATTTCGAATGATATCTGTATGTACCGTCAACAGCTTGGCAATGCCGATATGGCAGAGGCAGAGCCGCTTTCTCAGGAAGATCTGGATGCACTGATGGAGCGCATTGAATCGGTAGAGGAAGCGGATGTGCTGGAATGCTATGTGCAGCTTCAGAATTTTGTGAAGTACGCGCAGGCAATTTCGTATGCGTATAATCAGCAGGCGCAAAACGGTTTTTGTCGGCTGCTGATGTATATGACACAGGCACAGCAGGTCGAGCATGCCAGAAGAATGATCGAAATGCTGCCGATGATCATGACGGAAACGCAGTTTCAGGAGATGACTTCTCCGGGCGAACTTGCCAGACTGCGCGGAGTTGCAATTGTCGCAAATGATTTCCCTTGCAGACCGAAATGTCTGGATATCAATGACCATTTCATCGAGCCTGAAATTGATTGTTTTCAGGAGATGATGAGTCTGGAGCATGCGGAAACTATGCAGGATAAACTCCGCTATTTCCGTGAAGACCTGATGTTTGACGGCATTCGTTATCAGAATGCGTACAACAAACTGTTTGAGCTGATCGCAGAGCGCATCGGGATTCCGGAATTTACCATATTCTGTACCGACACACAGGAATTGCTTTCCCAGATTGCAGATTTCAATGCGCAGCGTGATGCAATGGAAGATGAAATCGCAGGAGAAGGCGAAGAGTACGAAAATAAAAAGCGCATTCTATCGCGGATATTTGCACGCATTGAAACGGATGCGCTGGTTATTCCCGAAGCAAACATTCAGGCAGTCCGAGTGGCATTGCAGGATATTTCCGTATTTCGTACCGCTCTGACCGAGCTTGCAAAAGCACTGTTGCCGGAACGGAGCGCATAATGGGATTTGAAAAGGGAATTGACGGCGTATCGTCATCGGTCGGTGAAGTACTGGAAACCAGTCTGCAAGTCAATTCGGTATCCAGAAACACATTTCGGATCATGAAGCAGTCCTCCGCACTAAACAAGCTGGCTACACTGAAAATTACGCCCAAAACGGTCGAAGACAGCGCGAATGAGGGAATCTGCATTGAAAAAGATAATCTGAAACTGTCGTTTGAGCATCTTTCCGATTTGGGTGCAGGCTTAAAGACGACTACGCATCGCCTTGCCGACGCGCTGATGATCAAGTTTACGGAAATGGGTTCGAAAGAGCCTGTTGTATCGCTGTCGCTGGATGAATATATGCGGCTTTGCGAGCTGAAAAATACTACGGAAATGCGCAAGCAGGTCAATGCAGATCTGAAAACGCTGCTGAATATGCGTGTGAGTTTTCAGAAGTCCTCCAATCGTGAGCAGAGTATGCAGGACATCAAGCTTTGCCGCGATGTGAAAATCAAGAACAATATCATTTTCTTCACATTCAGCGATGAGTTTTTCATCATCATGAAAACAATGCCCGTAATGCATTATCCTGAGAAACTGTTCCGCATCAATCTGAAAAAGAATCCCAACAGTTATTATTTTCTGAAAAAGATCGCGGAACATAAGAAAATGAACTATTTTAAGAAGAATGCCGATACCCTGAGCGTGAAAACACTGCTGAGCAGTACGCCGGAATTGCCGTCCTATGAGGAAGTGCTGAATTCTGACCGTGCCGTGAACCGCAGGATCATTGAGCCGTTTGAACGGGATATGAATGAACTTTCCGATACGCTGCGATGGGAATATTGTCATTCCAACGGCATCCGCCTGACGGATGAGGAACTGGAAAATTTCAATTACCATATTTTCTATGGTTTGCTGATCAAAATCAAATGGTTTGCGTATCCCGAACTGAAACGCAAGAAAAATAAAGTGTCCAGAGCATAATTATACCGAAAAAAGCTGTCAGAATGCCGAAATGCGAATCGCATCTGACAGCTTTTTCTTGAAAGGAAAATCGACGCATGAATACGATGATTGTCCAAGTTTATCTGCCTGCAAACGGTAAGACCTATGATGTGCGGATCCCTGAGGAAATGTATGTCTGTGATGCAGCTGCGCTGCTGGGCGAACTTTTTTCGGATGCCGCCAACGGGCTTTACTGCAAGGGCGATGTGAATATACTCTGTTTCCGCGATCAGGGCGAAAGTCTGCCGCAGGATAAAACCCTGAAAGAATTGGGTATCTGCAACAGAACGCAGTTGATGTTTGTCTGAACGGAATGGAGGTTGAAACCGATGCTTCTGATTACATTTTTGCAGAATGATGATATGAATACGACCGTTTTGCCCGACCGCAGAATGGGACGCTATTCGCTCAATCACAGCCAGCACGATTTGCAGGAGGATATCTATATTGACGGCATTGAAAATCAGTGGGTGATCTCCGCAGGCAGGCAGTATCAGCTTTACCACATGACGGAAAATGACGTTCTCAACGAGGTGCAGCAGGCAACGCTGGATGCCGATGATGTGTTGGTCATCCAAGCGGGCGGGGTGAAGTGTACCCTGATCGTCGAAACGATTCGGGCAGAGAAAAACAAATATGTCAAAATTTGCTTCCGTGACCCGAAAGAGCCGAATCCGATTATCCGTATCGGGAAACGCAAGGAAAATGATATCATTCTGGATGATTCATATATTTCGGGCAATCACGCAGAACTGGGACTCCGTGATGGCAGATGGTATGTGACGGACTGTAACAGCCGCAACAGCACCTATGTCAATAACAAACGGATTCCAAGTGGTACGGTGCATTCGTTGAACATCGGGGATGTAGTATTTCTGGTCGGCTATAAATTCATCATCTGCGCGGATTTTATCGCCGCGAACATTGATTATGACAAATCGGTTCACAGCAAGAAACTCAGCAAGGTATGCTTTGCCGCACCGCAGATTCCTGTGAACAAAGTGCCGTCCGTGACGGAATATTTTTACCGAACGATTGATATGGGAGAAAAGCCGCCTGAAATGGCGGAAATCAAGCTGCTGCCGCCGGAGCATCAAACAGATATGGTTGACGACAAGCCGTTGATTATGTCACTCGGTCCGGGATTAACTATGAGCTTTACAACGCTGCTGCTTGCGTTTTACACTCTGGGCAGTCTGTATGTGACCTCGGATGGGGAAACGCTGAATATTTCCTCGGTTGTGCCGTCATTCCTGATGGCAGGCAGTATGCTGATTGCGACGCTGCTGTGGCCGACTTTGTATCGCTCTTACTCGAAAAAACAGAATAAGAAACTGGAAGCTGAACGCCGTAAGGACTATCAGAATTATATCATGGAACTGCGCGATTCCATTCGCGTGATGATGGATAACGAACAGGCGTATCTGCGCAGAAAATATCTGACAGTGGACATGTGTATGGAACGGGTGCTGCAGCGTGATAAATACATCTGGAGCAAAAGCATTTACGATTCGGAATTTCTGAATGTGGTGCTGGGTACCGGAAAATGCGAATCCACGGTGCAGGTTACAAGTAACGAGAACACCGATGCGTTTTTCAAGGATGACCTGCGCTATGATATGATGCAGCTTGCCAATGAGGAGCATATTCTTGAAGATGTGCCGATTACGATGTCGCTGGATAACGGTTGTATCTGCGGTATCAGCGGGGCGCAGAATGCATCGCTGGAGATGATTCGGGAGTTGGTGGTGCAGCTTGCAACACTCTATTCCTACGATGAACTGAAGCTCATTTTCCTGTTTGGCGAGGAAGAACAGGAAGCGATGGAGTATACCAAATGGCTGCCGCATACATGGAACAGTGCTGGAACATTCCGTTATGTAGCAGCATCCATGGATGAAAAAAAGGAACTTGCCGCAGAACTGGAAAAGGAAATCAATACCCGTTTGGAAAACAAAGACGGCGACTATCCGAAACTGCTGATGATTGCAACGGATAAAAAAGCTATGGACAGCATGGATGTAATATCCGTGATGCTGAAGCACAGGAAATCTTTGAACGTCAGTTTCCTGACGGCATTCGGAATGCACAATTACAGCGATTCTGATTGGATCATTGAACTTACTGATGACCATTGTATGCTCTATGACCGCCAAAACAATACTGCCCGTGCGGTCACACCTTACCGCGTGGCTGAAACGGCACCATTCAGTCAATTCCTCGATTCGATATCGAATCTTCGGTTAGATATTCTGAACGAAAAGACGCAATTGCCGTCCATGCTGACATTTCTGGAAATGTTCAAGGTATCAAAGGTGGAACATCTCAACAGTCTGACACGCTGGGCGGAGCATAATCCAATCAAGAGCCTGCAAACCGAGATCGGTGTGCTGCCATCGGGCGATACGTTCTTTATGGATATGCACGAGAAATACCACGGTCCGCACGGATTGATTGCGGGTACAACGGGTTCCGGTAAAAGTGAAACAATTATTACGCTGTTGCTGTCACTTGCGGTGAATTACAGCCCTGAGGAAGTCGCATTCGTCATTGTGGACTACAAGGGCGGCGGTCTGGCAGATGCCTTTTATGATGTGAAAGAGGAAATGATCGACGGAAAAAGCGTAGAGGTCACGTATCAGCTGCCGCATGTAGTCGGTACGGTCACGAACCTGGACGGCGCAACTATTGAACGTGCCTGCATTTCCATCGAAACAGAACTGAAGCGCCGTCAGAAGCTGTTCAAACAGGCGCGGAAAATTTCCAATGAAGGCACCATGGATATCTATAAGTACCAGCAGCTGCGGCGTGAGGGCGCAGATTTGGAAACCCTGCCGCATCTGTTCATTGTATGCGATGAGTTTGCGGAATTGAAAGCAGACCGCGAAGACTTTATGGATCTGCTGGTCAGTGCGGCACGTATCGGCAGAAGTTTGGGTGTTCACCTGATTCTTGCCACGCAAAAGCCGGATAGCGTTGTCAGCCCACAGATCTGGAGTAACTCCCGATTCAAAATCTGCCTGAAGGTGCAGGACAAAGAGGATAGCAGAGCGGTCATTCACTGTCCGGATGCGGCGGAAATTGCAACAACAGGTCGGTTCTTCTTCCAGGTCGGATACAATGAAGTATTCAGCATGGGGCAATCGGCATGGTGCGGCGCAGACTATCTGGAAACAGATCAGTTTATCAAGCAGGATTTGGAATCCGTGGAAATCATCAATCATACGGGCACGGTGCTGTACAGCAAAGTGCGTAAGCAGGAGAAAAAGAACGACGGCGGCAAAAAGGCGGTATCGCAGTTGGTTGCTGTTCGAAACTATCTGATTGACCTTGCAAAGGGTATGGATATCAGACCGCTGTGGCTGAATCCGATCCCGGCAAAACTGTCGCTGAGAAGCCTCTACGCAGAGCGTCCTGTCCAGAACAGTTCTTATCCTGTTCTGAATCCGATCATCGGAAAGCGCGATGATCTGTACAATCGGATTCAGGAACTGATGACCGTACCGTTTTCCGAAAAGGGCAATCTGATGATATACGGTGCAGCGGGCAGCGGTCTGGATATGCTGTTCATTACGCTGCTGTATTCGCTGATTGATACCTATGACGCATCGCAGGTGAATCTCTATGTACTGGATTTTGATGCAGGTTTTTTGAAAGCGTTCAGTAAGGCACCGCAGGTCGGAGATGTTGTGACTGCTGAAGATGAGGACGATGTCTGTGTTGTGCTGAACGGCATAAACAACGAGATCACCCGACGCAGCAAGTTGTTTTCGGAATATCGCGGCGAGTATGCCGAATACTGCAAGCATTCGGGCAAAACGCTGCCGAACATCGTTCTGGTGCTGAACAATTATACAGGATTTGCGGAAAAATACGATGACAGTGTCATCTCGCTGCTGACCTCCATTGCACGCGATGGCGTCAAGCGCGGTGTATATCTGGTCATCGGTACGGTTTCCGTCAATACGAATTATCGTTTGAAACAGTATATTCAGCAGATCTTTATGCTGAAAATGAATGATCCCGGCGATTATGTCAGTATCCTTGGCAGAACGGGCAATATTGCGCCTTCGGAGTGTGAGGGCAGCGGTATTGTCAAGGAAAATGAAATTACATACAAATTCCAGACGGCCGGCATTTTCGATTATCAGGCGCAGGGCGATGATGCGGATGAGATCAGCTATGATGCAGGCAAAGAGGTACGTCTGCTGTGCGAAAAAGCGAAAAAGCAGAGTAGCGGCAAACGTGCGGAAGCCTTTGTACGGCGGGAATATGCTGCGGAAGAAGTATCAGTAGAAGGTGTCGGGGCGGCACATCTGCCCGTCGGTACGGCAGAGGGCAAAGCGGTGTACTATGATTTTTCAGCGCATTATCTGACCTTTGTATCATCGGCATCCGAGCAGAAGATTGCAGCATTTGCGGATCATCTGGCGGAACAATTTGCAGCCGATGACACCATATCGGTTGTGATGCTGGATGCTGCCGGAAAATGCAAACAGCCTCCCGCAGGCTGTGCGTACTACGCTACAGATGAGGATTTTGCCGCATGGAATCAGCGCTATAAAACCGATGCAGAGGAGCGGTGCAGCAAGCTCATCCGAAACGAGGACGGCACGTATGCGTTAAGCTATGATGCACAGCATGTTTATGTGATTATTCCATCGTTTGAGGCAGCGTGCAAGGTCGCAGACGGCAACGTAACCATTCAGAATCTGAAAAGCATCATCAATGAGCTGCCTGAAATTCACTATCACTATATCATATGTGATACGCCGATGAAGATGCACGCAGAGCGCGGCGCATATTTCCATATCGTGCAGAACCTTGACGATATTACCTCGCTGGACAGCTTTGATATTGAAAACAACCGTGCATGGTTTGATGCGTCCGGCATCTGGCTTGGAGGCGGTCTTGTAGGCAACGGGCTGTTTCAGCTGACGGAAACACCGCCTGCTCTGACCGAACGTGATGGCGTGATTATTCAGGAAAAACAAGTCAGAAAGCAGTTTGTCTGCTTCACAAAGGATACGGAATAAGGTGGCTTTTTACAGCAAAAAGCGTGGGGTTTCTCAGCAAAAAAAAGGGCGAAAAACAGCAAAAATTTTTTTGAGTCGTAATATTTGCCGATTTTGCGCGATTTTCAAACCGCCAAGATTTTAAAATAACTAAAATTTTAATTCGTGCAGTTTTGAAAACTGCCAAAATTCATGTGTGGTATAATAAACTCAACAAAGCGAAAAGCTTTGCAACGATTATCAATAATAGGAGGAAATTCAAATGCCAAATTACATTCGTTTAACAGAAGGTACGGAAGCACTTCGTGCCACAGCTACAAAGTTGGATTCACTGAATGATGACTTCTTTTCCAAGTATTCCCGATTCTACAGCATCATTGATAGCGAGCTGCGTATGAATTGGAAAGGCGATGACTCGGATGCATTCTATCGGCAGGCACAGAATGCAAAAGTTTATTTCGAGGAAATGAGAGAAATCCTTACTGAGTACTCCGCATTCCTGCGTAACACTGCAAATTCTAACGATGCGCGTGAGGAAGACAGCCGTGCACAGGCAAATGCACAGTGCACATTTAAATAATCAGTCGTCAAGATGATAATCAGGAGGTATAGAAATGTCTAAGAATCAGAATTCGGAATTGTTTGTCAATCCCCAACAGCTGAATGCAATCGCAGCCGATTTCAAGATGCTTGCATCTCAGATTGATGGTATTCTTACAAATGCATCCACCACCATGGCTCAGACACAGAGCGTTTATGAATCCGAGAGCGGCGAAGCTATGAGAGAGCAGTTTCGATCGCTGAAGGGTCAGCTTGATCAGTTCAACAACTACCTGGTCAAGGTTGCAAACTATCTGGTACAGAATGTTGCAGAGCCGGCTAAGGTTGTCGAGCAGGTTGCTAAGAGCAACGTTGCTGCGATCAAGAAGCCTCACTAATTCATTTGGCTTTACGAGATATTACAAACGAGCGGAGAGCTTTTCAGAAAGGTTCTCCGCTTGTTTTTTAAGCAGTAGAGAGAAAACTCACGAAAAAGTTCTTGCATTTTAATTTTGAATATGTTATGATAAAGTAGATTGTAAATTTATGAGAATCTGTTCTGTTTTGGAATATTTTTTCCATAGAAAAGAACGATGGATGCGGAGAGATTCGGATGTATATTTATTCGTATGTCACGACAGAGGGAATCCGTAAAAAAATCAATCAGGATGCGCTGATGCTGAAAATCGCAAGTTTTCGCGGCAAAGAAATCCTGCTTGCTGCAGTCTGCGACGGCATTGGCGGATTGCACGGCGGCGAAAACGCAAGCTCTTACGTCATCAGCGAAGTAGCTGCATGGTTTGAGCAGGAATACCCTGTTTTGCTGCAAAAAGCAGGTGGAATTCTGGAAATCCGTTCAGCATTGGATTGCTGTCTGCACCGCCTGAATGATCAGATCAACGCATACGGGACGCAGAACGGCAGAACGGGCACCACCTTTACCTCATTGCTGATTGATCCGCATTTGCAAACGATCATGGCGGCGCACGTCGGGGATACACGATTATATAAAATCTATGAGGACAGGATCGAACTTGTGACCGCAGATCATTCTGTGGTGGCAGAGGAAGTCAGACGGGGCATTCTCAGTGAGGAAGCTGCCCGATTTGATAAGCGGCAGAATCAGATCACCAACTGCATCGGTGCAGGCGAATCCGACAGAATGTACGACTATATTTTGCAGCCGCCTGAGGATTCCTGCGTATATCTGCTGTGCTCTGACGGCTTCCGCAAAATGATCGACCGCGAGGAAATACAGGCGCGTCTGAAGCCGTCAGCCAATCCGGATACGGAAACGCTGCATCAGAATTTATCCGATTTGATGCAGCTGAATATGGAACGCAAGGAAACGGATAATATTACCGCAGTTGCAGTCAAATATGTTTTGGGAGAATAACGGGATATGGGCAATCAGAACAGGCTGCTTGCAAACAAATACGAAATCGAGTGCATTATCGGAAAAGGCGGTACCTCTACGGTCTATAAAGCATATGACCTGGAGGCAGAGCGTGCTGTACGTGCTGTCAAGGAAGTTGATAAATCCAACCGTGCAGTATATGAAATGGCAAAGCAGGAATCTTCGCTGATTAAAGAGCTTTGCGGTCTGGATAAAACCAACTCGTTTTTCCCGATGATTATTCAGTGCTTTGAAACACAGACGCATTTTTATATCGTGCAGGATTATCTGGACGGTGTACCGATGAATGTGATGCTGTCATCGGGCGCAATGGATGATAAGGTGTTTTGTTCCGCAGCCAAACAAATCTGCTCGTTTATGGAATTCTTCCATCATACCGGCAGAGTATACAGCGACATGAAGCCTGAAAACATCATGGTGCTGAAATTCGGAGATACCGTTCTGGACGGAAATTCGGAACTGAAACTGAAATTTATTGATTTCGGCACTGCCATCCGTCACAAAACGGACCCGACCGGTTATACCTCAGAATATGCTGCGCCCGAACAATACCGTCTGGAAAAGCTGGATCCCCGAACCGATGTCTTTAATATCGGCGCGACATTTTACCAGATGATACAAGGCAGAAAACCGAAGTCTGTATCAGACGGAAAGCAGCTTCGGACCTCACGGGAACGTTTTCCGTTTGATAAAAACATCAACCCCGATATTCGCCGCGTGATTCAGAAATGCGTGGCGGATGACCCTGCAAAACGGTATCGTACCTGCAGTGAGATTTATCATGACATTTGCAGAATCGAGCGAAAGAACAGTATCCGTATTGTGGCAGTCACTGCCATTCTGACGGTTGTTTGTCTGCTGGGCGGAGGGGTTCTTACGTATGCGGCAAATCGGAAAGAGCAGGCAAATCTGACCGCAAAATATAATGAATACGTCAATACAGGCAACTACGCCGAGGCGATTCGTCTGGATCACACCAACAGGGACGGCATCTATATCAAGCTGATTGAAAGCTTCAAGGATGATATCAAACTGGATGCCGCAGAAGATAATTTTATCATCAATGAAATCAAAGCCTGTGATTCCATTCGGGAAACCGACAGCGATTACGGCGAGTGTATGTATCAGATCGCATACGCTTACTGGCTGTACTATAATCCCTACCAGACCGATGATATGACGAATCTGGAACTGGAAAAAATCAGGAACGAAACAGCCTATCAGTGGTTTGAAAGGGCAGTTTCCAGCAATGACCTGAAACAAAACGATGACCATTACAGGAAAGCTGAAATTTTGTGCTCCGCGTGTGCGTTTGCCGTAGAAATTGATAAAATGGAAAAAGAAGGCAACGATAATCCGGCTGTTTATACGGATATGTGGAAGAATCTGGAAGCGCTTTCCTTTTATATTGATGAAGAAAACGAGGTCGTCAGCGCAAGAGTCTGTCAGACCTTGTTAAGTCTGATATCCAGAAAAGCCGCAAGGTTCAGCCGCAACGGCGTAACCAAATCGCAGCAGATGGAAATTCTCACGAAAATTCAGGAGAAAGTCTACCGTGGCGGCAAAATTACGTACAGCAATGTCTATGCCAAGGTAATTGCAGAATTGTTTCACGTTGAGGATGTCAAATTGAAACTGGATATGGCATATGCCGACGAGCCATGAAAAGGAGCAGAATATGAGTGCGCAAGTGATGCGGATGATTGCATATATCCTGTTTGCAGTCGGAGGAATTCTGCTGATTGTAACGGTATATTTTTCTTTCCGATTTCATATTTTTCGATTGCTTCAAATCGAATTCAGCAAAAAAAGTAACGTGTCCGGTGCTTCTGTTCTTGTTCCGAGTGCGGGCAGTGCAGCCGGCACAGGAAAATCCACAGCATCGGCTGCCAGTGACAGCTTTTTCTTTGAGGATGTGCTGTCTGAGGAATCATCTGTTCCCGATGACGAGGTGTCACATACGGTGGTGCGTTCACCATCGCGCAGTGAGGCAACGTCAGGCGATACGGTATTGGTCGGTCGTGCTGCGCAGTCAGCGACAGACCAGGAATTTCGTATCATCGAAAATATTATGGTTTTTCACGGCAATCCCCATTTCATTCACTAAGAAGGTAACATCATGCACGGTATGATTCGTAAATTCGTCGGAATCGCGGTGACCCTCATCGGATATGGTTGTATCAGCCTGTTCGGTACGGCTGCTGCGGTGACGGAGCAGTCCAATAATTTCCATTTGACGGTTGAAACCAAAGAAATCGCAATCGAGGATATTCCCGCTGACCGTGTGATTTCGCTCCGTGTGTATCAGGAAAATTGTCCTGCATTCAAGTCCCTGATGCTTCCCATTACCAAAGATGCCCGCTTGTCCTACTATCCGGAATACGACTGTTTTCATCTTGCAGCGAGTATGACGAATGCAGGTGCGCCCAACATCGGTTATTATGTACCCGATGCCAATTACAGAATGTGCGATATCTGTGCGGCATTTGGCAGCAATGCTCCCGTACAGTTTGAACAGGAACTGCTTTCCATTACGTTTCAGTTGCCCGAACAGGTATCGGCAGGAGATTTTTTCGGCGTCAGTATTTTGAAAGAACATGCCGATGCCCATGGTACGATTCGTCTTTGTGACGAAACAACACGCTATTCTGCGGATGCTTTTACGAAGCTCGTTGGCGGCGGGATTCGAATCAAATCGAATGAGCCGACACCACCGCAGCAGCCTGTCCGTACTACGCCGCCCGTGGAAACGCCCGTCGTAACGTTCACGACGGCTACACCTCCTGCGACGACTGCTCCTCCCGAAACGACAACAACGGTCACTTCCCTGACAACGATTGCTACCACAACAACCACTGTTACCACTGCGTCCCTTGTTACGACGATTTGTACTGAGGCATCTACCACGGTATCTTCCACCGATGCACCTGCAGTACAGGAATCTTCGAAAAATGGACCGAACTGGAAAACAATCGGCATCATCTCCCTGATGGTGCTGCTTGGCGGCTCGATTGTGTACTATATCGGCTTCCGTAGAAAACAGAAATAAAAAAATCCGATATGATTTCCAAAAAGGATGGATGGTTATTATGAATTCAAAAAAGGAAACCCTGCGGAAAACAGCTGCTTTTATTTCCGCACTGGCATTTCTCTCGCTCAGCAATATGAACGCATTGGCGGTTTTTGCAGCGGATAGTCCTGCAAAGGAAACAGTCACGGCAGCCGAAAACGATGTGCCGACCACATTGAATGTATCTGCCACGGAAATTGCTGTCACCACGACTGCGCTGACAACGTCTACGACAGCAACCACTTCAACAAAAGCTGCCGTTACGACCGCTTTGACAACGTCCACGGCGGCATCCACTTCGACCAAAGTTGCTACTACGACCGCTTTGACAACGTCTGCGGCGGCAATCACTTCGGCTGCAGCTGCCGCTACGACTGCGTTGACAACGTCCGCGGCGACAAACGCTTCGGCTACAGCTGCCGCTACGACTGTGCCGACAACTTCCACAGCAACAGTCGTTTCGGAAAATACAACCTCCGAACAAGCATCGACTACTTCTGAGAAAGCAACCACCACGACTACTACCACGACTACTACCACGACTACAACAACCACCACCCTTACCGCAGTACAGTCCTATACTTTTGCAACAGAAATCGCAAAGGATACCAAGGAAGAAATTGCAACGAATGTTTTGGGCTTCTTGAAAGTACAGTACGGCCAGGATGATTTTGGTCAGTATTTTGATTGCAAAGTACAGGGCGATCAGCTGATTATCACCTATCTTTGCACATGGGAATCCGAATTGTATGTATCTCTGGAATCATATGTTTTTGATTCGTTTGCAAATTTTAAGTGTAAGAAATACCGCTTTGACCAGCAGAGCCATCAGATCACCGAAACTGTGTTCTATCAGGTGATTCAGGAACCAAACGGTCCGCAGCAAGAGAAATGGATGAATCAGATTTCTGATACCGACCTTCTCAACCGAGAATGCAGCAACACAGTGGAATATTATGTCAAAAAGGGTACGCAATTTGCAGCGGATTGGTTTGATGCAGGTGAACATCATCATGTGAAAGCGAGCCAGTCGACATTTAACATCGAACACGCTTTGCATATCGGCGAAAATGGCGTGTATTCTGAGAATTCAAAAGGACGAACCACATATGTGTCCTTTGAGGACAATGTTTTCACGCTGAAGTTTGATTGCTGCGGTGTCACCGTTGTAAGCAATCCATCTTGTGAAGATCTGGATCAGAGCAACGGCGTTCAGTATGACATCCATTATGAGATGTTTCGGAATAATGAATGCCAGATCATTCTTCAACAGCAAGATGAAAATAAATGCTATTATGTTCAGCTATGTGACGGCACAGATGCTATGATGAGCGGTGTATTCCCGGACAACAAAGAAGTCATAATCAATCTGTCTGATCTGATTGGGAAGGAGTTCCCCGATGATCAGGTATTCTGTTTTTCTGTCAGTGCGGTGCCGAAAGAATTGACGGCAGATATTACTTATGAAAATGTAGAAGAAACACAGCATGACACATTTGTCCTGCAGAATGATCAGTATTATATTCCGATGATTACGTGGAAAGACGGTGTGGCTTACTTCCTGTATTCCTGCGCCTATCAGGATGCAAACGGCGGCGAGCATCAAACATCCTACAGCAGTTTTTCGGAACTTGAAACAGAAATGCAGGAACAGCAGGTTGCATCGCTTGCGATTTCTCCCTATCAGGGTGTGAAGACACTTTCATTGGAGTATCACATCGTACCCCTGCGGGAACTGATTGATCCGAGTGCCGTGTTCGAGAATGTGCAGACAACATTTGAGAATGCGTCCGCAAATATGTTGGTGACAGAAGCTACTCTGCCCGATGGTTCGACTGTTCCCGTGATTGTGCGGGATATCAAAGAATATGATATTGATCCAATCGGATTTTCGCTCGGCATGGAATATGCAGGCTGTTCGTTATACGCCTGCACCGATCAGAATATGCAGAGTGTGCACAAGATTCCTGTGGATGAATATGGTAATGTGCAGTTCTCCGTTCCGTCTGACATAAAATATCTGTATTTCTTCTTGTTGGGAGGCGATTCGACGCAGGACGAGGAATCGGCAGTACCGATGTCGCCGTTTTACATTGTGTTTGATTATGGAAACATCAGCATGGAGACTCACGATACACCGGATAGTTGGACCAATGAATATCAGTTCAAGATTGATGTGAAGCACGACCTGGAGTGCGATACCCCATGCCTTAAGGATCTTGCGTTGTTGGATTGCATTGGTAAAATCACGATCAAAGAGGTTGAATTCCTGAAAAAGGATGCGTGGGTCATCAATCGGGAATATCAACAGAGTGCAGGTAATTCCGATGACGGCACGGCTTACACTGTGACGTTGATTCCGATTCGTTCCGAAGGCGGAGATTCAGAATTTGATGTGAAAATTTCACTGGCACAAAAGGAAAGTACGATTGACGATCAATTTACGATTGATGTTTACAGCATTTTTGACGATCAAGGTAAGCCCACTCTGAATACGAGCGTGCAGCTGGAAAACGTACTGCCGCAGTTGAAGAGTCTTTCTCTGTCTACGAGCGCGACAAAGGAGAATTATGCGGCAATCACTGCCGATGTCTGCAACAATTATCTGAAAGTGGAGATGAGCGCAACTGACACTCCATCGGATATCAGTAATGTGAAGGCTTATTTTGTATCCGACCTTTCGAAACTGACTGAAGTTCCAAAGGAGAAATGGCAGGAGAATTTCCTTGTACTGTCTGATTTATCGGTGTTTGATTTGCATGAATATGGTGACAATAACGGCTACGGCTATCTTGTCATCCTCTTGAACGATTGTGCAGGCAATTACAATGTATATTATTACAGTGGTTTGGGGGATGAAGGCGCGACCTATACGACGGAAGTAGGGGAAGCTGTTCCGATTCTGGTAGATAACCAGGACCCCCAAACGCCTGAATTGACGATCTTGGACGGAAAAGGCAACAATTCCAACTGGTTTGATTCTGTTGCAACGTTACAGGTGAAAATTCAGGATAATGAGGACCGCTGCTCTGAAATTGAACAGATCTCCGTTTATTTCACTCATCAGGAATATTTGTTCGAGGACATCAGGCTTTCTGACCTGGAAGCTCCCGAAGGGAACATCACCGCCGCAGAAGCTCTGAAAAAGGGAGAATTTTACATCAAGCTGGTTCCTGTGAATGCAAACGGTGAGTTGATCCCTGATGACAAACCCAACCAATTCTCTGAGGAATATTGCTATGTGAAGCCGTATTTCTGCTTTGGCGATGCAATGATCCCTTATCAAACGAAAGATGGAGAAAAAATCTATCCATTGATTCGTGATAACGGACATTTCACCGTTAAGATGATTGCCATTGACCAGGGACACAACAAGAGCCAACTCGCAGCTGTGCAAGTGTATATTGATAAAACCTGCCCTGCCATCACGAGCATTCAATTTGAAAAAGAGTGGGCGATATCAACCGATGAAACCGATGAAATCGCAAAAAATGAAAGTTACAGCCATTTTGCCAATCAGGACGTTACCCTGAAGGTCACTTGCCGGGATGACAAACCAAGTTCTGGCCTTGACAAAGTGTATTACAAGCTGGTGGAATCCGACAAATCGGAAGCAGAAACGGAAACGCTGGAAGCAGCAGTCGCAAATAATCAGGCGGTCCTGACCATTCCCGTTGGGTTCAAGGGCGATATCTGGCTGTGGGTGCAGGATCAGGTCGGACATATTTCCAAGTATGTCACCGCAGGCGGCTTCATCTCGGAAACGCTTGAAAATCATGAAAAAACGGCAAACATCACGATTGAATTGCCCGAAACCGCATATCAGGATATTGACGGTCATCCATTGTACAATTCCGAGATTACAGCCAAGATTACGGTTTCCGATCCGCAGACATGCATCGAGAAGATTACAGTGCAGTCGAATGAAGCGGAGCAGCCGGGTTGGGAAACGCTGGCATACGACCGTAAAATACCGACCGAGCAAAGCGGTACGGTTGTGCTGAAAACAGATGATAACGGCAGCCTGTTGCAGGTCACGATGAACGATAAGGCAAACAATTCGCTGACAGCACAGACCGTTTACAGCATCGACACCACAGCACCGCAGATTGCGCTCAGCGGACTGAATCAGTCGGATACCATTCAGTATTACAACGATTATATCACCGCGCAAATTGCCATCACCGAGCGTAATTTCGCCGATGCGATGGTCAACGGCACGGTCAGCACTGATTTCCAGCTGGATCCTGATACACGGAGAGATTCTGCTGATGCAACCTATGTCAAGACCTTGGTGTATGACAGCGATGGCAGATATTCACTGGATGTCACTGCAACTGACCTCGCAGGCAATCCTTCTGCCAACGAGATTCATACCGGCACATTTGTCGTGGATACCGTTGCACCGAAAGCATCCATTCTGGTCAGAGAAGTGGGCGGCAAAACCATTCCGATTGGAAAAGATACGTATGTCGGTTCAAATACCGAAGTGGTCGTGAACATCGACGAATTGAATTTTGACCCCAACAGTATTCAGGTGACCATCAACGGCAAAGCGTTCCAAGCAGGCAACTGGAACGGTAACAATTCGCATACTTTGCTGATCCCGAAAGCGAATTTCGCGCAGGAAGGACTCTATACCATCGCGGTATCGGGTAAAGACCTGGCTGGCAACAGTCTTTCTCCGGCAACCGTCAGCTTTACCGTGGATACCATTACCCCTGATATTTCCATCAGTGGTATATCGGCTGCAAACCGCGGGGACGTTGCACCTGTCATTCAGATCATGGAACAGAATTTTGCCTCACAGAAGGTGGAAATCTACCGCAACGGCAGCCTGCTGCGCTCTGCAGCCGAGGAAAATGGCAATGTCGTGAAATTCTTTATCAGCGAGAGTGCATATCTGCTTGGCAGATGGACAACCGACAGCAAGAATCCTACCAAACGCAGTCTGGTATTCGATTCATTCCAGAAAGAAGAAGCGTTTGACGGCAACTATCGTATTGCAGTTTCCGCTGTGGACCACGCTGACAATGTCGGACAGAAAAGCATTGATTTTTCTGTAAACCGTTTTGGTTCGGTCTTTACGCTTGCCAATGCCTCCGAGATTCTCGGTTGTCATCTGAGTCAGGCGCCCACACTCACGATCACGGAACGCAATGTGAATCTGCATCATGAGGGTGAGGAAATTGTTGTAATTGTGGACAAGGGTACCAATACGGTGCGTTTGACCGCAGACCAGTTTACCGTTTCTGAACCTGTACCGCTTGCGGATCAATCCGGCTATGAGTATACGATTGCCATTCAGCCTGATGTGTTCGATCTGGACCTCGATTACAGCGTGTCCATTCAGACCATAGATGCCGCAGGCAACAAGAATGTCAGCAACCTGAAAAATCTGGAGATTGCATTCAGTATGGATACTCATATTCCTGAATTCCAGTGCGATGATCTGCTTGACCGCGCAGAATTCCGTAATTCCGAACGGGAATTCCACCTGAATGTCAATGAGGCACTGAAGCATCTCAAGGTGACCACCAGCCTGAACGAAGTTCTGCTGGATCAGGATGGA
The DNA here is from genome assembly GCA_045600205.1 of Oscillospiraceae bacterium. Classification (GTDB taxonomy): domain Bacteria; phylum Bacillota; class Clostridia; order Oscillospirales; family Ruminococcaceae; genus Firm-04. The sequence goes on along the minus strand of JAZRXM010000014.1, from coordinate 23,060 downwards.
CAGGAAAATGGAAATAACAGTTATGTATTCCTTGTTCCCGCCTCCAATAGTTCGCGTGATTTGTATATTGAATTGGAAGATCTGGCAGGCAATCACACAGTCAAGACCATTCAGAATGTGCTGGTAACGGAAAATGTATTCCTGTATACGATGCATAAATCGTGGGCAAAAGTGATTGCTGCGGTTGCAGTTCTTGGCGGCGGATCTGCGGCAGGCGTGGTTCTGGCGAAAAAACGTAAGAAGAAGCTGTATTGATTTTCAGCAGACCATCGGCTGCTATCAGTTCACGGATGACGATTCACAATTCATCAAAAGCACGGTATCGCGGAAAACGATACCGTGCTTTTGTGATATTTCTGATATCCGATTATGCTGCAACGAGGATTTTACGTGGATACCGTGATTGACAATATCTGGCAATTGGCAATATTTTTCAGCAATCATTCGCTAGAAATCGGAAACTGATTGTGATAGAATAATGCGGTAGAATGAATATTCCAATATCACGGAGGTCAGATATGTTCAATCAGATTTTTGATGCCTTGCAAAACGGCAATGACGTGCGAGGTGCAGCAATCGCTGTGGAAAATGAAAAACGTACACTTACGCCTGATATGGCTGGTTTCATTGCAGCAGGTTTTATTGAGTTTCTATCCGAAAAGCTTGGCAAAGTGCCTTCACAGCTTCGCATTGGCATCGGACGCGACAGCCGCCTGACAGGTGAAGCATTGCTTGCAGGTGCATCCATCGGACTGGGCGAAGCAACCGTATATGACTGCGGTATGATCTCGACGCCTGCAATGTTTCAGTCCACGGTGCTGAAAGGCAGCGATTTTGACGCATCTGTGATGATTACGGCAAGTCATCTTCCGTATCACCGCAACGGCATGAAATTTTTCACCAAAGACGGTGGTCTGGAACATGATGAATTGAGCGCAGTATTGCGAAAAGCTGCTGCCATTGCCGAACAGTATGGTACGGAAGCAAAAGACGGTCTGGTAGAGGCAGCGCAGCCGTACACTCATGTGGGAAAGCGGGAATCGTTTGATCTGGTTTCTCTTTATGCGGAGAACCTGTGCGGAATCATCAAGGAAAAAGTGCAGTCCGCTGATCGGGAACATCCGCTGAACGGTCTGCATATCGTGGTGGATGCGGGAAATGGTGCAGCAGGTTTCTTTGCGGACCGTATTCTGCAAAAACTTGGCGCAGATACATCCGGCAGTGTTTTCCTCGAACCGGACGGAACATTCCCGAATCATATCCCCAATCCCGAAAATGCTGCCGCAATGGATGCGATCAAGTCGGCGGTTTTGCAGGCAAAGGCTGATCTCGGAGTCATTTTTGACTGCGACGGCGACCGTGGAGCTGTTGTCTTTGCAGATGGTACGGAAGTAAACCGCAACACGCTGATTGCATTGCTTGCCGCAATTGCAAAGGATGATGCACCGCATTCCGTGATCGTGACGGATTCCGTAACATCGGATGAATTGACGGCGTTTCTGGAAGGTTCTCTTGGAATGCAGCATCTGCGTTTCAAGAGAGGGTATAAAAATGTCATTGACAAGGCAATCGAACTCAACAAAGCGGGTACTGACTGTCCGCTTGCCATTGAAACATCGGGACATGGCGCGTTTCGTGAAAACTACTTCTCTGATGACGGCGCATACCTCAGCATCATGATCATTTGTCGTTTGGCAATGATGAAAGCGCAGGGCAAAGATCTATCCGCGCTGATTGCAGACCTGCAACAGCCTGCGGAAGCAATCGAAAAGCGTTATTCCATAGCAGATGTTCCTGATTACAAAACATTCAGTCAGACCGTTTTGAAGGCGTTTCAGGCTTTTGCTGAACAAGAACCGCTGTTCCATATTGTGACACCCAATTATGAAGGAATCCGTGTGTCTTTTGATGATGCAGATGTACAGGGATGGCTGCTCATGCGTGCATCGCTGCACGATCCTGTGATTCCTTTGAATATTGAGTCACGTTCCGCAGGAGGATGTGCGCGGATTCTGGAACGGATTCAGCCTTTTGTTGACAAATTCGGGCTGCGCGAAAAGTAACGAGAGCATGATATCATGCATCGCAGATACAACATGATAGATAAACAAGCAGTCCCGTTCCAGGAAAAGAACGGGACTGCTTGTTGTTTTTAAGAGAGGGTGAGAGGGAGGATTAATAGTTTTTATTCAGCTGTGCAATTGCATCGGAGTATTTTGCGGCAGCTTTGTTGATCACAGTGGCATCCTTTGCATTCAGAATGCCATCGAAGTTGACGTCTGCCGGAAAGTGTAAACGGTATTGAATTCGTTGCTGTCGGAAGCGTCAACAAAAGCAAGCTCCTTGCTGACATTTTTGATGCCGAACTGAGAAGCAACAGAGGCGATTACAGCCTTTGCGTCCTTTTTGTTGGCAATTTTTGGGGGCAGAAAAATTGCCGCTGACCGTAGTCAGACCTTCTTCTCTGCTGAAATTAGCGAGAGAGTCGAGCGACAGCGGGCGCGGCATTGGTTACAGTGATAGCGGATGCGGGCAGAGCAACGGATGCAAGTGTTGTGAGAAGGGTTGTAGTAGCGATGATAGATTTTGTAGTGCGATTCATGGTAAAACCTCCGTAAATTTGTGTTCTGATTATGGTGAATCAGTTTGAATCGTGATAACGGCGCAGTGAGCGACCGTTACAAACGAAAGATAATGTGGTGAATGTAGTACGACAAAAAGTAAGATTAGTATAAAAAAGATGAAATATAACAAATAGTATAAACGGAGCGGGTGGCGAAAAGTAGAAAATCGTGACTGCGAATGGTATACGTGTTCCCCGCAAGCATTCACATCCGACCTCTGACCGAACAATATGTATTATAGCACAACGTTTTTATATTGTCAAGGGGTTTGCGGACCAGTCGGATTTGTATTTTTTCGAAACATATGTTATGTTTGAATGGGATATTACAGACTGTAATATCGCTTTTGCGGCGTGTGGTACTTTAATAACGTATTTATTCTTGAATTCTCATATCGGTGACAGACCGCTACGAGAAAAACAGATGGAAGATATCGTATATTTGATTAAATAAAAATTATATATCAAATAAAGCAATGGGAGTCTGCTTTACCGAATGGCAGAGCGTGCAGACATATTGCAACACAGACTTTTCCCGTGTTCAGCCGCAGATGAACAATTGTATATAGGACAGAAGCAGGCGAAAATGGCTGTTTTCGCCTGCTTTTCTTGACATCAGACGTTTCGTGTGATATGATAATAGAAAAATCAAAACGAAATGAGGGATGTCCAAATGAAACGAGAATACGGAATTGCACGGTGCGGACTTGCCTGTTGTCTTTGCTCGGAAAATGACAAGTGTCACGGCTGCAAATCAGGGGAGTGCCCTGATAAGGACTGGTGCGAAAACAGAAAATGTTCCATGGGGCAGGGCATCGCGCACTGCTTTGACTGCGAATCAGATTGCCGCAAGGGGCTGCTCTCGAAAATCAAACCATACGGTTTTACGCTGTTTGCAAAACGCTACGGTGTGGAACATCTGCTGGATTGTCTGGAGCGGAATGAAAAGCAGGGTGTTGTGTATCATCGCACGGGAATAGTTGGCGACTACGATGATTTTGATGATGTGGAAGCCCTGATCGCGTTTATTCGGACGGGGAAACGCTGAAAGGAGTCTGTGCCGATGCAGAACAACAAACGAAAAGCAGTAGGGATCATGCTGCTTGCCGTGCTTTGCTGTATTGTCATGGCAGTTGTGGAAATGGTGATCGAGCCTTCATATGCGGTAAAATCCGTATGCAAGGTGGTATGTTTTTTCTGTGTGCCGCTTGTGTATCTGAAGCTGCGCGGGGAAACTGTTTTTTCCAAAAACTTTGTTCTCGATCAAAAAAGCATCGGAAAACTGCTTTTGCTGGGTGCTGCCATTTATGCAGTGGTCATGGCGGGATATTTTGTGACCGGCGGCGCATTTGATTATGCGGCACTGGTTGGATCGCTTTCGGCAGATCAGAATGTATCTGCGAGCAATTTTCTGCCCATTGCGCTGTATATTTCGTTTGGCAATTCGCTGCTCGAAGAATTCATGTTCCGCATGGTTGCATATCTGAAATTATCTGAATATATGTCCAAAACAGTGGTGGGAATATTCAGTGCAGTGCTGTTTGCAGTGTATCATATCGGAATGATCGGTTCTTCGTTTCCGTTGCCGCTGCTATTGGCGGCATTGGTCGGGTTAGCGGTTGGCGGTTGGATATTCAGCTTTGTGGATGAGAAAAGCCGTAATATCTATCCATCGTGGATGATTCACATGTTTGCGGATTTTGCACTGATGACCATTTGGTATCTGCATATCAGATAATCTGCGCAGAGTCACTTCTCTTTCAAGCGAATCAAAGAGTTGGGCAGAGAAATGGATTCTTTCCGTTTCTCTGCCCTGAACTATATGCAGCGAGAATATCCAATGCTTTTGAAGCATAGAGAAAATGAAAACCTGCGTGCGCCACGGTTGGATTTTTCAATTTCATGCTGCAAATCCGTCGAATTCGCCGCTTTTGTAGTCTATTTGTAAATTGACAAAGCTCTCCTGATATGCTATACTGATTGCAATGTGATACACGCAACAAAGGAGGTTTTTGCGATGAAACACAGTCGTTTGTGGTGCAGGCTTGCGTCCGTACTGCTGAGCAGCTGCTTCTTATCTGCTGCCATTCCTGCGCAAGCAGTAACCAGGCAGGAGGAAATGCTGAACAATCTGCGTACTGAGAAAGAAACCCTGGAATTTCAGGTGGAAATCCAGAATGACAGAATCGCTCAATTTGAGGGTGAAATCGCTTCTAATGAAGAACTGATAAACGAATATCAAAATTATCTTGATAGTCATCCGTGGGAAGAAGACGGCAAACGCATTCTCTATGAGGACTATGAGGCTGAGATTCGTGAAATATACGAGATGTCGCTGCTGGACTTCAAACAAGAAATCATATCGGCAGAGAGCCTGATAGAATTCTTGAATATAGAAATTGAGGAAGCCAAACAGGAGATAGAGAATCTGGAAGCCCGTTTGGATACGATCGACACACTTTTTGTGATCTGGGGATCACAGCCTGATAGTATTATTGCCGATTATCTTGCAGCCAAGGCAGAAGTGGACTATCGTGCCATGCTTTTGGAAAACGCAGAGAAGCAATATGAGTTTGCAGAAACAATGCGCTCAGAGACACGCGAAAGGGAACAGAATGAACAGGAGGCAGCAGAGGAAGCTGAATATGCCTTGGTCGATGTTGACATTGCACTGAATATGCAGGATATTTCCAAGGCGGATGAAGAGTTTCTGATTGCCGCGGATTCCAACCTCGATGATCTTGTGTGCTTGAGCGAGAGCTGCAAATATTGGAAAATGGAAACGTCACTGGCAAACAGCAGGAGCCATGCGGCATCTGAAGCAAATAAAAAATGGAGGGACTTGTGCGACGATCTGAAAGAAGCCATCGCGGACTGCCAAGATAATCTGCAACACATAGAAAGCGCATGGGAAGAGAAGGATTTGAGCCGGTATTTTGACATTCAACTGGATGCCTATACACAAGACGATGTTGTTGTAGTGAAGAGTTGCGTTGAAGCAGGCTTCGAAACACAGCGGCTGCTTCCGCTCTATCTCGAAATGTATGATTCGGAAGATTCGGAGCATTCCGTCGTCTCGATTCACTATGGAGAAGATTGGTACGAAGAGCATAATTACTGCAAGGTGAAAAAACTGCATGACCCACTGACCGTTTCACTGTTTCTGGATTTTGATGAAGACGGCAGCTTATCCGGTGAGGAAGAACTGCTTGCAACACGACAGTTCTATCTCAATCCGGCGGGAAGAATTTCTTCATCCAAGAAGAAAAGCGTACTTCGCGTTCTGCTCACAATTGCAGGCGGTATTGGTGCATTTCTGCTGATCAGCCTGATTGCCATTACTGTTTTGTTCCGAACCAGTCGCCGCAAATAACATGAAAACAATGGGGAACCTTTCACGAAAGAAGGGTTCCCCATTTCTGTTACTTATTTTGCAGATACCTTATTTCTTCTCGCGCGCAATGCGGAATTCGACGCTCTTTTTCAGATAATCGAGATATGCTTCATCGCGGCACATTGCCTTGCCGATGCAGTCCGAAAGTTTTGCAACGGGTCTGCCGTTGACATATTGCAGCTTGATGACGATGTTCAGTGCTTCCTCGCAGGTATCATTCGAGCAGAACGTGCCGATTCCAAACGAAACCTGTGTTTTATCGCGGAAGTAGTCATAGAGAGCCTGTGCCTTATCGAAATCGAGGCTGTCGCTGAACAGGAGCAGCTTGGTTTTGGGGTCAACGCCGTATTTTTTGTAGTGCGCAATGATTTTTTCGCCCCATTCGTAGGGGTCGCCGCTGTCGTGGCGCACGCCTGTGTAGTTGTTGACCATGGAGCGATTGAAATCCAGCAGAAACAGGTCAGTCGTAACGGTGTCGGTCAGCGCGGTACCGTTATCGCCCTGATATTCGTCGTACCAATCCTGCATTGCGTAGTGATTGGTGTAGGCAAGCGGAATGGTATCAATGCCCTGATACATCTGGACGAATTCGTGTGCGTAGGTGCCGATGGGTGTGAGGTTGTACTTCATCGCGAGGTAGACATTCGAGGTGCCGACGCAGTTTTTGGTTTCCTGAGCAAGGCGTCTGACGACAACGTCCTCCCATTCCCGCGACAGGCGTCTGCGGCAGCCGAATTCTGCAAAACGGAAAGAGTACTTTCCGCTTTGGAACGCTTCAATTTTCGCGTCAAGACGCTCTTTAGCGGATTGAAGCAGGGCATCGTAATCAAAGGTCATGCGGAAATAGACCTCGTTGACGATTTCCAGCAGGTAAATTTCAAATTGCATAGCGGAAAACAGCGGTCCGCTCACCACGATATTCAGTTCGCCGTTTTCGGTGCGTTCTGCCTTGACGTAGGTGCGGATCGGGTGCCAGAGTCGAAGAAATTCCACGTAGTCATTCTTGATGAAGCGGATGGAACGCAGGAAGTTCAGCTCGTTTTCCGTGAATTGCAGGGTGCAGAGATGGTCGATCTGAGCGTTGATTTCCTCTACCATTTCCTCTGTAAACACGACATTTTTGGTGCGGCATTTGAAGTAATACTCACCGCAGAGATCGGTGTGCTTGTGGAAAATGACCTGATTCATGTTGAACTTGTAGAGGTCAGTGTCCAGCAGGGATACGACAATCGGCTGTAATTTCATCATATGGGGAATCCTCCTTTGTTGATTTGGGAAATCTTTGTTATTGCTAATATGATAATATCACAAAGTTAAGAACTTGTCAAGTCCTTTTTCGATTTTTTTGAAAAAAATTTGGAATGCGTCAGAGCGGGGTGGGGACAGGGAGTGTCCGGAGGAGTGCATCAATGTCCGCCTGACCTGCGAGCCAAGGGGAAAACGCCGTCGCAGAGCCGGCTGCAATGCCGTATCGGAGTGCATCTGCGCGGGAAAGACCAAACTCACAGGCGGCAAGGAACCCGCCGAGCATGGAATCGCCCGCGCCGACCGTGTTGATGACCGTGCCGTGCGGGGCATCCATGCGGAGGATGCTGCCGTCATCCGCAAACAGGAGTGCGCCATCGCCGCCAAGGGAAACCAGGACGTTCTGTGCGCCCATTTCCTGCAATTTCTTTCCGTAGGGGAGGGCATCCTGAACTGTAAGCAGGTTCACGCCGAATAATCCCGACAGTTCAGGGAGGTTTGGCTTGATGACAAACGGGTGCAGCGGCAAAACCGCCTGTAAAGCATCGCCTTCGGTATCTACGGCAAAGCGGACATTTTGTGGCAGCGCACGCATGATATCAGCGTAGAGCGAGGGATCTGCGCCAGATGGGATACTGCCTGCCAGCACCACGGTATCGTCTGCACCGAATTTTTGCAGCATGGCAATGAGCATCTCCAAAGCTTGTTTATCCAAGGTGATGCCTTTGCCGTTCAATTCGGTCACAATGCCTGTTTCCTCAATTTTCAGGTTGATACGGCTGCATTGCCCATCGAGAGAAATCCAGTTTGCGTGTAAAGAAAGCGCGGCAGCGGCGTCAGAAATCATGGTACCTGTTGCGCCCGCCACAAAGCCGTAGACCGTGGAGGAAACGTGCATTTGCTGCAAGATATAGGATACATTGATGCCTTTTCCGCCGATACCGATGCGTTCAGCGGCGGTGCGGTTGACCTCTGCTTTTCGCAGCGGCTGCGACAATTTTACGGTATAATCCACAGCGGGATTGAGTGTGACTGTTGCAATCATGGGAATCCTTCTTTCAAACAGATAAAACAAAAGACCCCGTTGTGTCGGGGCCTTTTGGAATCATCGGAATCAGTATCAGAATGCGCTTGCCAGCAGAGCATAGCTGCTATAGTGTGCAATCGGCATATACTCACCGGAAGCACCGGAGGAAGCTTTCTCGGTTGCTTTATTCGGATATGCACCAACATAAACCGAATCCATGGTAGATGCACAGACAACGCATTTGACGGTGTAGTCTTCGATGCAAAGAGCGAAACAAACCTCGCCCATATCAGGGAACAGACGGTTCATACGACCGAGGAAGGAACTGTTGCTTGCATCGGGGTTCGAGGTCCATTGACCTTCCTTTACCGAATCGGCAGCTACACCTGAGACTTGCAGACGACCGCCGAGAATATCGTATGCGCCCTTGCGCTCAGAGGAGGCTCCCGCCGCTTTCGCCGAGATCACGGTGTGATTGGCGGTTTCTGCAATCAAAGTGTTTGTGCTGATATTGAAGTCGTTGTTGTTATAACGGATAAAGACGGTTCCTTTTTTGATAGACTGGAGCGGATTGCCATTTGCATCCGAACCGGAACCGCCGTAGAATTCACTGCTGATGCTGTTGCGGTCGAGAAATTCAAACTCCTGACAAATACTTTGCGCGGAAGTGAAAATGACTCTCGCATCGGCATTCATGGTGTTCAGACGGCTGCGGGTGAGGTAATTGGTGACAGCAGGTGTTGCAATTGCCAGAACAATCAATATCAGTCCCAGTACAATGACCATTTCCATGAGCGTAAAGCCGCGCAGGACTTTCTTCATGGAAACTTTCTGGGGATTCGGATTCGTCATGATGGAAGACCCCTTTCAAAAGTTTAAATTTTTCATTCAATTCAGGACAAACGTCCTGCTAAAAGTCCACTATCAGTATAGCATATCTTTATGAAAATGTCAATAGAAAATGAACAAATTGTTAATAGCAAAGTGACCAAAAAAGGATATGCTTTTTCGTGACCTTTGTCGCATCGTGAAATGAAAGGGAAAACAAATTACCATAGCGGCTGGAAATCGAGTATTTCCGATAAAAATTGGTGGGCACGGGAGAAACGCCCGTCGTTTGAAGACGTTTCGGCTGCAAAGTGCAGCGGCATCAGACCACTTGTGCAGAGCGGAATATGGAATGACGCGGAAACAGAGTCCTCAGTGTTTGAATACGTGATCTGCACATGGAAAGCATTGCTGAAGCGGTTCAGCAGGCAGGAAGCGGAGGAAGCAGCGGCAGCGTCCTCACGGCACAGCGGTTTGTGCAGACGGTCACAGCAGGCATCACCGAGGCTTGAAAGAGAAATTGTCAATACAAGTTCGTTGCCTGTACGGACAGTATCGCAGGAAAAGACTGTGTGGGCTTGGTCACCTGCCTGAAGCTGTGTAAAAAGCAGCAACAAAGCCGCTTCGAACCGTTCAGGGTCAATTTGTGCAGGGATCGGCTCAAAGGGGTCAGCGGGCTGTGCGACCATGAAATCGGCGGTCAGTTGTTTGATTTGCGAGAGTGTGCGTTCCAGAACAGGGCGCAAATCCACAACCGGGAGTGCAGCAAGCTGCTCAGCGGATGAATTGTCGTACCAAAGCAGTTCTTTGCAGCGGGCAGATTGATTCAGCAGATGGTAGCAGGTATTGGTGAGCTGCTGTACTGCATTCATGGCAACGGTCTGACAGGCAGGTTCACTGCGATGGATCAGTTCGCAGACAGAAACCAGTTCAGATGCCGCGGAGCGTAATTCCGCATTGTGTGCGGACAGGATGGCACGGTATTCTTCGAGATTCGGTTCGCGGCTTGCGGACTGCTCGTAAAAGCGGCAAAGCAGCAGCGGATCGCCGTCACCCGCGCAGATTTCGGAGATATGGCAGCGGTACATGGCGGTGCCTGCCGATACGGGAACCATGCAGTTGTCGGGCAGCAAAAGCTGTCCGTCAGCGGAGGATTGCAGCTGCATCAGTAAGGGCAGATGAAGTTTTTTTGCGTGTTCCGCAGACTGCCAGAGGAGATCCATCTGTCGGTTGCAAATGAGGATCGGCTCCTTGGATTGCCCATAGAGTAAAGTCATTGCGGAGAGAAAATCGTTTGGCAGGTTGTAGGTTTCCATGTTCGCCTCCTATAAAAAGATACTTGATTATTATACAACGAATTTGTGTATTTTTCGACCGTTTTCCAAATATTCGGAAGAATTCACAAAAAGGCGCTCTGCTTCTTGTAAGATTTGCATGAAGTATAGCAATTTCAGTCTGCTGGTTATTTTTTTGTCAAAGTGACTTGCAATTTTCTGGGAAATGGTGTAAAATAAAAGCATCAATATTTCTAGGAGGTAATTCCAATGTCCGTTAAAGTAGCTATCAATGGTTTTGGCCGTATCGGCCGTCTTGCTTTCCGTCAGATGTTTGGCGCAGAGGGCTATGAGGTTGTTGCAATCAACGACCTGACCAAGCCTTCCATGCTCGCACACCTGCTCAAGTATGATACTGCACAGAAAGGTTATTGCGGTATCATCGGCGAGAACCTGCACACCGTTTCTGCTGATGACGAAGCAAACACCATCACAGTTGACGGCAAGACCCTGAAGATCTACGCAAAGGCAAATGCTGCTGAGCTGCCTTGGGGTGAGATCGGTGTTGACGTTGTTCTGGAGTGCACCGGTTTCTACTGCTCCAAGGAGAAGTCCCAGGCTCACATCGATGCAGGCGCAAAGAAGGTCGTTATCTCTGCCCCGGCTGGCAACGATCTGCCCACCATCGTTTACTCTGTTAACGAGAAGACCCTGACCAAGGACGACAAGATCATTTCTGCTGCATCCTGCACCACCAACTGCCTCGCTCCGATGGCAAAGGCTCTGAACGATTACGCTCCCATCCAGAGCGGTATCATGAGCACCATTCACGCTTACACCGGCGACCAGATGATTCTGGATGGTCCGCACCGTAAGGGTGACCTGCGTCGTGCTCGTGCAGGCGCTGCAAACATCGTTCCGAACTCCACCGGTGCTGCAAAGGCAATCGGTCTGGTTATCCCTGAGCTGAACGGCAAGCTGATTGGTTCTGCACAGCGCGTTCCTGTTCCGACCGGTTCCACCACCATCCTGACCGCTGTTGTCAAGGGTGCAAATGTTACCAAGGAAGGCATCAACGCTGCTATGAAGGCTGCTGCTTCCGATTCCTTCGGCTACAACGAGGATCAGATCGTTTCTTCTGACGTTATCGGTATGCGTTTCGGTTCTCTGTTCGATGCTACCCAGACCATGGTTTCCGATATGGGCGACGGTCTGTATCAGGTTCAGGTTGTTTCTTGGTACGATAACGAGAACTCCTACACCAGCCAGATGGTTCGCACCATCAAGTATTTCGCAGAGCTGGGCTAATTTGTCCGCCTGATTGATTTACGAATCACAAATCCCCGTGATGCTTTTGCATTGCGGGGATTTTAGTCTGTCGAAATAGTATGGGGGAATCCTTTGGTAGGACGTCCCCACGGAATGCCCCGCCTCTGGACTCTGCGATTTTTCGAGAAAAATCGAGTAAAGCTTTTCATATAGGAGCCTTTTATTTCTGCTCCATTATGAATGCATCGCAGATACAACTTTATCTACAAATAAAGACTTCGTTCCCGCAAGAGAACGAAGTCTTTTTGTGTTATTTCAGGCTTGCTGCAAGCGTTTCGTAGACCATACGGATACCTGTACCACCGGTAAACTGGTTCAAACGGACCGTCATGCCGGTATAGTTGCCGTCCAGCACCGCGTAGAACACATTTTCCTCTTTCGAGATGTAGTTTAAAACGTGCTGTGTGCCATCGGTCATATCGAAAGTGAACGAAGCGACGGGGTCGGTTTCAGGGGGAGCAGCATCCAGTTCCAATTCGTAGAACTGCACGCCCATGACTGAACGATAGAAATTGTTGTAGAGCATTTGCAGGTCTTCGCTGTCGGTACTGGGTGCTTTGTCGTCCAGCTGATAGGTTGCCTTGCCTTCCGCATAATTGACATCCAGCGTGCTGTGAAGGTCGTAAAGGTCGCCAAGATCAATGGTGATCTTGTCAACATCAGAGATGTTGTAGGATACCACATACGGGAGAATGTAATCTTTTGCGTCCTTGAAAATGTAGAACACATCAGCGCGGTAGATGGTGAATACCTGTTTTGCGCCGACTGCGTAGCCGTAGAGTTTGGTTTCGTCGGCGTTATCGGAAATGGGATTGCCGAACCAGAATTCCTCACTCATTTCGGAATTGCGGAAATAGCCCTTGAGCCAGAGCTTCTGCTTTGGCTGATCGAGTCCGTATTTTGCGAAGTCTTTGGGATTTTCCTCAACAAAGCTAGCGTATTCCGCACGGACAAGGGTGTCGATCATTGTGCTGATTTCTGGAGAATTTACAGGGAAGCTGCGCGGCTGATGCATTTGCCAGAGAGATTCTTCATCGCGCTGTAATTCCATGACGGTCTGATTGTCGCGCTCCAGCTTGAGATAAGTGACCTGTGTGCTGAAGGTGTCAAACATATAGATGTTTTTCAGGGTATCCTTTGCCAGACAGAAAACGGAACCTGAATTGTAATCAATCGTGTAGACGTCATTGGAGCCTTCCACCATTGCGTAGTAAGCGTCGTAGGTCGGGGTGCTGTCACCGACATAGAGGATATAGGGATGGTCCTCTCCGGTCTGCGTGGTATAGACTTTCAGGGTCACGGGGTGGTCGAATCCGAAAGCAGAGGTGTCTTTGCAGTCGAACGCGACGGTTTTCTCGGTATTCAGCATACAGAAGTAGTTGCAGACCGTAGAAATGGCGTAGATGTTGATTGCAAACGGCTCATCGGAAACAAGTTTCCATGTGGCATCGGTTTCGTCCCAGTCGAAGCGGAAGAAGCCGTCCTCGTTATCAATGGTGATGCGTGTGGTTGTATTGCCGTCAAAGGAGAACAGGGTTTTGGGGCCGCCGATTTTTTCCTTTTCCTCTTTGTCTTTCATAATGAGGTCTACGGCGATGAACCCGCCGACCAGAAGAACCGCAGTGACAGCAAGAATGATAATCCATTTGAACTGCTTCATGCGTCTTTCCTCCTCAGCCAGACGACCACGCCAATCAGAGCAATGACGATCGGAGCGGCAAGGAAAAGTGCCATATATGTTTTTGCGGTGCCGGAACTGTTGATCGGCAATTCGTCGTAGGTTTTGGATTTATTGTCGATGTTCATGTCAACGTCGCTGTTATACATCCATGTGATGGTGCTGACGTAGAGATATGTGGGCTGGATGTAGTAGTTGGTGGTCATGGAAGTATCCAGCAGGAATTCTGCGGAACCGAAAACGGCAAGTTTTGCGTTGTTGCGGAGGGAATCCTGCGAATACATGGCAAGGGATTGCTGTTTGCCTGTGACGGATTCGGGGTCTTCCAGAGTACCGCCGCAGGGATCAGCCATAGCGGTGGTTGCGGTACGGAGCAGGTCGCCGACCTGGCAGGTGGTATAATTCTCGTTGTACTGCTGATAGAAGCTGCGTGCTGACGGCATATAGGGGATAATGGCTTTGTTCGCGAGCAGATCAGCAGTCAGGTCGATTTCGGCTTCTTCGACGGCAGGCACCAGATCTACCATGTAGATTTGGTTGTTGCCCGAAACATGGCGTGCGGCATCGGTTTCGTAGATGGTGTTGTAATCCATGCCGATGCAGAAGCGGTACATGATGGTTTCCAGGTAGGAATAGCTGAGTTTTGCGGGATTAGGGGTCATCAGCAGGGAAAGGTTGCCGCCTTTGTCCAGATAGTCATTGAGCTTCTGGAATTCCTCCTCACTGATATCGCGGGTCGGACCTGCGCAGACGATCATGCAGGCGTCCTCAGGTACGGATTCGGCGTTCATCAGGTTGAGGGACTTGGCACGATAGTTATAGTTTGCGAGGTTTGCTTTCAGCGTAGTCATCTCATCCAGTCCGTGTTCGCCGTGACCTTCCAGGAAGTAGACAACGGGTTCTTCGCCTGTAACGACGGAATACATTGCGCCGGTGAAGTAATTTTCAGCGCGGAATTCTGCGTTGGTAACGATTGTTTCACCCTTTGCGTTTTCTGCCGTGCCGTAGGTGTACATCAAAGAGGCGGGAATACGCTTGACGAACTGATCGCGCTTGAACAGGAAGTCGTAGTCGGTGAGCTTGTATTCGCCCGTCGGGTCGAGGTTCTTGACAAGCTGCGGCTCCGTATCGGGGTCAATGTCGATCAGGTGGAAGCAGTTGAATTTGTCATATTCGATCAGGGTGCGGTACATGGCGAGCATTTCGGGATCATTTTCCATTTCTTCCAGCTTGCCGAGGAAGTACACATCCACAACAATGCCCTGCTGGTCGTACTGATCGAGCATTTTGGTGGTGGTCGGTGTGAGGGTATAAAGGCTGTTCGGGGTCATATCCGCCGTGATATTCAGGCGTTCAAAAATCAGGTTGAGCGGGATCGCCACTGCAAGCACCAGAATGGCTAAAGTCCATGCAAGTGCTGTAAATTTCTTGTTTTTGCTGTTGACAGCATTACTCATTTCAGTATCCTCCGTTTCTTAAGCGCGGCTCTGGCGGCGTTTTTCGATGATAATAATCGTCCATATGAGAACCACCGCAGAGAAAGTCACGAAGAAGATGAAATCGGAAAGGCTGAACAATCCCTGTGAAAAGCCTGAGAAGCGTTTTTCAGTGGAAAAGAACGTGAGGATCTTTGAAAGAAACGGAATGGACTGGACAAAATCGGTTGAAGTGAAGTTATCTAAGAAAATGACTGCGATCATGGCGGCTTCTCCAAAGAGTGCGGCGAGGATCGGGTTGTCGGTCAGGGCGGACATCATCACGCCGATGGCGATACAGACCATGCCCCAGAGCAAAAATCCGAAATATCCGCAGAACAGGCTTGCCGAGATGACGGTTCCGTTGAGTGCCACAACAATGGGGAAGAACAGCGAAACGAGCATCATGCAGAGGAATACCGTGACAACTGCAAAATATTTCGCAAGCACGACTTTGGCAAGGGAGATCGGTGCGGAAAGCCAGAGTGTTTCGGTGTGGGATTTGCGTTCTTCTGCGAAGGTACGCATGGTCAGCAGGGGAATCATGAAGATGAAATAGAAGAAATTGTTATAGAAGATATTGGAGAACGAAAAACGGAACACGTTGCTGGACATATCGGAAATGCCCGAGATAAATGAAAGCGAGAACACCAGCAGAAACAGTGCGCTGATGACATAGGCAAACGGGGAATAGAAATAGGACTGTACTTCCTTTTTATAGAGTGCAAACATCAGGCATCCTCCTTTTCGTCAGCGTCGTAGGGATTCTCGGCGGCGTGCTGGGCAGCCAGTTCCTCGCCGAGTTCCTCCAGCAGTTCCTTTCGGCTCTGCTCACGCGGTGCAGCGGTCAGGCGGACGAATACTTCTTCCAGATTTGCATGGACGGAAGTCACTTCGAGTACGATGCAGTCGCCTGCGATCAGAGAGGACATCAGCGGCTTGCGGACATCCTCGGATTCGATGGCAACGGTGTAGCTGTTGATCCCTGCGGATTCATAAGCGACTTCGCGCAGTTCCTTGACACCTTTCGTATTGCGGATGATGTCAGTTGCCTTGGTGATGTCGCCCTCAATTTTCATTTTGATGACAAGGTCGCCCGAAACGCTTTTTTCGAGGTTTTCGATGGTATCCACGGCGCGGATCTGCCCCTTGTTGATGATGACAACGCGTTCACACACCGCACTGACTTCCGCCAGAATGTGGGTAGAGAATATAATAGTATGGTCTTTGGCGAGGTCGGTGATCAGCTGACGAACTTCCATGACCTGTCTGGGGTCCAGACCGACGGTCGGTTCATCGAGGATCAGGAATTTCGGCGAGCCGAGCAGCGCCTGTGCAAATCCGACACGCTGACGATAACCTTTGGAGAGGTTGCCGATGAGTCGTTTCTGAACATCGGTGATCTTCAGGCGTTCCATGGCGTTTTCCACCTGCGTCTTGATATCCTTGCGCTTGACGCCTTTCAGACCCGCGGCAAATTCCAGATAATTGCGCACGCGCATATCGGTATAGACAGGCGGCAGCTCGGGCAGATAGCCGATTCTGCGCTTGACCTCCATGGGGTCTTTGGCGATGTCATAGCCGTCCACGAGTACCGTGCCGGATGTAGACGGCAGACAGCCGGTGATCATATTCATGGTTGTGGATTTTCCCGCACCGTTTGGTCCGAGAAAGCCAAGAACTTCGTGGTCGCCGACGGTAAAGGAGATATCCTGTACCGCAGGATGACTGCCGTAGAACTTGGTCAGGTTTTTGATTTCTACCATATAAATAGTATCCTTTCCATTACCGCAGGCGCGGGCGGTACCCCGCAGAATGCGGAAGAATCCTCTGCCGTTTCAGCCCCCTTTTCGTCCTTGACGGCAGAAAAAATAGACTCCGCAGCCCTCTGAATGCGTTGTGAGCCTACTTATTGATATTATCTCAAATTCAGATGAACAGAATATGAATAAAACGTAACGAAAATGTGAATAGTTGGAAGGAATCTATCTGAATGTCCTTATTTTAACGGCAAAATGTGTCAATCATGTGTCAGCGAATTGAGAAGCCTGTGGGGACGAAAAAACGCATTTGACGGCGAAATTTGGCAAGAATTGAAACGAATCGCAAGATATGGCAGGTTGCACAAACTCGGATATGCAAATTTGTAAAAGCATCCAAAAAGTACGTGGAATCGCCAATGTTTCCGTATTAGGGCTTGACAAACGTCCGTGAAATCACTATAATGTAGACAGGAATTGTATGGGGCTATCTGTCTACCCATGCGCCTGCGACCCAAAACCTCTGCGGCTGCATGATGCAAACGATGTGGCATTGGGGCAGCGGATTCAGCGTGACGGCAGACCGAAAGTTGTCCGCAGCATCTTGCGAATTGAAAGGATTTTGCAGCTGCCGCAAATCCCATACGAAAGCAAAAGTATTCCATGGCGCAGTGCACGGATTGCACCGTGAAATACCCGTTCCGAACCGCATGACCTGAATTTTTAGCAAATGCATAGAAAATTCGTCCGTGCAAAAGCGATCCGAAAAACCTAAAATTTTACGAGAGGGGTAAAAAAGAAATGCAATTCAAGAAGAGCAAAGCCATCCTGTCTGCTGTTCTGGCAGCTGCTATGGCATCCAGCGCATTGATGACCTGTACCGCATCTGCTGCTGGCACCCGCACCAAGAAAGAAGCGTATGGCGATGACACTTACGGCAACCGCTTCCTGTCCATGTATGACGATGTTGTTACCAACGGTGTTGAAACCGGCTATCTGAGCGCAAATAACATTCCTTCCGGTGGTTTCGGTGTTCCGTACCACGCAATCGAAGAAGTTATCTGCGAGGCTCCTGACTACGGTCATGAGACCACTTCTGAGGCTATGTCCTACATCGTATGGCTGGCTGCAATGAAGGATAACATCGAGGGCAAGTCCGGCGATCTGGCGAAAGCTTGGAAGACCCTTGAGGTTATGATCCCGACCGAGCAGACCGGTTTCTGGTCGAAGTCCGAACTGTCCTCTCAGGTTGCTGCTGAGCATCCGGACAGCGTCGAAAAGTATCCGTCTGAGGGCTCTGAGTCCAACGTTGGTAAGAACCCGCTGCACTCCAAGTTCACCTCCGCTTACTCCAGCGATAAGGGCGAGTATCTGCTGCACTGGCTGGCAGACGTCGATGACTGGTATGGATTCGGCGGTTCTGCTGAGGGCGAGAAGGGCAAGTTCACCTTCATCAACACCTTCCAGCGTGGCGACCAGGAGTCCTGCTTCGAGACCATTCCGCACCCGGCTGTTGAGGAACTGAAATATGGTAACTCCAGCCAGGGCATGAAGTTTGCATTCCAGAAGTCTACTGCAAAGTCTTGGTCTTATACCAACGCTCCTGACGCAGAAGACCGTGCAATTCAGGCTGTTTACGCAGCAAACCGTTGGGGCGTCGGCAACTCCGATGTTACCACGAAAGCTGGTAAGATGGGCGACGAACTTCGTAACGATATGTTCGATAAGTACTACAAGACCATCGGCTGCCAGAGCATGACTGCTGACTCCAATGGCGGCGGTCTGGACGGTCAGCACTTCCTGATGTCTTGGTACACCGCATGGGGCGGCGCTGCTGACGGCTCTTGGGCTTGGCAGATCGGCTGCTCTCACTCTCACCAGTTCTATCAGAACCCGTTGGCTGCTTATGGTCTGCTTTATGATTCCGGTCTGAAAGCAGCTATGAAGTCTGAGGGCGCTGAGAAGGACTACACCACTTCTCTGGAGCGTCAGCTTGAGCTCTACGAGTGGCTGCAGTCTGCTGACGGTATGTTCGCAGGCGGATGCACCAACTGCTGGGATGGTAACTACTCCAAGTATCCGTCCAATGTATCCACCTTCCATGACATGGCATATGTTGAGCACCCTGTTTACGCTGACCCGGGTTCCAACCACTGGATCGGTAACCAGGTATGGTCCACTCAGCGTCTGGCTGAGCTGTACTACGTCATCAAGACCGATGGCGATGCTTCCAAGGGCTCTGTAAAGCCGGGCGGCGTTACCATGGAGTCTGCTCTGTCCTCCATGCTCAAGAAGTGGGTTCACTTCATGGTTGAGAACGTAAAACTGACGGATGACGGCGACTACGAGATTCCTTCGAACCTCGACTGGAGCGGTCAGCCTGACAGCTGGTCCGGTTCTTACAGCGAGAGCGCTAACAGCGGTCTGACCTGCAAGATCACCGGTACCGGTAACTCCGACCTCGGTTGCGTCAGCTCTCTGGCTAACACCCTGATCTACTACGCAGCTGCTGAGGGCGTTGATGGCTCTGCTGCTCTGAAGGAAGGCTCCACCGATGCAGAAAAGGCTCTGTATATCGGTCAGCAGCTCCTCGCTCGTGAGTGGGAACTCGGTCGTGATGACTACGGTTGCTCTCGTCTGGAGCACAACGGTTCTCTGACTCGTTTCTTCGAGCAGGTTGTTTACATTCCGAGCGGCACCGAAGGCAAGTATCCTTACGGCTACACCGTTAAGAATGGTTCCAAGTTCTGCGATCTCCGTCCGATGTACGAGGATCTCGAAAAGTATCAGGAACTGAAGGCAGCTTGGGAGAAGGACGTTGCTGCAGGTGCTGTCTATGACGACAAGACTTCTGACACCAGCGACTTCGAGAACGTTGCTGCTGTTGACCTGAACTACCACAGATTCTGGCACGCAGGCGACATCCTGATGGCTATGGGCGCAATGTACGAGCTGTATCCGGATGTTAAGCCGTTCATCGATGGTGCTACTGATCCTGGTAATGATCCTGGTGATGATCCTGGTCAGCCTTCTGCTTCCCTCTACGGCGACGTTGACTGCGACGGCAAGGTCAAGATCTCTGACGTCGTTCTGCTCTCTCGTTTCGTCAACGAGGAAGCTGTTACCATCAAATCCGAGGGTAAGAAGAACGCTGAAGTCACCGGCGATGGCGAACTGTCTGCTGATGACGTAACCGCAATCCTGAAGTATATCGCTCGTCTGATCACCAAGTTTGCTGTTGAAAAGTAATTTTCACGCAGATTCTGTTGATTTGATTCGATATTGATTGAGAATCCCCCTGTTCGAAAGGACAGGGGGATTTTTATTTTCATTTGTAGCCAAATTGTTGCTTTTATCCCTTGATTTTCGCCGCGGAATATGGTATACTAAAATGATGATTCATGCGATTTCATCTCGATGAGAAGAAACTTATACAGAAAGAAGGTCTTTCCAATGCCAAAGAGCATGACAGGCTACGGCAGAGCGCAGCATCTCACCAACGGCAGAGATATCCTTGTGGAAATCCGTTCCGTTAATCATCGCTATTACGAGTTTTCCGCACGGCTGCCCAGAACCTGCCTGTACCTTGAGGAAAAACTGAAATCATTTTTGAACGGAAAGATAACACGCGGAAAGGTTGAGGTGTCCGTCACCATCACACGACCTGACGGCAAGGACGCAAAGGTTACCGTAAATCAGTCCGTGGCGCAGGGCTATGTGGATGCGCTCCGAGAGGTCAATTCCGAGCTGATGCTCGCAGATGACATCACGCTTTCGTCCCTGCTGCGGCTTCCCGACCTGTTCACGCTCACCAAGGAGCAGGACGATGAGGAGCAGATCTGGCAGGATGTTTCCGCCTGCGCAGAGGAGGCTCTGGCGCAGTTCGTGGAAATGCGCGAGAAAGAGGGCGCACGTCTTGCGGCGGATTTGCTGGATAAGCTGGATGGGATTGAGGCAATGCTTCGCCGGATCGAATCCATCGTACCGAGTGTTGCGGAAAATTATCGCAACAGACTGTTCCATAAGCTCTCCGAACTGCTTGCCGATCAGAATATCGACGAACAGCGCATTTTGACCGAAACCGCCATCTTTGCGGAAAAAACCGCCGTGGATGAGGAAACGGTACGTCTGCACAGCCACCTGACACAGGGCAGAGAACTCCTCGCAGCGGCAGAACCGGTTGGCAGAAAACTGGATTTTCTCGTGCAGGAAATGAACCGCGAGGTCAACACCATTGGCTCCAAGGCACAGGATCTGAGCATCACCAAGCTCGTTGTGGATATGAAATCCGAAATTGAAAAAATCCGCGAGCAGATTCAGAATATCGAATAATTCCGCCATATCGGCAGAAAGGAACCCACTATGCGGCTTATCAACATCGGCTTCGGAAACATGATTTCCTCCACACGCCTGATTACCATTGTCAGCCCCGAATCTGCACCGATCAAACGAATCGTGCAGGATGCCAAGGACCGCGGCAGACTCATTGACGCGACCTACGGCAGAAGAACCCGCGCTGTCATCGTCATGGACAGCGATCATGTCATTCTATCCGCGATCCAGCCGGAAACCATCGGTGCTCGTCTGACGGATAAGGATGCTCCCGCTGAGGAGGAAGAAGAGGATGAGTAAAGGCTTGTTGATCATCTTTTCGGGACCGTCAGGCTGCGGAAAAGGCACCATGGTCAGCGAAATCCTGAAGGATGAGCGGTTTGCCGTTTCGGTATCCGCAACAACCCGTCAGCCGCGTGTCGGCGAGGAAAACGGCGTTCATTACCACTTCATCACCCGCGAAGAATTCGAGCAGCGCATTGCAAATGGTCTGATGCTGGAGCACGCGGAGTATTGCGGCAATTACTACGGTACCCCGTTGGATAAGGTTAACGAATTGCGGGAACAGGGAAAAAATGTCATCCTTGAAATTGAGGTGCAGGGTGCTTTACAGGTCAAGGAAAAATGCCCTGATGCCGTACTGATTTTCACAATTCCGCCCACCATGGAGGAATTGCGCAGACGTCTGAATAAGCGCGGCACGGAAGCCCAAGAGGTCATCGAGCAGCGCATTGCCCGGGCAAAAGAGGAGCTTCCGCTCGCAAAAAATTATGATTACATCGTCCTCAACGATGCGCTTGAGGACGCAGTGGATGATTTCATGGCGATTGTGCGTGCGCAGTCGCTGAAATATGATGCCATGAAGAACAGAATAGGAGAGATGTTGTCATGTTAAGACCTGCTATGAGTGAGATTATCGGGAAGAACGAGAGTTATTATGCGCTGGTGATCGGCGTAGCAAAACGCGCTCGTCAGATCGCAGATGACCTGTATGAGCACGGTCAGCGTCTGGAGGAAAAGCCTGTCAAGACTGCTGTTGAGGAGTTTGCAGCGAAGAAATACAAGGTTGTGGAACCGGAACATATCGAGGAATAATTCCTGATATTCCACGCATTGACTGATGAAACGGAGGAACGCCTATGCCGAGCCTGAGCGGGAGAACGGTCGCTTTGGTTGCGCTGAATGCAGCCGCTTTCAGTTATGACCAGTGCTACTCCTATGCTGTGCCCGAGCAGTGGGCGTCTGTCCTTGCAGTCGGAATGCGTGTAGCGGTACCGTTTGGGAAAGGCAATCGTCGCCGCATCGCCATCGTGCTGGAGCTGACAAAGCATCAGCAGCCGATGATGGATGCAAAAGGCGAACCGATCACACTCAAACCGATTGCCGCCGTCCTCGATGAAGAACCTGTCCTGACGCAGGAATTGCTTTCATTGGTGCATTTTCTGCATGAGCGCACGTTCTGCACATGGTATGATGCGGTGCGGGCGGTGCTTCCGGGCGGAATGCAGCTTCGGTTACAGGAACGCTATGCTTTGATCAAGCCGCCCGCAACCGTTACGCTGACGAAGGAAGAACGCAATTATCTGACACTGCTTGAAAATGCCGCGTCACAGCATGAAAAAGACCTTCTGCTCCAAGCAGAGGGCGACAGCGAAAAGCAAGCCATCCGGGAAAGACTGCTCGCAAAGGGCTGTCTGGTAGAAATCTCGGAGGGCAAACAGGCGGTCGGCGACAGCACACAAAAAATGCTGCGGCTTTCCGTCCGATACCGTACAGACCCAACATCCTTTGCGCCCACGCCGAAACAGCGTTCTGTTATCACCGTGCTGGAGGCGCACGAGATGCTCTCGGCAAAGGAATGTGCCTACTATGCGGGCGTGACGGGTGCAGTCATCACAAACCTTGTAAAAGCGGGCATTGCCGAGCTTTTTGAGGTCGAACTGCTGCGCATTCCGCGGGATGCAAAGGTTACGAATCCGCCTGAAAATACGATTTTATCCAGCGAGCAGCAGGCAGCCTATGATGCCGTATCTGCTGCGATTTTAGCCCGAAAAGCCGCTGCATTTCTGCTATACGGTGTCACGGGCAGCGGCAA
>JAZRXM010000013.1:0-6657 GCA_045600205.1 Oscillospiraceae bacterium | reverse complement strand
TAATTGCAGTGAGGATCCACCCGTTCCCATTCCGAACACGGAAGTTAAGCTCACTAACGTCGAAAATACTTGGATGGAGACGTCCCGGGAAGATAGAAAGATGCCGACACTTGCAGCCAGAGATTTTTTCTCTGGCTGTTCTCATATATGCTTGATTTTTTTGCAAGAATATGATATAATATATTTACTGGGGTGTAGCCAAGCGGTAAGGCACCAGACTTTGACTCTGGCATTCGTAGGTTCAAATCCTGCCATCCCAACCAGACCTCCGTTCCAAAAGAACGGAGGTTTTTTAATACATCTTGTTATTTCGTTATTTCTGTGGTATAATATCTTTACTTTCATTGAAGGAGGCGCAGTATATGCAGCTCGCATTTTATGACACAAAATCGTATGATGTCGAATCTTTTGAAAAAGCAGCGGAAAGTAAAAATATTTTCATCAAATTCTTTGATACCAAACTGAATGCAGATACCGCAAGCCTTGCTCAGGACTGCAACGCCGTCTGCGTGTTTGTGAATGATAACGTTGATGCAGCGGTCGTAGATAAACTTCATGCGCTAGGCGTCAAAGCGATTTTACTGCGCTGCGCCGGCTATAACAATGTGGATTTGCAGGCTTGCTTTGGGAAAATCCATGTTCTGCATGTACCCGCTTATTCGCCTTATGCGGTAGCAGAACACGCAATCGCAATGCTGTTGACTTCTGTGCGCCGCATTCATAAGGCGTATAACCGTACCAGAGAATTCAATTTTTCGCTCAGCGGGTTGACAGGATTTGACCTGCACGGTAAAACGGTCGGTGTGATCGGTACGGGTAAAATAGGGTGCATTTTTGCGGATATCTGCAATGGGTTCGGGATGCGTGTACTCGGCTACGACAAATTTCCTGCCGAAAACAGTAAAATTACCTATGTTTCATTGGATGAACTTTTTGCACAGAGCGATATCATCTCCCTGCACTGCCCGCTGACACCCGAAACGCATCATTTGATCGGACATGATACCCTCACTAAATTCAAAAAAGGCGTGATTCTGATTAATACGTCCCGCGGTGCGTTGATTGACGCAGAAGCCCTACTGGACGGGATAAAACAGCGGATCATAGGCGCAGCGTGCTTGGATGTCTATGAGGAGGAAGCAGACATTTTCTTCGAGGATTTTTCGGGGCACATTGTAGCGGATGATGTATTGGCGCGATTGATTTCCATGCCCAATGTACTTGTTACCTCTCATCAGGCTTTTTTGACTGCGGAGGCTCTTGAAAACATCGCGGAAACGACGATTTCTAATTTGCTCGATATAACCCGAGATGGCGTTTCGAAGAATGAACTCTGCTACCGATGCGGACGCATGGATTCTTGCAGAAAAGACCGTGCAGAACGCTGCTTCTAATAAAATCTCCGCTATTATATTCTCCCTATATGTGCAATCATACAAATCGAATCGGGCAATGAATATTTTGGTGGCTTTGAATCGTTTTTATAACAGAACCTATCAGAAAGGGGCTTTCAGATGTTGGAACAGCATAATTCAGATGCAGAAAATCAGAAATTTGATATTGATAAATTGCTTGATTCTGCTTTGACAGAAGATACAGCCCGCCGACAGCAGCAGAAACACGAGGAATTATCGGAATATCAGCAGGGGAAAAGAAAACGATTCGGGGCACTTGCGGTTTGTGGTGCTGTGATTCTCTCTGCCATTGCGGGGACGGGCATTTACCTTGGCAAGCAGCACCGCGATGTGTCTGAGAATTCTGCGGGAAGTTCATCGACTGCGCGAACAGCGGCGGCGGAATCGGACTATGTTGTTTACCTTAAAAACAATGCGATCTGGTATCAGGACTTGAGTACGAAGCTGCCGATTCAGATTTCTGAGGCGTATTTTACCAGCAGCCAGCACAACGTTTCCGAGGAGCTGAGTACCAGTGATTTGTATTATCTTTACTCGGATAAATCTATGCTTCAGTCTGATTTGCAAAAATGGGTTGCAGTGATGCCTGATCAAAGCGGCATTTTCTATCCGCAGTCTTTTCCGTCGAAGACTGAGGACGATGAAAATCCCGATTCCGTGACGTTGATGTACCGTTCACTCCTGAGCCCTGCTGCCCCCCCTGTGACGGTCGCAGAGGATGTGCTGTGGTATACGGTTCTTCCTGATAACAGCGGCATTTGCTATCTGGTGCGGTATGCGGATTCAGACTCCGGGTATGCCGATAATTATCATGTGATTTTTACTTGGAATGCTAAAACGCAGACCCGTACACGCATCGGTTCCAATGCCTCCGAGACGATCCGCATTTCTGAGGACTGCAAGCGTATCTTCTGGCTTAAAACCGGCGAAACGGTCGCCGTGCTGGCAGAACTGAAGGAAGAACCACTCTATGATATGGATGATTCGCAGCAAATGTTATGTGCTCCGGCCGGAATGGCTTATCTCCAGGATTTTGATACATTTTACTGGTACGATGACTTATATAATTCGACGTTTTTATATTACGCTGTCTATGATACAGACGGCAAGCTGCATTATGTCGAATCCTTTCAGCAACCAACTCCGGTGTGGCTGCGGCAAAGTTTAGGCGATAAGTATCCGACGATGTTACTCCCTGCTGATGTCGAAATGGATGATTGCGATATGTTGGCGGTATCCAAAGACGCGTCGAATATGTATTTTAGAGGTTCGAGTGATTTGGTTGCCGTTATCACAACGGAATCTGCTGTACCGGATGATCCGACTCCAGTTGATT
The DNA here is from genome assembly GCA_045600205.1 of Oscillospiraceae bacterium. GTDB lineage: Bacteria > Bacillota > Clostridia > Oscillospirales > Ruminococcaceae > Firm-04. Next base: position 3,906 of record JAZRXM010000013.1, on the reverse strand, counting down.
TTCTCTTCAGCAACTTCATTGAGGATGATATGCTGAAAACAGATGCAGAAATGTCAAGAGAGAATGAGGCTTATTTTACGGAGCGATTGCTGCGCGAAAAGGTGCGGAATACCATTGCGAATATCGGAGATCGAACTGTGTCAGGCAACTCGATTTATTGTTATGATAATGAATTGAAGCAGTTGCTGCCCTATGCCGTGCCAATCCAATTGACCTCAGAAGCGGAGGGATACAACCTGCTCGGCTTGTTTTACACCTATGAGGGCGATGTTCCGAAAATCAAGCTCAGTGAACTGACGGAAGCCTTGAAGGGAATGGAGATTACCGGTGAGGACGAAATGTGGCAAGTCCTGTATTATCTGTATTTTTGCTTTGTCGAGTCACAAAAAACATTTTATGTGACTATGGATGACAAGGTGTATCAGATGGATACATCCCAACTGTCAGTCGGATACAGTTGGGATGCAGTACTGGATATAGAACATCAGTGTGTGATGGTCGGTGCCTGCAAGATTATTCCTGATATGTATCTTGCGCCGGTCCGTGAACTCATGAAGCGGTTTTACGACTGGGATTATTCGGAATTATCATTTAGTATGCAAAATGTCGTTTTCCCTGACTGGGGATGCGGCGAAATGGTTTCCTCGTGGAATGACATATTGGACAATGATTGGATGAGGGAGTATTCCACCGGTATTTCTATTACGGAGCAAACAAATGGCAAGCTGGAGTACAAAACGGAGATTTTCTATCAAGGAAATGTGATCGACACTGTAGATTCTGTTCCGGATGTGAACAACTGTATCTGGTCGGATCGTTCCATATATTACATCACAGAAACAGATGACCCGTATTCCTTTGAACTGAGAGCTACAAAAGACGGTGTTGTCAGTACGGTGAATCCGAATGTGCAGTGTTATGCAGCATCGGCGAATGGTGTGTTCTACGTCATGGAATGCGGCAAAAAAGCCTGCGGTCAACTGATATTCCGTCATGATGATGGTACGGAGGCGGTACTGGATTCGAATGTGGAACTGCTCTGGACAGGCCGTCGTATATTCGAAGGTGAATATGATTACTCCGCTTACATCAGTGATTTGCAGATGGTGCATTCGGTCCAATTGATCACCGAAGAATATGGTGGCTACTGCCCGCAAATTACGGCAATTTTGAATGGCAAAAAACGAAGTGATGTGTGAATTGTAAATAGAAATCCCTCCAAGACCTTGCGGTTTCGGAGGGATTTGTTTTTTGTGTTTCAGGAGCGGCGGAGTGTCAGTTTTGGGTTATCTGCACGCAAAACATAGCCTGCATTGCGAATGGTATGCAAAAGCTTGACTGAGAAGCCGTCATCAATTTTTCTTCGCAGATAGTGAATATACACGCTGATGACCGCACCGTCTGTCGGCATATGCTTGGCAACGTGTTCTTCGATGCATTCTTTCGTCAGTGTAACGCCTTGATTGCAAATCAGGTATTCGAGAATGGCGCATTCCTTCTCGGAAAGCGGGATGCGCTTGCCGTTTCTGGTGGCAATGTGCCGTTTGGTATCTACGGTTAAATCAGCAAGGCAGCGGATGCTGCTGTCCATCTCACAATTTTCTTTGCGGTAGCTGCGCACCATTTTTCTTACACGGGCGCAAAGCTCATCCATGTGAAACGGCTTGACCAGATAATCGTCTGCGCCGCTGTCCAGACCCATGACGCGGTCCGAAACAGAGCCCTGAATGCTCAGCAGCATGACAGGCGTATCCAGTCCGCGGGTACGCATCTCGCGCAGTACGCTCAGTCCGTCCGTATCAGGCAGCGCCGTATCAATCAGCACTGCATGGAAGCGCGGCGTATCCAAAAGCCGCAGGGCATCCATTCCGCTTGGGACGGTCGTACAGTGAAAGCCGTCTTTCGTCAGTCGTTCATGGATTTCCTGACGAAGTCGTGTATTCCCCTCAATAACTAAAATCTCCATGATCTACCTCTTTATATCTGATTCTGAAATTCTCTCTCTTCCTTTCGGAATGATTCAAGATTACCATAGAAACATAAAATGAATCTGAAATATCTATAAAAGAATTTCATGGAGCGCCTGCGCCTCGGACTGGGAAAGCGAAATCGTCGTACCTAGGTGATAAAATGCGATTCCGCTGACACTTTCATCCCGCAGAGCAGCAGCAGCTTCGCGGGCAGGGAGCGCAGGGCAATCCAGCCATTCCTTCTGACCGCTTCCTGCATTCAAGTCTGTTTCCCCGACTTTGTAGGTGGCAATGCCAATCAGCAGGGCAACAGAGGAACTGCGCGGCAATGCCGTCCATTGCGCCATGACTTCTAAAAACGGCATGGTTTCATGCTCAAACCCGTAGTAGATCTGCGGGATGAGCCAGTCACAGGCGGTATCCTCGGCAGCCCACGCGGTAACATCGGCGTAGAGTGCGTCGGTGTTGTGCGCGATGTTTGCCTGCGGACTGATGGAAAACACTGCATCTTCTGCAATATTGTGTACGGTTGCATAAAGCTGATGTACCAGTGCGGTGACCTGTTCTCTGCGCCACTGTGCGAGATCTTCGGCATGGGATGCGGCAAAATCCTGTGCGTCAAATGCGGCTGCGGTGGTCGGGTAGAAATAATCGTCAATGTGAATCCCGTCGATTGGGTAGCGGTTGAGCAATTCGGCTGCAACGCGGCAAATCAGATCGCGCACCTGCTCCTGCGCGGGATTGAAATACCAGCGATTTTCCCACAAGATCATATATTTTTCGCGCTGACTGCGGTCACGGTACCAACGCACGGCAAGGGCTTCGCCTGACCATTTTGCGGTCTGCTCCACGGTTTGCAGGCGCAGCGGATTGATCCAAGCGTGCAATGACAGTTCCAGACGGCGGCATTCTTCGGATAGTATTTGAAAACAATCGTAGCTGCATGATTTTGCAGGCGGCAGTAAATCAGAGAGGTAATAGGCTTCTCCGAAGGCACAGGCGTGTGCAAAAATCGTGTTGATGCCGATTTTCTTTGCATTTGTGAGGTGTTCCCGTACCGCTGCACGACAGGTGTCGGCATCCGAGGCCGCAAACAGGGTATCATAGAGCAGATAGGGCAGCCATGCGGCGGTCACCTGCGATTGCCTTGTGGGTCGGATCAGACCTGTTTGCGCGGAAAAACACTGTTCCAACTGCGTAAATGTCTGCTCCTGATACAAGGGCATGTCCGCAGAGGGTGTCATGGGCTGCGCGATACAGCCTGCCAGAATCAGAAACATCATCAGAACGGATAACCAGTGCATGGAATGTCGTCGTGTATACCGCAAAACTGCCGCCTCCTTTTGATTCCTTGATGTTTCTATTTTATCAGAAACATCTTGCGAAATCTGTCGAAAACGGCAAATGGGCATCAAAAAATCCCGCCTCCTGCAATGCAGCGGCGGGATTTTGTGACGATCTTCAGATCTGTTCGTTGGATACGATCTGTACAAACGGTCCGATTTTTGTATTTGCTTCGATTTCGGACTCATAGACTTGCGATGCGTTCAGAATTGCGCCATCTCCGATGACGCTGTCTTCTACAACGGTGTTCGGACCGATGACGCAGTTTGTGCCGATGACGGTCTTGCCGCGAAGAATGGTATTTGGCAGGATCTCTGTACCGGCGCCGATTTCAACACTGCGCTCAATAATGATGCCGTCTGTGCAGCAGAAACCGACACCGTTATCCATGTGCTGATTCAGGACTGCCATGCGGGCAGCGTTGTTCAGCTTCAACAGACCTTTGCGGTCGTTTGCACCCAGCACCACATCGGGATTCTGCGAGCAGAATGCGCCGGCACGCAGGTTATTTTGCAGTGCAATGGCAATTGTATCGGTGAGGTAATACTCATGCTGAGCGTTGTTATTCTGAATCTGACCAAGCAGCGCAATC
>JAZRXM010000012.1:0-9718 GCA_045600205.1 Oscillospiraceae bacterium | reverse complement strand
TCAAGACTGCTCCAAACTCAAAGCAATTCACATCCCGGATTCTCTGGAATATATGGGGACTAATGCCTTTAAGAACTGTTCCGAACTGATAGATGTTGTCATTTCTGATATCATAAAACCTGTGGGAATGTATTCTTTTTACGGTACTCCCTGGCTCAGAGATCTGGAACAAGGCATGATTTTTGAAGAAAACGACGGACATATGAGTGTAGTAGGCTGGCACGTTTACATACCCGAAGAACTCGTAATTCCTGCCGATTATTTTGGGATACCGGTCGAAACCATAGCCCCGGAAGCTTTCAAGGACTGTAAAACACTGAAATCCGTTACTCTGCCGGACACCGTTTCTGGTATTGGTTACGATGCATTTGCAGGCTGCGAAAATCTGGAAAGCATCAATTTAACCGATAATATCAAGATCATCGGCGAGAGTGCATTTCAAAATTGCTCCAAACTGAAAGCAATTCACATTTCGGATTCTCTGGAATATATGGGTACTAACGCTTTTAAGAACTGTTCCGAACTGAAAGATGTTGATATTTCTGATACCATAAAACCTGTGGGAATGTATTCTTTTTACGGTACTCCCTGGCTCAGAGATCTGGAACAAGGCATGATTTTTGAAGAAAACGACGGATATATGAGTGTAGTAGGCTGGCACGTTTACATACCCGAAGAACTCGTGATTCCTGCCGATTATTTTGGGATACCGGTCGAAACCATAGCCCCGGAAGCTTTCAAGGACTGTAAAACACTGAAATCCGTTACTCTGCCGGATACCGTTTCTGGTATTGGTTACGATGCATTTGCAGGCTGCAAAAATCTGGAAAGTATCAATCTGCCAGAAGGTCTTGAAGGGATTGGAGAGTCTGCATTTCAAGGCTGTCCCAAGCTGAAAAACATCTACATTCCGGCTTCAGTCGAGAAAATATATTCAAATGCATTTGGTTTCAATAGCAATACGGACACGGAAAATCAAGTAGAAGGCTTTTCCATTTCGGGCTATCAGGGTACCGCCGCAGAAGCTTACGCTTTGGAAAACGATATCCCGTTCATCGCACTGAATGCAAAATCCGATAATCTCCTTGGCGATGTGGACAATGACGGCAAAGTCAAAATCGCAGACGTTGTCCTCCTGCAACGCTACAACAACGAAGAACCCGTGCAGATTTCTCCGGAAGGCAGAGCCAATGCTGATGTGAATCATGACGGCATTCTTTCCGCTGATGATGTCACCGACATTCTGAAAGCCATTGCTCGCATCAAAGTTTTACAGTAAATCCAAGCAAAAGCGCAGTCTGCAAAAGACTGCGCTTTTTTGGTTGACAACCCCTCGGCGGGATGGTATCATGAGAAAAATTCTTCGGGATACGGTTGGATTGCACATTATAAATGTATCGCGGATACAACTAGGCACTCCTTGATGCCGCAATACCGAAAGCACGCGACCGCTTTCTCGGTGATACGTTCTCCGCAAAAAACAATCGGTACAGCAGGTGGGCAGCTAAACGCAGTTTCCGCGCAGATACGACCTTTACAGAGGTCAATTGGTAACTGCTCGCATGGTGCAAAAGCCGCCTTTCGCGGGGACATGGCAAAATCTGTTGCATCAGGAAACGGAAATTCCGCGAAAACAGGCTGTTTTCTTTCAATTTGCAGTAAAACAGAACAGGTACGTTCCAAATCAGCGGCAGAATTGCACGGTGAACACATCAAAACCAAGTGGTCTTTGTCAGCAAATTCGTGAAAAATCCCATGCTGACGCAAATCTGCAGCAAGCTCTGTGCCATAATAGCCGTAGGATTTGGCAGAAATGGTTATTTTCAGCGGCTCATTTCCACATAAAGGATATCCTTGCGCCAAAAGCCTGTCTTTGATATTTGCAACGATTTCCGCGCAATTTCGCAGTTTTTGCGGATAATCCTCTGCAAGCAACTTGTTGCAATGGTCAAGAGATGCAAGAATCAGATAACTGGGACTGGTGGAAGCAAACAACGTCATCGCTGATTTCACCCTGGATGCGAAGAAATCACGATGTTTTCCTGACATATGCAGGTATGCGCCGCCCGTGAGGACAGGCAGCGTTTTGTGCGCAGAATCGCAGCAAATATCTGCACCGAGCATGGAAGGATGCTGCTGGGGCATCCAATGCAGATACGCACCATGCGCGTTATCAGCCAGAAGCAAAACATCGTATTTATGGCAAATTTCAGAAATTTTCCGAATATCCGCCACCGTGCCGAGATAATCAGGGCTCGTCAGATATAAGGCAGTCGGGCGCGGGACGGAATTTTCCAGAAAATGCTCCAATTCCTGCGGAGAAACGGTGGTATCGAGATAACCGCTGCCTGACTCGTGCGGTACCCACACGGGCTGAAAATCCAGCAAAATCGCGGAACTCAGAAAGGCACGATGCGCGTTGCGTGTCGCCGCAATACATGGCTGCTTGCCGTGCTCTACCGCAAATTGCATTGCAAGAAAAAGCATCGTGCGGATGCAAAGCGAGGAGCCCTCCGTAGAATAAACGGTTGGGCAGCCAAAGATTTTGCTCGCATTTTCTTCACTTTCCGCAATGATCCCATCCGGTGCAAACAATTCATCTGCGCCGTCAATTTCAGTCAGGTCAAACGGCTCGCAGCCGAGAACAGATTGCCCCTTGTGTCCGGGCATATGCAGCCTGACAGGATTGCTTTCTGCGTATTTGCGTATAAAATCAAATATCGGCGTCGTCATTTTCCTGAAGCTGACGCACAGCGGCAAGCATAATCGCGCACTCCATGCGCTTGCGGAACAGCCTGCATCCATTTTCGTAGATGCCGCGCACCGAGCCCGATGCGTGGTAAGCATTTGCCGCGCAGCCGCCCGAACAATAGAGTTTTGCCCAGCAGTTACGGCATTCTTCTCTCGCATAGACATTGCAGGCAGCAAAATCAGCCTGCACTTTGGTGTTCTGTACGCCGTTCCACACATCGCCCAGCTTAAATGACGTATCTCCGACAAATTGGTGGCATGGATACAGCTCGCCCGATGGTGTGACCGCCATATATTCGGTACCCGAGCCACAGCCCGAGATGCGCTTATAAATGCACGGACCGCCCTTTAAATCCAGCATATAGTGATAAAACGTGAATGGTCTGCCTGCATTTTCCTCGCTCTGCATGAGCTGCGCCAATTCTTCGTACTGCCGCTCCACGATTTGCAGGTCGTCCTCGGTGAGGGCAAACGGGTCATTCGGCGGACAGACCACAGGCTCCATGCTGAGTTCCCGAAATCCCAGTGACAGCATTGTTTTGATGTCCTTGAGAAAATCGGGATTGTTGTGGGTGAATGTGCCGCGGATGTAGTAGTTTTTGTGTCCGCGCGCCGCAACCAGCTTCTGAAATTTCGGGACGATGGTATCCCAGCTGCCGTTGCCGTGATGGTCTACGCGAAAACGGTCGTGAACTTCCTTTCTGCCGTCCAGAGAAAGTACGACGTTGCTGCATTCGCGGTTGGCAAACTCGATCACATCATCGTCGATCAGCATTCCGTTTGTGGTGAGGGTAAAGCGAAAATTTTTACCGTGCTTCTGCTCGATGCTTCTTGCATACGCAACGAGGTCTTTGACCACCTGAAAATTCATGAGCGGTTCTCCGCCGAAGAAATCCACTTCGAGGTTATGTCGGCTGCCCGAGTTGGCAATCAGAAAATCCAGTGCCTGCTTGCCAACTTCAAACGACATCAGGCTGCGCTCTCCGTGATAATTGCCCTGACTCGCAAAACAGTAGGAACAATTGAGGTTGCAGCAATGTGCAATATGCAGGCAAAGTGCCTTGACAACGCCCGCAGACCGTTCTTTGAGGGTAGCGGCAAGCGGTTCAAAGCTGTCAGGTGTAAAGAGTTTGCCCGTTTGTTTCAGTTCGGTAATATCGTCATAACAATCCGTGATATCCGACAGTTCGATATCCGTTTGATTTGAAAACTTCGCAGATGCGCGACGAATGACCTCATCGCGGGAATAGGACTCATAATCAGCAATCATGCTGTACGCCAGCGGGTCTACGAGGTGAACGCTGCCTGAACAGACATCCAGCACGATATTGTAACCGCCGCTCTGATATTGATGAATCATATGAAATCTCCTTTTTGCCGGGAAAAGCCGCCCGGAAAAGGCGGCTTCCCACAGAACTCAGTTCTTTTTCGCAGCAGAGTTTTCACACTGCTGGTTTGCGATGCCGCAGCTTGTCTTGCAAGCAGACTGGCAGGAGGTCTGGCATTCACCGCAACCGCCCTTTTTTGCACTTTCGCACAGATTACGTGTTTCGAGTGTCTGGATACGTTTCATTTGGATTCATCTCCTTCATATCAGAATGACAGAATTATTATATCACAACGCGTGTTTAGATGTCAAGTTTAATTTATGGTGCAAGTTGAAATATCGTGCCGCATTTATTTTCTTTGATTGGTGACTATGCCGAAAGCGTGGCAAGAATCCACGACACGGATTCCCATATCTATCCGGACATAGCGCAATTTATGACAGCCACGCAGGTATTTGCGCAATTATCAGCTTGTTTTTGTCCGCCATCTTCGCTAAAATATTGATAAACCCAAACATCACAATCAAAGGAGGTTTCTGTCATGAAAGCACGGATTCTCACCATTATCAGCACATTTGCTCTGGCAGGCAGCACCATTCCCGTACTCCCCGCCTCTGCCGCATCCTCACAACTGATCTCTCAGGAGGAACAGGACGGATTTTTCTACGAACTTTGGGATTATTCTATCCCCAGAGAAAATCCGATCAGCATGGAGCCGAAAGCAGACGGCTGTTTCAGCAGCTCGTGGGAGAAAAAATGCAACAGTCTTTTCACGGAATTCAAGGCATATCAGCAATTCGAAGAACCGCTCCCCTGTTCGAAATACGGCGACTTCGTGCGCACCTATGAAGCCGATTTCCTGACCGATTCCGATGCCTATCTGGAATATGCAGGCACAATGCACACGGAAATCGACAGCAACATCATCCCCATTGAATACCATATTATCGAGGCATATGGCTCTGCAAATCCGCTTCGCTCGGTATTTTTGGGCAGTACAAAGCATAAACTCGGCGTCATCTCCTCAGACGGCAAAAATTACGATCTCTACCAAACGGATGAATATTTCAGCGATTTCTCCCTTGTTCCGTCGCTGATTTCGTACTGGAGCATTGCGCAGGATTCACTTGCGGAGGTCGGTACCGAAAACCACATCAGCAGCACGGTCACGATTTCCAATCATTTCAAGGCATGGGCAGGCCTCACGGACATTGACAACCCGCTCATTTTGGAAACGCTTGGCATGACTGTCAACGCATATGAGAGCAACGGCAGCGTGAATATTACAAAAAATGTGGAAAATACCACACCTGCTGCGCTTTCTCTGCTAAAAGCAGGCGATGACGACCACGAACCGAGCGAAAATGAAAAAACGGCTGTGCAGAACGGCAATAATCATTCCGACAGTTCTTCGGAGGATGCGGATACCTGCTACGGTGATGTCAACGCGGATGGCAAAGTATCCATTGCGGATGCCGTAATGCTTCAAAGATACACCAATGAAGAAATGGTGGAACTCTCAGAGAATGGCAGGAAAATGGCAGACTGCGATCATGACGGACAGTTGACGGCGGCAGATGCTACGCTGATCGTGCAAGCGATCGCGCGCCTGACGGTTTTGAATCCTGCTGCGAAATAATACATCATATCCGCACAACAGCCCGACTTTTCATCGGACTGTTGGACAGAATAAGAGGACAGCTTCATGATGAAACTGTCCTCTTTTGCATAGTTCCCAATGATAATTTTATCAGATAGTTCGTTTGTGACGTCTTGTACCAAGTCACATATGCAAACGCATGAATATACGGCAATAAGATTTTATATTTGATTTATGCCTATTGTGAAAATTGCACTTCTTTTCCTTGAAAATTTTTTAAAAGTGTGCTATAATGTGATTACTAAATTAAAAGGAAAGGACCTGTGCCTATGAAACATCTTGCTTTTCTTCCAAAGATCACCGCGATTCTCCTCACTTGTGCCCTTTGCAGCAATGGTCTTTCGCGCCCGTTTCATGTTGCAAAAGCTGCCGATTCTTCCGAACTTCCCGCACGCTTCGACCTCCGCGATGAAAACGTCATGACCTCTGTCAAAAAGCAATATCACGGCACCTGCGTTGTTTTCGCCTGCTTTTCCGCAATCGAATCCAACCTGATCAAACAGGGTATGGCAGACACTTCCATCGACCTTGCAGAACAACATTATTCATGGTTTACCTACGGAAAAGGCAGTCCCGATGATCCGCTCGACCTCCTTGCAGGCGACAGGGAAAACCTCGGATTAGACGGCTACGACCACGCTGCCAGCTTTTGGAATCTGACCAGTGTGCTCGCCGCGTGGACCGGTCCGGTACTCGCCTCCTCCATTCCCGATTGTGAAAAATTCGTTCCGATTGACGAATCGTTCCGCTACGATTCGATCGCACATCTGCAAAATGCACATCTCTTTGAGATGACTGACATAGACGATATCAAACGGAATATCATGGAAAACGGCGGAATGCACCTCGGCTATGTCACCGTCAGTAAACCCAATCGCTATTCGCAATATGGAGCTTATTATCATACCGGTGATGAGGAAGGCGGCGGCGGTCACGCAGTCTGCCTTTGCGGCTGGGATGACAACTTCCCGAAAGAAAAATTCCTCGAAACGCCTCCGGGCGATGGTGCCTGGATCTGCAAAAACAGCTGGGGTCCCAATACCACAGCCGGTGTGGACGGTTATACCTATATCTCCTACTATGATCCTACGGTCAGCAACCCCGTTCAGTTCTATATGGAACCAAGCGACAACTATGACGGGATCTATCAGCGGTGCGGTGCCTGCAATTCTGCATACACCACCTCAAACCGCGGCTGGGAGTACGCAAATATCTATACCGCCGCAAAGGACGACAATCTGACTGCTGTATCCATCATAACGCATGAGCCTGACCTCCCATACGAAATCAGCATTTATGCGTTGAACGACAACTACAAGGACCCGAAAGACGGCAAGATCATTGCAAAAATCAGCGGTACCGAACACTACGCGGGATATCATACCTACCCGCTGCATACCGCTTGTCAGGTCACCAAGGGGCAGACATTCTCCGCAGTTGTCAAAACGGGGATTCATCCCGCAACCACCATCTTTTTTGACAGAAACCCTGACCATTCCGCCACTTCTTTCTATAGAACGTATGACGAAAAAGGCGAATCTTCATGGAAAGACTCCACAGCACTGGAAACGCACGGTAATGTACTGGTCAAAGTGTTCACGAAAGAAGGAACTGCAATCAACGAGCAGAATTACCCTGATGCGCTGTATCGGCAGGCTGTATCTGAGGTTTACGACACAAACGAAGATTTTGTCATCACAGAGCAGGAAAAGGATGCCGCAGAAAAATATCTGCGCGGTGATGTCAACTGTGACGGCAAGGTCAATGCCGTTGATCTTGCGCAATTGAAGCAGGCGTTGCTCGGCAAAGCAAGTACAGATATTTGTTTGCTTGCGGGTGATTGGAACGATGATCAGGCACTGAACGCTGAAGATATCAACGGAATGCTGGAATTTCTCACTTCTCTGCCCGTATGATTCTATTGCTTGCTATACCCTATCGGGTCGCTTTTTTGTTTGATGTATCATTTCATCCCGCTCGGGTACAATATTTCTAAAAGCACTTGACATTGTACCCGATAGGGTATATAATAGTAAAAAACAGGAGGGCTGACCTATGAACCCTATTGCTGAATTTATCAAGGAGCAGCGCAAAGCCGAGGGCATGACCCAAGAGGAATTCGCCATGCGCTCCGGTCTTGGGCTGCGGTTTGTCCGCGAGCTGGAACAAGGCAAGGAAACCTGCCGCATGGATAAAGTCAACGCGGCACTTGCCATGTTTGACTGCGAAGCCGCCCCGCGAAAGAAGGCGAAATAATGGATACTGCACGAAAAGCCCGCGTGTTCGTCCGCGATGACTTTGCCGGTACCCTGACCTTTCAGGCGGACGAAAACTGCTATTTTTTCGCATACGACGCAGCATATCTCGCCAAGGCGGACGCTTCCCCCGTTTCCCTGACGCTGCCGCTCTCGGCACAAAACTATCAATCCGAGGGCAGACTGTTTCCCTTTTTCGATGGTCTGATTCCTGAGGGCTGGCTGCTCGATGTTGTCACCAGCAACTGGAAAATTGACCGTGCCGACCGTTTCGGGCTGCTGCTTGTTGCTTGCAAAGACTGCATCGGTACCGTGCGCATTGAGGAGGCGGTCGTATGAAAGAATGTCTTTGCTGCGGAAAGCCGCTTTCCGAATCAGAAATGACGAGCGGCTGGCATCAGAAATGTATTCACGCCTTTTTCGGTACTGACACGCTGCCTGAAATTGTCATCGACCAGAAAACATTGGAATTGCTTGCAAAATCCAACCTCGAAAGCGGGCTGACCGTCACGGGCGTACAGAAAAAGCTGTCGCTGCATCTCTCGAAATGTGAGGGCAAAGACCGTCTGACGCTGGTGGACTGCCCCGCAGGGTACATCCTCAAGCCGCAGGACGAGGCGTACCCGTTTATGCCCGAATGCGAGCATCTGGTCATGAGTATGGCAAACGCGCTGTGCATCGAAACCGTACCGCACGCGCTGATTCCCTGCGGCGGCTCGCTCGCGTATATCACCAAGCGCATTGACCGTACCGCGGACGGCAAAAAGCTCGCAATGGAGGATTTTTGTCAGCTTGGCGGGCGTCTGACCGCGGACAAATACCATGGCAGCTACGAGCAATGCGGCAAAGTTTTGCGGCAATTTTCCGACAAGGGCGGCTTGGATATCACCGAACTGTTTCGCGTGATCGTGTTCAGTTTTCTGACGGGCAACAGCGATATGCACCTGAAGAACTTCTCGCTGCTTGAAAAAGTACCAAACAGCGGGAAATATCGCCTGTCCCCTGCTTATGATCTGCTTCCTGTCAATTTGATTTTGCCGCAGGATCCCGATGAAACGGCACTTTCACTGAACGGCAAGCTGCGCAATCTCAGACGAAAGGATTTTCTCGCACTTGCTGAAAATTTTGAGATCACAGAAGCCGCTGCCAACAAGATGATACAAAGCCTGACGAAGCATCGTGCGGATTGTGAAAAGCTGCTTACCGCATCGTTGTTGCCTGATGAAATGAAAGCGCGGTACGCAGAGATTTTGCATAACAGATTTCATGTGCTAACTGCATGATGATATAATATGTGTACAATCAATGTGTATGCTATTGGTCGCTTTCATCTCAAAAGCCCTTTATTTCTGCTTCTATCATGGGATTCCAAAGGGTATTTCATACCCTTTGGCGAGGTTTGGAGCCGCGCCCCATTATGAACGCATCGCAGATACAACTTATCTTCAAACAAAAACGCCGTATCAGATGAATGATACGGCGTTTGCCCGATATCTGCGAAATGATTGACAAATCTGCCGTGATATTCCATATTGACGAATCATCACACAGAACTGACGCACTGCCAAGCGGGAATTATCATTTTAAGCGACAACAAACTGACTGTTATATAGCTCTGCATAGAACCCGTTCTTTCGCAAAAGTTCCTGATGACTACCTTGCTCAATAATATCGCCGTCTTTCATCACCAATATAATATCCGCATTCCTGATTGTTGACAAACG
>JAZRXM010000011.1:0-32548 GCA_045600205.1 Oscillospiraceae bacterium | reverse complement strand
TCAGTCGAAACAGTTCGCCTTTTTCCTTCATTCGCATGATTTTTCCTGCCGGATCGCTGTAATTCATTAATTGCTCCGTAAGCATGGAAGTGGTTAAAATCATTATTTTCACCTCTTAATTGTATTATACACAACTTTGAGGAGAAAATCAAGACTTTTTAATTTTATCCCGCCAGAACAGGAACACTTAGCGACTTATTTTAAGTTTTTCACGAACGAATCTGCTATAACTACACCAAATGAATGTTAGGCACATAAGCGTATAAAACGAAAAAGGCGTATCTTCGCACTTTCAGATTTTTGTAATCTGCTCAAAGTGCAAGATACGCCTATTTTTTGCCGTTTTGTACGTCTGCGGAGGACAGTTATTTAATCCCGAATTCCGAACACGGTATCCCATGCTTCATATGTTTCGTCGATGAGTTCCCGATTTGCCTCGATAATTGGATTTATCTCGTCGATATAGTTCCAATCTTCTTCGTCCTCAAAGACAGGATTTCCCTGACTGTCCATGTAAATCTGATGCTGGATCCCGTCAGAGTCGTTGACCATCACGCCGTATGTGTCCTCATGAAACAGGTTCAGCCAGACAATCATGACAATATCAACCATTTCATGGTCAGGGAGTGTTTTATTGGCAGAAAGGTTTCCGTCAAATCTAAGATAGCTTGGCATAAAAACATTAAAGCGATATCCGTTGAAATTCTTTGTATAAGACACCTCACCAGCGAGTATTTCCATATTTGTCTTATCACGAAAAACCTTGTATTGATTGTAATGCAGAATCCAGAGCACGTTCCATACGGCGAATGTAATCAGCAGCACGACTGCGGCTGCCACGATGATTTTTTTCTTGGTCATAATTGCACGATCCTTTCTGCGGATGAAAGCAGGCGTTGATCGTGCGTGACCATCACGATCGTTTTGCCGCTTTGATTCAGTTGTTTGATGATGTCAATGACACGCAGCGCATTTTCCCAGTCCAGCGAACCCGTTGGTTCGTCCGCAAGGATGATATCGCATTGTTTCAGCATCAGTCTTGCGAGCGCGATGCGCTGCTGCTCTCCGCCGGAGAGCTTATAGACAGGTTGGTCTTGAGCCGCTTCCAGACCGACATTTCGGAGTGCCTGCTCGATGGAAATATCCGTCCTGAATTTGGCTCGTACCATCTCGAGATTCTGCCGAACGGTTTTGTTATCGACCAGCCCGTAATTCTGAAAGATAAACCCGATCTTTGTCTGGAAATAGCTGCGCGGCGGCTTGGAATCTTTCGTAAATACGTAGGAATCCACATGAATTTCGCCGTCTGTCAGCGGTTCTAGCCCACCGATCATATTGAGCAGCGTGGTCTTGCCTGCACCGCTTTTTCCAGAGAGAATCGCGAACTGTCCGTCAGGAATTTCCAGCTCGAAGTGATCGAAAATGATTTTCTCTTCGAATGATTTTTTCAGGTTCTGTATACAGATCATAACGCTCTCCCTTTCACAATCTGAATGATACTTTTCCGGAAAAACCGCCGATACAAGATAATGACTGTAAGCAGATCCGTCAGCGCAATCAGCAAAAATCCGTACAACAGATTCCGACTGACTCCCATATCCAAAACTGCGGAAATGATCGCAGCACAGCCCACAGATACCAGCAGAATGACCGCATTGATCCCAATCGGTGCGGAAAGAAACTTCCCAAACGGGTCGCCAAGGCAGTATCGCACCGCCAGTTCCATTTTATGGGAAGTGATGTAAAGCCGCGTCATGCTGATGATGGTCAAAATCGTGAGGAATACCAGCACGATCATCAGTACCGTTTCGACCATTGCCATTTTCTGGATCTTTTCTCTGTATGTTTCGTACAGCTCTGCTGCGGACGTACTGAAATATTTCCAGTTCTCAGGCGCATCGGCGTGCTGTGCAAGAAACGCCTCCGTTTCTTCCGCCGTGACGCGGTACAACACGTTCAAGGGCGAGTACTGACTGTTGTTCAGAAACACGATTGGTTCTGTTTCGTAGCTGCTGAGATAATTGCGGTCAGAACCGATGCATACCGCATGAAATTTCTCATATTCGATGACAGCATTTGCTTCGCCTGTGAAATTCCAACGCATCAGCTCAGAACGCACTTGCTCAGGCAGCGTTTTCGGAATCAGAATTGCCTGCGGCTGCTCTTGAATCAGGCGCGTGAATTCTGCATCAGGTTCACTTAGCTGCACATCCTCCTGCACCAGTTGCAAAGCCGCGCTGTTCATGTTCATGATGCGATATCCCGAAACATCGGCAAACAGTTCGCAGATTACGGCATCTTGCAGATGTTCCTGATAAAACTGATCGCAAAGGGCATAATAGTGGTCTGAATAGGCAACCAGTCCGTCCGCCGAAATATCGTTCTGCGTACCGACAAACGAAATATAATTGAGATCCGTGTGATTGCGGAAAAAGGAATCCTGCCGAAAGAACGAAATGCACTCTTTCAGCGCATACATCACAATTGCGCAGCCGATGATGACACAAATGCAGATGACGGCTTTGGTCATGCCAAGAAACGTACTGACGGTTTTGTCGGCAATCGCATTGGAAAAGCCTTTTTTGACGTCAAAGCGGAGCATGAACAGATAACATACGGAATTGCACATAAGGAACAGCAGAAAACAAAGAATGCTCCTGCTGAAATGATAGCCTGAATGACAGAAGCACGCGGAAATTGCTCGCGCTGCGGCAAATGCAATGCTGAGAATCAGCACATCCGCGGCGATTTTTTTCAGCATCAGGACAAAGATGTTTTCCCCGTTGACAATCAGAATGGTCTTTTCCTTTTCAAAGTCGTAGATCTCAAATACGGTAAACATCAGCAAAACCAAAAACACGACCAGCCACATACCGAAGAACAGATACCGATCGGAATCGCTGTTCCCTTTGGTCGGATATTTTCCCGCATAGTCGTTGACCAGCGCAGTCTTGAACGCGCAGACATCATCCCAGTTTCCGTCCACATACAGCAAAATGCCGTTTGAATCTTCAGGGAGTTCCGAAATCGACGCAAACGAAACGCAGATCGGGTCAAAGAAAAAGGAGGTATATTTCCCTGCACGGAGATCGCAGGTTTTCGCCAGCATCGTGGCGGCTCCCTTTGTTCCGTAAATCGTCAGCAGATCTTGATGGTTTGTGCCACCCTCCGACTGTACTGCAAATACCTCGACATGATGCTGCGCAGCACTTGCGGCAATGTCGGCGCAGAGATCAGACTGTTTTTGTCCGATTTGAAGATAGACACTTGTCTCTGCAAACTGATACTGAAATGAAAATAGCCTTTCACAGCACATCTCGCCGACTGCTAAAAATGCTACCAGAAACAGAATCAACGCAAAGATATATTTGATTTTTTTAGACATAACCCCTCCATATATACACGATAATATCGCAGCCAATGTCAGATTAGCTGCGATATTATGGTATTATTCAGTTCTATGTGAGTACCTTCATTTGGCAAGTTCCTCATATACTTTCGCATTGCGAACGAGAAGCTTTTGAGAAATAGCAAGCACTTCTTCATCAGATACCGTTCGTCGGTATCATCAATCGCTCTGATTTCATATCTGGGCTTATTGTTTTTGAAAACGACCGCTGTTCCATACTGGTCAACGATTCTTGCGACCATTGAAAAATTTTGGTTCGCATCTGTCATAGAAACAATTGTGTTTGTATCAATCATCATACGAACACCGCCCTTAATTATATTATATCACAATACTAGGATAAATTCAACCTATTTTTTCGAAATTATTTTTTCCGAACGATGTGCTACTGGTAGCACAATTTTTTCTTCTTCGGTATTCCGCGCGGAATTGGCAGCAGCATTCGGGTCAAGGGTCATGTGGCAGATAATTATGCCGCCAGTGTTCATACTTCTCCAAAGACATATCTCCCTCGTGCTGCGCAACTGCTGCCGCGCCCATGTTTCCAATGCGGGCGTTCTGCGCAGCCGCAGATTGATAAACGCGCCTTGCTCAGTACAGCCCGCATAACATCCTCTCTGGATTCGCCGTGCGCCATCGGGTAATACTGAAAACGGTCGGGACGTTCATCCAGAATATAGGTATCGCCGTTCTCATGAATCGTGTCGGGATACCATTTTTTATTTTCCAGATCCAAAAGCTTTGCCAGATGCTACAACATCACAATGAAAATCAAACCACACACAGCCGATGAAACGGCTATGTGTGGTTTTTTATTTCTTATGGTTTCGATTCTTTACTCATCGATAGTCAATGCCCATTTCATCAGGATCCAGCCCGATGGATGTCGTAATCACATCCGCATTCTCCAACACCACGATCTCCATTTCAGCTTTCACATAGGTTTCCTTCATTGTATTTTCCTCCCTCAAAGCAGATCTTTCGCTGCAAGTTCCTTGCAGGCATCTGCATAATCATACAACGCAACACAAAGCTTCTTCATTGACTCATCGGCAGTATCCGAAGAAATCATCCTGTAAATGTAATCGTAAATGCAATATTCCAGTCCGTCAATTTTCTGGTCATACTGTGTCGGTGCCAAGGACTGTTCTACATAATAAACCGTTTCGCCGCCATTCAACGAATACTTTGCTTTTCTGCCTGTTGCATTCGATTTGAAATAATGACGAAGTATCGTGTTGGTTTTGAGAAGCAGCGAAGAACCAATATAGTCTGCATCCTCAATGCCCTTTGACGGCGTGATATTTTTCAGTACGCGCGCATAATCGTCCTCTGTGTATTCCTTCGGATAGTCAACGGTCTGATTGAAATAGCACCGGGAGAATCTGCCGTAATCAAGGAATTTCTCCACAAAATCCGCATATCTGTCATCCCGCTTGCGGAGCGCAGATGCATATTCATCAACTGTGAACTGAATGGTGTCAATTTTCGAACTGTCACCAAGCGCGATCTGCGCTGTAATCGGGTCGAACATATTCTGTGCGGAAACATTGCACCTGAACACATAGTATTCTTTGTTATCCACAGTTTTTCTGTCAGCTTCGGAAACAAGCACCTTCTGTACGGAATTATCAGGCAGAATAAACCGCAGATATGCATCTGCATCTGCTGTAACGCAGGAATCCAGTGACATATAAAGATTGACACCGATTGAACCATCCAATGTCAGCGAATAGCCTTCGAAGCGAGAATTGGAATACTCGCGTTCTGCCCCGCAGTAGTTGCATTTGTCATGATCATATTCATGGAACTGCGGATACTCTGCGAATATGTCATTTCCTTCTCCGACATTGATTGCGTCCCACTGCTCCGGTGTACCGCAATAAATGATGGTATTCAGATTGTCCATATTCTGAAAAGCGAACTTTTCTACGGTTTTCAGACTGGTCGGAATATAGAGTTTTGTAAGACCGACACAGCTTGTGAACGCGCTCGTTTCAATTGTCGTGATATTCTTGGAAAGTTTCACCTCACTGAGATTGAAGCATTGCGAAAAAACTGCTGATTTCAGTTCAGTCACGCTGTCAGGCATCGCAAAGCTTTTCAGGGCGAAACAATTATCGAATGCGGCAGAACCGATGGAAGTCAGCTTAGAGTTCTCCGAAAAATGAACATACTGCAAATTGTGGCAGTCGATAAATGCATTTTCTTCCAGCGTTTCGACCGAATCAGGAATGGTCACTTCTTCGAAGCCGCAGGCAAAAAACGCCTGAAAACCGATGTTTTCCAAGCCTTCCGACAAGGTGAGGTTTTTTAGATTGTTGCATCCTGCAAAGCAGTCGTGCGGAATGCTTTTGACTTTTTCGGGTACTGTAATTGTTTCGACGGGATAGCAGCAATAGAACGAAGCAATACCGAGTGTTTCCAGTGTACTCGGCAAGTCAATGGTTTGCAGACTTTCAGCACCGTAAAATGCATAATTGCCGATGGAAGTCAAGCCTTCGGGGAAATTGATCGTTTTGAGTTTCGGACAATGTGCGAAGGAATTCAGGCAGATCTTGTCAACAGTAGACGGCAAAACGACTTCTTCAAGATTCGGTAAATATTCAAAACCGCGAACTGCTGTGGATTTGATGCCTTCTTCAATAACGATTTTTTTGATCAGGCTGCGGTATTCCCCGCTTTTTCCCCATGCTGTCGTAAAGGAAGCTGTTTGTTCCTCTTCTCTCATACGGCAGTTGCCGCTGATCGTCAAAACGCCGTCCGAAGAGAGTTTCCAATTCACCCGATCATTTGTGGATTGGCCCCCTTCGGTTCCGCCTGCAATATCGTAAGACTGAGATACACCGGTCAGTTTCGTATCATGCATGAATAAATTGGATGGAAATGTGAGTTCTTCAGGAATATCCGCTGTGACAAGATTGGCGCATTCAGAGAATACACCCTGACCGAGCTCGATATCTGCATTCGTGATCTGAATGCTTTCGAGTGCTGTGCAGAACTGAAAAGCACAGTCACCGATCGTTTCAACGCTTTCAGGAATGACAATGTTTTTCAAACCGGAACATAGTTCAAACGCATTGTAGCTGATGGTTTTCAATCCTTCCGGCAGAGTGAGGGATGTCAGCGAAGAACATCCAGAGAAAGCATAGTTTTCAATGTCTGTGACCGTTGACGGAATGTTTACGGACTTCAAGTTCTCGCAGTTGCCGAACAAATTCTCACCAAGTGTTGTCAGACCTTCAGACAGGACAACCTTTTCCAGCAGCGTTGAATCTGCCATGACGGCGCCATCCAGCGTTTTGACCGAATCGGGGAACACAATTTCGGTACACCCTGTGTTGGAGAACGCTCTGCTTTCGACAACCTTGACGTTTGACGGAATGGTAATGGAAGTGAGCAAGGTATCATTTGCGAATGCAGATTGCCCGATTTCCGTTACGCTGCTTGGAATTGATATTTTTGTAAGGTTTTTGCAATTGGCAAAGGCATATCTGCCGATGGATTTGACACCATCCTGAATGACGACTTCCTTGATAAGGTTGCGGCTGGTATGCCATGCAACACTTGTTTCATTATTGGTGATAGCCATTGCAGTAGAACCACTGATTGTCAGAACACCATTGTCGTCAAGATTCCAAGTAATATCAATGTCTTCGGCACTTGCTGTCATAATAAAACTGTTGTCATTTCGTGAAGTGGGTACAATTGCATTGTCCATTGCCAGAATGGACAGCACAGCCAGAAAAACCGCTGTGGCTCTCTTGCACTTTTCCATAAGTATTCCCTCCTGATCATTGTCATGAACATTAACATACAACAGAATTCTATTTTCCGATTGTATAAAAGCAGTATAACATATTCCACACAAAAATGCAATAGTTTTTTTACAGCGCATTAATATTTTATTCATATTTCAAGTGCGTTTAACAAAATGTGCTAACAATATACCGCGGCAACAGGCAAGCCGGAAACGGACTGCCCCGTTGACGGCATCGTAGAGTTGTATCTGCTGCAAAAAGAAACGACCCGGAGTACATTCTCCGAGTCGAAACTTCATATCTGCATTTGTATCAAATTTCGCGCTGACTGCGGGGTCAATCTTTTGACGTCAAAGCAAACGTGTTTTCATCATTTTCCTGCGGTTGCAGCATTCCCACCACCATCTGGCGATACTGTCCGTCATCCGTACAGGAGATGACAGTGATGCGGTCATCTCCGAAATCATGCAGCACTTGCGTATCCGTGGGTGCAATGATCTGATAGTCGCTGACCACATAGCGATAGGAAGTACCGTCTGTTTCCGTCACGAAAATCTCGTTGCCGATTTGAATCCGGTCAAGATCGTTGAAAATCTCCGCGTAAATGGTGCTGTTATGTCCCGCAAGACAGTAATTGGAATGTCCCGGCGTCCCGCAGCCCTCGAAATGACCTGCGGAAACCTGTAACGCTTTGGAGTCTGTTCCCTCCAGCACAGGCACTTTGATATGCAATGCGGGAATTTCCAGCACGGTGTTGGATTCCAGCAGTTTTTTGAGGTACAATTCGCGGCTGATTTTTCGGTAAGCGAAAAATGCCAGTATCAAGCCGCCTGCCGCAACCATACAAATGCCTGCCAGGCGGAGCAATTTTCGTTTTCTTTTTTCCATATGTCCTTTTTCTAAAAGAGCGTCACCCGCAAGTGACGCTCTTTTTTGTGGATTCAATTATTCGTTTTCCTTTTTTCTGGTTGCAGTCAGGATTGCAGCACCTGCAAAGATCATCATGCAGGCAAGCGCCTCAACAACAGAATAGTAACGGGAGAAACCGGTCTGCGGCAGTTCGCCGCCCTCACTCGGCTGAGCAGGCTCTGCATCGGTAGTTGTTGTGGTGGTAGCAGTTTCGCCTTCCGAGGTGCTCGGTGCAGTGGTTTCGCCGGATACGGTCGGGTCGGTCACAACGGTAGTCGTGGTGGTAGTGCCTTCTTCCGCAGGTGCGGTGGTATCAACCGGCTCGGTCGTGACAGCAGGCTCTGTGGTGACAGACGGATCTTCAGCTTCCTCCGGATAGAACTCTGCGAAAGCCTTGCTGATCGCATCAAAATCATAGAAAGCGGAGTAATCCTTGGAACCATCCTCGTTGATTACAACCAGCGGAGCGTCCGGTGCAATGCCGAGGTCAATATTTTCGTTTTTGCTGTTCAGCAGCTTGGTAACGGAAGAAATGGTATAGATGAATCCGTCGGCAGTCATATGGAAATCAACTGCGCAGCTTCCGCCGCCACTCTGCTCGCCCAACAGCAGCAGACCTGCTTCTCTTGCATCAGAAGCCATCAGGTTTGCAGCAGAGAAAGAGCAGTTCGAGCAAAGGACGCCGATATTCAGGTCGAAATCGAGTGCTTCGTCCAATTCGTCCAGTTCTTTGTCGAGGTTCTTATCGACATAGTAGCTTTCCGTTGCGGCCGCTTCTGCAAGTACACTGTAAACACTCATAGAGTCATCATCCGAAATCAGGCTCATCATATAAGCTTCCAGCATGACCAGACCGCCGCCGTTTGCGGAAATATCAACTACAAAATTCTTGATTGCAGGATTTTCGTCGGCACGCTTCAGGCAGGAATAATATTCACTGACAACGTCCTGCGGCATTTCTGCATCTTCATTTTTATAATAGTCGATCCATTCATCCATCGTAATCATCATGGAATCCGTGATAAACATGGCAGTATCGCCGACTTCCAAGTACAGTGCATCTTCAAACGGGGTCACGTTCTCTGCAGTTGCGAGGAACTGCTGTCTTGCGGCAGAAATAGCATCCAGAGAAGCGTAGTAATTGTCCATATTCGTAAGGAAATCAGAGCAGCCTTCGTAATTCATATCCGCCTTGAGATAATTTGCGAATGCAGAAAGATCGCCAAACAGAGCCAGCGGAATGGCTGAGTAACTCGTATGTCCGCCGTCCCACAAATAGAAGTCCAGCTCGATCAGTCCTGTAAAATATGCATAAATATCTTCAGAAAGCAGATGCTCCTTGACCAGTTTGGTATCATCGTTGGTTTCGGAGAGCAGTTTGTCCAGACCCTTTTCCTGAAGTGCATCATTGAGCGGGATTCTGCCGGGGAAACCGTAGCGGGAATCCAGTACAAAGCAGAGCTCATTGTAGTTGTATGCGATCATATCCGCAGGTCTGCCGTTCATGTTCTCCTCAAAATAAGCATTGATGTTGTCCATGTTGATCAGCATATTGTAATTCAGTTCAGCGGATGTGTTATCGCAGAAATACAGCACATGATTAATGTAGAAGCCGCAGTGGATGGTAGAATTGAACACATCGCAGAGGGTCGTCACAGGGAACCAGATGGCATCCTCCTCACCGATAATGTCGATATCGTAGTTGGAGAAATCCAGCACGATCTCATGACCGTCTTCGTCGTCCATCGTTACATCCTTCGAGCGCAGGAACAGGTTTGCCATATCCGCATCGCCGTTCAGCTCGGAAGGAGCCGACAGAAATCCGCCCAGTGACTGGAAGGAAAGGGTATCCTTATCCGTATCCATCACAGCGACATCTTCCGCCGGAGTGGTGATGGTATAAGTGCCGTCCTCATTTTTTGCAATGGTAAGCTCCTCTTCCTCAGCCCAGTTCTTGTAGTAATCAGCCAGACTGATATACGCAACGTTAGGCATATTGTCGTAGAAACGGCAATCGATCTCGGTCAGTTTGTCAAGTGCGTAGAGGAATGCGGGCATTTTTCCTTCGGTATAGCCGTTGCCGTCATTGGCAGCGATTGCCGAAAGTGCGGTGGTGCCAAGCGAGGAAGAAGCCGTCGCAAGGGCAGTGAGTGAGATGATTAGCTTTTTGAGTGTCATAAATTTCTCCTTTTCACAATGTAATATCATATCAGCCGGTAAAACCATTGCTAACAGTTTCGATTATAGCACGCAGCTTTTGATTTGTCAAGAATTTTTTGTAAAATAAGCGTTTCTGTGTTTTTTTCATACCGCCAGCATCCCATTCGGACACGATACCTTTATATTGTCTTAAATTTCACTTTCTGCTTGACATTTCTTCGTTTGTGCGGTATACTGAATCTGAGAGCGCGGAACTATGTACCAAGTCCGCGCCATGAGAAAGGGAGGTTATTTTATATGTTTCGCAAACACCGCCTCGGCGCGGGTCTGATGGCAGCCTGCATCTGTGCCGTATCCGCACAGCAGTTTGCCGTTTCCGCCCCTGCCGAATCCGCATCTGCCGCCTCTGATTTTAATTATGCTGAGGCATTGCAGAAATCGCTGTTCTTCTACGAATGTCAGCAGGCAGGCAATCTGCCCGAATGGAACCGTGTCGAATGGCGCGGCAATTCCCTCACCATGGATGAAATCGACGGCGGCTGGTATGACGCAGGCGACCATGTCAAGTTCAATCTGCCGATGGCTTACTCCGCATCCATGCTTGCATGGGGTCTGTATCAGTATCCTGACGGCGTGGAATCCTGCGGCGAAATGACCAACTACGTCAACAACCTTGCGTATGTCATGGATTACTTTGCAGCCTGCGATAAGGGTTCCAGCATTGTTTACCAGATCGGCAGCGGTACCGTGGACCACACTTGGTGGGGTCCTGTGGAGCTTTATGAATACGCCATGGCAGAAAGCGGCACCAATATCAAAAATGCCCGTGTGACCCTGGAGTCTTCGAAAGGATGCTCCGCCGTATTCGGTGAAATGGCAGCTGCACTGGCATCGGGTGCCGTGGCACTGAAAGGCAGAGTCGATTCCTCTAAAACCGACAACTACCTCAAGCACGCTGTCAGTATCTATAAGGTTGCAAAGACCTCTCCGAGTGACGATGTCTACAACGATTCGGATGCATCGGGCTTCTACCGCTCCTCACATTTCTATGACCAGTTGTTCTATGCAGCAAACTGGCTCTACATGGCAACCGGCGATGACAGCTATCTTGCCGAGGCAAAGAGCTACATTCCCAACCTGAGCAAGCAGCTTGGTGAGGGCGATACCCTTGCCTACGGCTGGACACACTGCTGGGATGACAATATGCAGGGTGCTATGCTGCTTTACGCCATCAATTCCAAGGATGACACCTACATCGCACACGTCAAGAAACACCTGAACGTCTGGCTGAAAGGTGCAGGCGAACCTGTCATTCTCGAAGGCGGTCTGCGCTGGCTGACCAACTGGGGCTGCCTCAGATACGCAAACACCGCTGCTTTCCTTGCAACGGTCGCAAGCGATACCATTTTCAAGGGCGAGGATGTTTCCGACCTCGTGGAATTTGCAGAAACCCAGATCAACTACACCCTTGGCGATAACCCCCGCAAGAGCAGTTATGTCTGCGGCTTTGGCAATAACCCGCCGAAGAACCCGCATCACAGAACCTCTCATGCTTCCTGGAATAACGCAGAAGCAAAACCTGCCACCAGCCGCCACACACTCTACGGCGCACTGGTCGGCGGTCCGGAACAGAACGGTTCTTACGTAGACGACCGCGGCAACTACATCAACAATGAGGTTGCAACCGACTATAACGCAGGTTTCACCGCAATGCTCTGCAAAATGGTTTCCAAGTACGGCGGTAAATCCGATCCGAGTTTCCCGTCCAAGGAAGCTCACGATGGTCCCGAACTGTTTGTGGTAGCAGAGGGCAAAACAAGCTCCAGCAGCGGCATCACCGTCAGCCTGAAACTGACCAACCATACCGCATGGCCCGCAAGAGTCGTGGACAATGTTTCGTTCCGCTATTACATGGATCTGAG
The DNA here is from genome assembly GCA_045600205.1 of Oscillospiraceae bacterium. Lineage (GTDB taxonomy): Bacteria > Bacillota > Clostridia > Oscillospirales > Ruminococcaceae > Firm-04. The sequence goes on along the minus strand of JAZRXM010000011.1, from coordinate 20,387 downwards.
CGAAGTCAAGGCAGCAGGCAAAGACCCCGCAAGCGTTACCATCCGCTGCGACCGCGACCAATCTAAAATGTACGCTGATGACGGCGTAAAGCCCGCAGTCATCACAGGTCCGATTCAGTACAGCGGCGATATCTACTACGTAGACGTCACACTGCCTGACGGCAGAGCTTGTCTCCCCATTTCGGAAGGCAGACATCAGTGCGAAATTTTGCTGGCACTCGTATTCCCTGACTACGGCAACGGCTGGGATGCCACCAACGACTTCTCCAACAAGGACATCCTGAGCGGCAAAGACGCGGTCATGACACCTTATGTACCTGTTTACGTAGACGGCAAGCTGTACTACGGTGAGGAGCCTGACGGTACTTCCGCAGACGGCATGGGCAGCACAGGCGAGAGCGGTAACACGCACCCCATCACTACTACCACCCAGCAGCCCGTAGAAACCACCAAGCCGACTACCACGACCAAGACTGTAACCACCACAACGATTGCGCCGGTCACCACGGAAGGCACTCCGGGCGGCGACGCTGCTACCCTGCACGGTGATGTGGACTGCAACGGCAAGGTCATGATCGCAGACGCAGTACTGCTTTCCCGCTACGTGAACGAAGAAGCGGTTACGATTACAAAAACAGGACTCGCCAACGCAGAGTGTGACGGAGAATCGGGACTGACCACCAATGACGTTTCCGCAATCCTGAAACACATTGCAAGACTGATCGACCTGAACGCATAATTTTTCCCAGGAGAACCGTACTTTTTGTGCGGTTCTCCTTGTTTATAGATAAACCCGGAGACAGCAGCTTCATAACCGGGCGTTGCCTGCGCTCTGCCCGCAAAACGCGATTTCTGATCACAAGAGAAAAATCGAAAAAGTGCTTGACAAATCCGCCGCAATCTGGTATAATATTTTTTGCGGTATTTCCGCATTCCTTGTCCGTCCGAAGCAACGGACGGACTTTAAATCCAAAAGGAGGTGTATCAAATGGCAAAGTTGTCTTCTAAGTACGAGCTGATGATCGTTCTGAGTGTTGCTCAGGGCGAGGAAGCTGTTCAGGCTACTTGGGAAAAGTTCAAGTCCCTGATCGAGAAGAACGCAGAGCTGGGCGAAGTTGATGAATGGGGTAAGCGTAAGCTTGCATACCCGATCAACGATGAAACCGATGCTTACTACATTGTTGCATCGTTTACATCTGCTCCCGAGTTCCCTGCTGAACTCAGACGTATTCTGCAGATCACAGATGGCGTTCTCCGCTCCATGATTACTGTTGTTGAGTAATCAGAATCCAAAATCAAAATTTATGGGAGGTTGTTTCCTATGATTAACAAAGTTATCCTTATGGGTCGTTTAACGCGTGACCCTGAGTTTCGGCAGACGACCTCCGGCATTCCTTGCTGTCGTTTCACGGTTGCGATTGACCGCGCAATGAGCAAGGAAAAACAAGCTGATTTCATCAATGTCGTTGCATGGCGTCAGAGCGCGGAATTTGTTTCCCGCTATTTCTCCAAGGGCAAAATGATTATTGTTGAGGGCAGCCTGCAAAACAATGACTACACCGATAACAACGGCGTCAAGCATTATGGCATGAATGTCATTGCTGACAGAGTATCTTTCGGTGAATCGAAAAGTGCATCTCAGGGCGGCGATGGCGAATATGCTTCGCGTCAGCAGCAGTTTGCGGATAACGGCGGCTATGGTCAGCCCGCTCCGCAGCAGAGCTACGCCCCGCAGGCAGCACCCAAGCAGCAGGAATCCCTGAGCATCGGTGAACTCGGCGAATTCGAAGAAATTTTAAGTGACGGAGAAGTTCCGTTCTAACGGTTTCCTGAAAAGGAGGGAAATTACTATGCCTATGGATCACGAAAGACCGCAGCGCAGCGGCGCAAAGCGTCCCCGCAGAAAGGTTTGCATGTTCTGTGTCGATAAGGTACAGACCATCGATTACAAGGATATCAACCGTCTGAAGAAGTGCATGACTGAGCGTTCCAAGATTCTGCCCCGTCGTGTAACCGGTACCTGCGCATATCATCAGCGTGCCCTGACCACCGCTATCAAGCGTGCAAGATACGTTGCTCTGATTCCGTACACCGCTGACTAATTTGCACATACAAAAAAAGACCGAATCCCTCTTTGCAGGGATTCGGCTTTTTTATTTTCAGCAGAAAAAGTATGACGAAACCACTTGATGCGGCACGCCCCCTCCTGACCTGTTGGTAGGAGGGGGCGTGTTTCGTCCCAATGTGCCGCAGGCACATCTTAAGAATAATCCACCACGTTAACCCAGCGGGCAAGAAATTCCTGCTCCTCAGGATGACCCTTCACCGACTGCGATGCCGCAACAATGGGCATCCACGACTGCACATACTGCAATGCCGTATCCGACATTTTGCAGAACAGCTGCAAATAATCCTTTGCAAGCTGCTCATCGCCAGAAAGCATCAGCCACAGATAGGTTCTTGCAACGTCCGCAGAAGCATTGCCCTGCGTTGCGTGCGCCCAGTCAATGATATACGGGGTACCGTCCGGCGAAATGATGACATTCGAGGGGTTGAAATCGCCGTGCAATACCTTTGCGTGCTTTTTCATGCCCTCCAGACGAGTGTGCAGTTCATAGCGCGTCGTTGCATCAAAACTGGATTCCGAAATTTTACGGTTCATCTTATCTTTCAGCTTGGTCAGCAGCGGAGCGCGTCTGGAATGCACCAGCATTTGCAGCTGCACAAACTGCTCCAGATACTCTGCGCGTTTTTTCGGATTCCGTTCCATCAGCTGCTGGAGCGTCTGACCCTCGATATACTCGCTGCGGATTGCCCATTTGTCCTCAATCAGGAATACTTCCAAAACCTTCGGGATGCAGAGTCCTGTTTCCTCGACACGAGCCTGATTGAGCGCCTCATTCAGGACTGCTGCCTTGGAATAGCCGTCGTTGAACACCTTTAATACGGTATTGTCCTCACGATAGACAGTTTTTGTCGGTCGAACTGCAATAATCTGATCTTCTTTCAGTGACATGATAAAGCCCCCTTTTTATACTGTTTTTTGATTGTCGCCGTAATAGGCGTTCAGGTACATTTGTTTGATTTCGGACATCAGCGGATAACGCGGGTTCGCGCCTGTGCACTGGTCATCGAATGCCTGCTCGGTCATATCGTCCAGACGGGCAAGGAAATCTGCCTCATCAATACCCCATTCCTTGATGGAATTCGGGATACCGATATGCGCTTTCAAATCGTTGAGTGCCTGAATCAGTGCCTCGAACTTATCGGCATCGGTCTTACCTTTCAGACCCATTGCCGTTGCGACCTCGGCATATCTGTGCAGCGTGTGCGGATGCTCATACTGCGGGAATGTGCCCATTTTGGTCGGTACTTCAACTGCATTGAAGCGCATGACCTGTTCGAGCATCAGTGCGTTTGCAACGCCGTGCGGAATATGGTGGAATGCGCCCAGCTTATGAGCCATGGAGTGGCAGACACCCAGAAATGCGTTTGCAAATGCCATGCCTGCCATAGTAGCAGCGTGTGCCATTTTCTCACGCGCTTCGGGATCATGTGCGCCGTCATCGTAGCAGCGCGGCAGATAATCAAACACCATTTTCAGTGAACGAATTGCCAGACCATCCGTGAAATCGGTCGCCATGACGGACGCATATGCTTCGAGCGCATGGGTCGCAACGTCAATGCCCGATGCAGAGGTCAGACCCTTCGGTGCGTTCATCATCAAATCGGCATCGACAATGGACATATTCGGCAGCAGTTCGTAATCCGCCAGCGGATACTTGACACCGGTCTGCTCATCGGTAATGACGGCAAACGGAGTAACCTCGGAACCGGTACCTGCGGAGGTCGGTACTGCGATAAAGTATGCTTTTTCGCCCATTTTCGGGAAGGTATAAATACGCTTGCGGATATCGCAGAAGCGCATTGCCATATCCATGAAGTCCGCCTCAGGATGCTCGTAAAGCACCCACATGATCTTTGCTGCATCCATTGCGGAACCGCCGCCCACTGCAATGATGCAGTCAGGCTCGAAAGCGGTCATCTGCTTCGCGCCCGCCTTTGCAGAAGCAAGGGACGGATCAGGCGCAACATCGAAGAATGTTTCGTGGACGATGCCCATCGCATCGAGTTTATCGTTGATGCATTTGGTGTAGCCGTTTTTGAACAGGAAGCTGTCCGTTACGATAAATGCACGTTTTTTGCCCATGACACTGCCCAGTTCATCGAGCGCGACGGGCAGGCAGCCTTTCTTCATATAAACCTTCTGCGGGGTACGGAACCAGAGCATATTCTCTCTCCTCTCTGCGACTGTTTTGATATTCAACAGATGCTTGACACCGACGTTTTCGGAAACGGAGTTGCCGCCCCACGAGCCGCAGCCGAGTGTCAGAGAGGGTTTCAGCTGGAAGTTATAGAGGTCACCGATACCGCCCTGCGAAGACGGCGTATTGACAAGAATACGGCAGGTTTTCATGGTTTCCGCCATGCGGTTGATTTTCGCCTGCTCAGTCATGACATTCAGATAAACCGACGAAGTGTGACCGTAGCCGCCGTCTGCAATTAGACGCTCTGCCTTACTGACTGCCTCATCAAAGTTTTTCGCGTGATACATTGCAAGGACGGGCGACAGTTTCTCGTGTGCAAATTCCTCGGTGATGTCCACACTTTCCACCTCACCGATCAGGATCTTGGTGGTTTCGGGTACTTTTACGCCGCAGATCTCTGCAATGCGGTAAGCGGTCTGACCAACGATTTTTGCGTTGACCGAACCATTGATGATGATGTTTTTGCGGACCTTATCGAGTTCCTTGCCCTCTAAGAAGTAGCAGCCGCGCGCCTGAAATTCCGCCTTGACTGCCTTGTAGACCTTATCGAGGACAATGGTAGACTGCTCGGATGCACAAATCATACCATTATCAAACGTTTTGGAATGGATGATCGAGTTGACAGCAAGTACGACATCTGCGGTATCGTCGATAATTGCGGGAGTATTGCCCGCACCGACGCCGAGTGCAGGTTTTCCGCTGGAATACGCAGATTTGACCATGCCCGGACCGCCGGTTGCCAGCGTGATATCCGCTTCCTTCATGATAAACGTGGTCATATCCAGTGAGGGTGTGTCGATCCAACCGATGAGTCCCTCAGGTGCGCCGGCTGCATAAGCCGCCTCCGCAACGATTTTTGCCGCTTCAATTGTGGATTTCTTTGCACGCGGGTGCGGAGAAATCACAATACCGTTTCGGGTTTTCAGGGTGATCAGCGTTTTGAAAATCGCGGTGGAGGTAGGGTTTGTGGTCGGGATGACCGCAGCGATCACGCCAAGCGGCTCAGCGACCTGCATCGTACCAAACGATTCATCGCGTGAAATGATGCCGCAGGTTTTGGTGTCTTTATAGGCATTGTAAATATACTCTGATGCAAAATGATTTTTGATGACCTTGTCTTCCACGACGCCCATGCCGGTTTCTTCCACCGCCATTTTTGCCAGCGGGATACGTGCACGGTTGGCTGCCAGTGCAGCGGCACGGAAAATCGCATCGACCTTTTCCTGTGAAAAGGTTGCATATTCTGCCTGCGCGGCACGTACCTGTGCAAGTCTTTTCTTCAGTGCATCAACGCTGTCAACAATCGGATACTCTTTCATGCTGTTGAACCTCCGCATTTATAATGTGCAAAACGGAGCGAACCGAGGTCGTCGATTCGCCCCGTATCTGTAAGTAAACTGGGGATATTTTTTCGGTCTGAATCAGCCGATGACAGAGAGCAGAACGCCCGCAGCCACGGCAGAACCGATAACGCCTGCGACATTCGGACCCATTGCATGCATCAGCAGGAAGTTGGTCGGATCGGTTTCCGCGCCAACCTTCTGGGAAATACGTGCAGCCATCGGAACAGCGGAAACACCTGCCGAACCGATCAGCGGGTTGACCTTGCCCTTGGTTGCCCAGCACATGAGCTTGCCGAACAGCAAGCCACAAGCAGTACCGAGGGAGAATGCAACGACACCCAGCAGCATAACGCCGCCGAATTTCAGGTTGATGATCTGGTCAGCCTTGGTAGTCGCACCAACGGAAATGCCAAGGAAAATCGTGATGATGTTCATCAGGGAGTTCTGTGCGGTATCGATCAGTCGAGCTGCAACACCCGATTCCTTCAGCAAGTTACCGAACATCAGCATACCGACCAGCGGAGCCGCAGACGGTACGAGCAGCGAAACAATAATGGTAACGGCAATCGGGAAGATGATCTTCTCGGTTTTGGAAACGGTACGGAGCTGTTCCATTTTGATGGCACGTTCTTCTTTGGTCGTCAGCAGGCGCATGATCGGCGGCTGAATAATCGGAACAAGTGCCATATATGTATAAGCTGCAAGCGCAATGTTACCCGTGGTGATCGCACCGCCACCTGTCAGCAATCTGGTGGATACATAAATTGCGGTCGGACCGTCCGCACCGCCGATAATGGCGATGGAACCTGCTTCCGCAGCGGTAAAGCCGAGCAGACCTGCTGCAACAAAGGTGAAGAAAATACCGCCCTGTGCAGCTGCACCCAGCAGGAAGCTCTTGGGGTTTGCGATCAGCGGGGAAAAGTCAGTCATACAGCCGATGCCGAGGAAGATCAGCGGCGGATACAGCTGCAATTTGACGCCCAGATACAGAATATCAAGCAAACCGCCGTCCCTGAGCACCGTACCGTAGTCCACATGACCGTCAATCAGCACCCAGAGTTCCGGATGATACATTTCTGCCATCGGCAGGTTGGTCAGCAGCATACCGAATGAGATCGGCAGCAGCAAGAGCGGTTCAAATTCCTTTGCAATTGCCAGATACATGAATACAAAGGAAACCAGAATCATAATCAGGTTTTTCCAGCCACCGTCAGCAAACAACGCGTTGATACCGCTGTCGCTCCAAAGACCGCTGACTGTATTTGAGATAAAATCAAGAACCTCGCCCATTTTGGTGAGCCCTCACTTTCTAAGTCTGTTGTCGTTCAAAAAGGTCTGGTCGTATCGACGATACCTGCCTGTGCCCAAGCGGAGCGTCCGTTGCCGCCGCGGTTGACGGGCTGTACACTGCGTACCCGATACTGTTTGCCGTCCGCTGCGCTCATTGCCGCAACGACCGCTGAGATCACCGCGACCACTTCATCCTCATCGGTATTGGATGCCGCTGCGGGTGCAGCTCCCTTTTTCTGGGGCGCAGGTGCGGATTTTTGCGGTGCAGGCGCGGGCTTCTGATCAGCGAACTTTGCCTTTTTGAAGAAACTGCCCGAAATGTAAAGGAACACAACCAGAATCAGCAGGGCTGAAAATACAACTGCCAAACCGATGATCGTCATGGACGCGATTTGTACGCCTGACAATTTCTCCGTTCCTTTCAGGATTTTCTCCGCTGCCACAATCGGAAATGGAAACATGAAACGACCTCCCAGTCAAAATTTTACATACAAATAATATTATACACCACTTCCGCGCAAAAGGCAAGTCTTTTTTTTGCGATTTTCAAAATCAATCAGTCAGAATTGGGGGCGGATTCGGATTTCACCCGTACTGCGCCAAATCTCCGCGCCGTCCGCGTAGCGTACCAGCAGGCGTAAATCATCATCCACATCCAGCGCAACGGCCTCGCGCACGATATCATTTTCTGCGACAAGGATTGGCTTTCCAAGCACGCACAGCCGTTCCCGATACGGTTTGAGATACCGTTTCTCCTGCAAATGTGCGTAATCTGCCATGATATGTTTGCAAACCGCTTCTCCCAGATTTTCGCAAAGCTGTGGCGGAACATCCTCTGCACGTTCATACAGTGCCCCCGCGATCTCTGCGAGTTCAGGCGGAAATCCTTCTCGGGGCGGCTGCAAATTGATGCCGATGCCAATGACCGCGTGCGCCAGTCGGCTGCCGTCCTCAGTCAGTTGTGACTGTGCCAGAATCCCGCAGACTTTTTTCTTTCCCAGCAGCAAATCATTGACCCACTTGATCTGTGTCTGAATGCCCGTGACCTCTGCAATTGCCTCTGCTGCCGAAACCGCTGCCATAGGCGTCAGAGAAAGGGCAGATTCGGGCGGCAGATCAGGGCGCAACAGAATACTCAGGTAAAGTCCCGTATCTGCGGGCGAATAGAAACTTCTGCCCATACGTCCCCTACCGGCGGTCTGATGTTTTGCCAGCACCGCAGTACCCTCTGCCGCACCAGCCAGAGCCATTTCCTGTAACGTGTCATTCGTAGAGCCGAGTGTGTCATATATATGTATCGAATAAGGCTTTTGTGCCATATCGCACCTCATTTCTGCAATATCAGACTGTTTCTATTCTATTATACCCCATCCTGACTCAAATCGCAAGCGAAAAGTAACAAAAGATTGACAATCCGTTCTTGCCCCTTTACATCCCTTGGTTTTTATGTTACAATAACAACAGATTTACTTTATTCAGGAGGCGTCTATGCTCACCTTTTCGAAATTATCCGCAGACCAGATCCGCGAAACTGCGTGGGATTCGCAGGAAATCACGAAGCTGCTCCCCTCACCTGACTGTCTGACCGCCGACAACGACAATCTGCTGTTTGCAGCCTGGCTGGATGGACAGGTCATAGGCATTGCAGCACTTGACAGCACGCTTTCCACACTTTCACCCACCAGCGGTCTGCTTGCAGATTTGTTTGTCCTGCCGCAGTACCGCCGTCAGGGCGTAGGCAGAATGCTCCTCGGACTGGTTGCAGGGGCAGTCATGGAAATGGGCGCGTATTTTCTGCGCGGAACGCAGACCCATTCCGAGGAAGCTGCTGCATTTGCGGCAAAAATCGGATTTACACAGGATATCTCCGCGGCAGAATTCCTGCTGCTGGACCTGACTGACACCAAAGGACTTCGTCAGCACTGATTATTACACAGATACGAGAATTTGACAGAAAGGAGCAGCGCATATGAAACGTATGACCGCAGTCATTTCCTCAGCCGTCGTCCTGTCTGCTGTCGGTATTTTTTCCCTCGGGACACTCATCAGCGGCGGCTTTGCCAAACAGCCAAGCAAAACGCCCGCGCTGCATCAACCGTTTTTACACGCACAGCAATCGCTTTCCCTCGCACTCGGTCAGGATTGCGTCAACGGCGTTTTCATTACCGATGACCGCCTGATTTTGCAGCACGAATCCTATGCCAATCATATCGTCAACGAAAATGTTGCCGCCGTCAATGCCTATGCGCAGCGCAGCACCGCGCCGCTTTACTGGCTGGTCGCACCGACTGCCGCAGGAATTTACGCAGATACGTTACCTGTCGGCGCACCGCAGGCAAGCGAACTGACCATGATGAACAAAGCTATGGAACAGCTTGACCCCGCAATCGCCTGGGTCGATGTCAACAGTTCACTATACGGTGCGCGGGATTCCTATCTCTACTGCCGCACAGACCGCCGGTGGACTACTGACGGCGCATTTTATGCCTACAAAGCGGCGATTCGCAAGCTGGGGCTCAGTAATCTCGGACGCGACCGCTTCGTGATTACCAATCCGACAACCGATTTCCGCGGTGACCTCTATGACATTTCAGGCTGCAATGCCGCAGACACCGATACCATGGAACTGTTCACCTGCGCAGACGCACCAAAAATCACCTCTATACTCGGTGTGAAAAGCGGCAAAAGCTACACCTCATTCTATCAGCCGGACCAGACTGAACCGTTTGCAGTATTTCTCCCCGAAACAGAACCCGTCATCCAGGCGGAAACCGAAGTCCACAACAAAAAGCGCATCGTTGTCCTCTGCGATGAATACGGCAGCAACTTCGTGCCGTTTCTGACCGCACATTTCCGCAGCATGACCATCGTGAACATCAAAACCGCAGAACCTGCTGATATTCCAACTGTTGTTGATGACGGCAACACACAAATTCTGCTGCTTTGCAGTGCGGATACCCTTGCGAAATCCGAAGGGCTATCCATTCTGAACACTACGGCAGAATCGTAAAGCATTCATCAATTCATCGCAGATACAACTTTATCGACAAACTGGGGCAACCTGCGAAAACAGGCTGCCTTTTTTGTGATAAAAAAATTTTTTGAAACCCTCTTGACAAATCCGAAATATTGTGATATTATAATGATATCAAAAGGCTATGCAAAGCATAGCAGAAAGGAAACAATTATGAATCAAAATCAATCACAATCTCACTCCACCCAAGAAATCATCCTTGGCAAGCACAAAAACGGTATGCCGATGCTGTTCTTCTTCCTGATCCTCTACATCGTCGCATACGTACTGCTTTTCCTCGGCATCGACTCCGTTGCGAAAGAAGCCACTCCTTTCGGCATTCTCAATATTGTACTTGGCGGCTTCTGGGCACTCGTTGGCTGGATTCCCTTCCTCGGACTCAAAGTACTCAAACCGCAGGAAGCCCTCGTCCTGACCCTGTTCGGCAAATATGTCGGCACACTCAAAGGCGACGGTTTCTACTTCGTCAATCCGTTCTGCACCGCGGTCAACCCCGCAGCAGGCACAAAACTTCGTCAGTCGGGCGATGTCGGCTCGGAAAGCGGCATCACCATGACCGTTAGCGGAAACGGCACACAGGCAGCCAATCTTACGATGCCCTCGAAGAAAATCTCCCTCAAGATCATGACGCTGAACAACAACCGCCAGAAAATCAACGACTGCCTTGGTAACCCGATTGAAATCGGTATCGCAGTCATGTGGCGCGTCAAGGATACCGCAAAGGCTGTTTTCGATGTGGATAACTTCAAGGAGTATCTCTCCCTGCAATGCGATACCGCGCTGAGAAACATTGTCCGCCTTTATCCTTACGATGTGGCACCCAATGTGGATACCACAGGCGACGGCATAGCAGATGAGGGCAGTCTGCGCGGCTCCAGTGAGATCGTTGCAGCACGTATCCGCGATGAAATTCAGCAGAAAGTCGAAAACGCCGGCATTGAGATCCTCGAAGCACGCATCACTTACCTCGCATACGCTCCCGAAATCGCTGCCGTCATGCTCCAGCGTCAGCAGGCATCCGCCGTCATTGACGCCCGCAAGATGATCGTGGACGGCGCAGTCGGCATGGTCGAAATGGCTCTGGAACGCCTTTCTGAAAACAATACCGTTGAACTGGACGAGGAGCGCAAGGCTGCTATGGTTTCCAATCTGCTGGTGGTACTCTGCGGCAACCACGATGCACAGCCGGTTGTAAACTCAGGCTCGCTCTACTGATCGCATGGCTGAAAAAAAACAGGTTCCGCTGCGCCTGAATCCGAAGCTGTACGATGCCATCGCCGCATGGGCAGAGGACGACTTCCGCTCTGTCAACGGGCAGATCGAATATCTGCTGACGGAATGCGTGAAGCAGCGCAAGAAAAACGGAAAATATGTCGGAGAGGACATCGACGCCCCGCTCGACATGGACATCACGAAATTTGATGACTGAACCACCACCACCAAGCCCGCTTCGTATCATTCGGAGCGGGCTTGATTTGTCCGGCAAAGGATGCCGCGGTAAAATTAAAATACACGTAACTGTGCAGTTCTCCATTCCTTTTCGCCGCTTTCAGCGTCAAATGTGCCAAAAATAAAAAAGCGTCAAAAAAATCCTTGACAACGAGGCATTTTTTTGCTATAATGAATACACGAAACGGCGCAAAAACTTGAAGCTTGCACCGTACTATTCTATACGATGAAAAACGATTGATTTTCAGGAGGTCTACCATGGGCATTTTTTCCAGACTCAGTGATATTCTCAAGGCAAACATCAACGATATGCTTGATAAAGCAGAGGACCCCGAAAAGCTCGTAAAGCAGATTATTGTAGATATGCAGAAAGAGCTGACCAAATCCACCACCGCACTCGGCAAGGCTGTCGCAAGTGAGCGTATGGTCGAGAAGCAGTACCGCAATGCCAGTGCCGTTTCCGCAAGCTGGGAAAGCCGCGCAAAAGCTGCTTTGAAGTCGGGCGATGCGGAACTCGCAAAGAAGGCTCTTGCCAATAAGGTCAAGGCTGACGAGGATGTCGCCAACTACCGCGAAATGTACGAAACCATCTCCAATCAGACGGAAGCAATCCGCTCCCAGATTGAAGTTCTGAAATCCAAGCTGCAGGAAGCAAAGAGCAAGGAAGCTATGCTGATTGCCCGCTCCCAGATGGCAGATACCACCAAGGAACTCGCAAAATCCCTCGGCGGCATCGATACCAACTGCGGCTTCGACAAGCTCTCCAAAATGGAGGAGAAAATCGAGCGCAAAGAGGCAGAAGCTGCTGCATTCTGCGAGATCGCAGGTTCCAGCAAGCCCGAGGAAGTCGCTTCTTTCGAGGAGCTGGAGCGCAATGCCAAGGTTGACTCCGAACTGGAGCGTCTGATGGCTGAAATGGGTATGTCCGCTGCCGCAGAGCCTACCGTTGAGGAGCTCGCAGCTCAGATGGGCATGGACCTCGGTACCGTTGCACCCGCAGAGCAGCCGCAGTAATCCAAAAAGCACGTAAAAACGAAGCACAGTCCTGAGCATCATGTTCGGGACTGTGCTTTTTTTCAAAAAGGACTTGCAATTTTCTGTGAAGTATGGTAGTATAATAATACAGAGAAAAAATACTGTGTGTAAAACTGTGTAGAAAAAAACAATTGGAGGAATATTTTATGTCCGGACATCGCCGCAGAATTCGCTGGGACCGCGTCATCGGTGCAGCGGTTGTCGTGCTGGTTTTCATTCTTCTGCTCGCATGGGCGATCAGCTCGTGCAGTGAGGGCGGAGCCGATCAGGAAGAAAGTTCCCGCAGCCCCCTCTCAAATCTCGCGGTCACCACAGCACCAAACAGTGCTCAAAACAATGACCCCTATGTCATCGGCGGAGATCCGTCATCGCCATTCACTACCACAACGACTGCCGCGGATGAACCCGCTTCGGATTACACCGAAATCGCACAGCCTGCCGCGGATGTCTACGCCGGCAACCTCGTTCTTGTGGACAAGGATAATCCCAGCCACCTGACCGAAAAAGACCTCAATCTCGTACTGGTTGCACGGACGGAAGGCTACACCAAAACATATCATGTATCCTACCCCGGCAGAATCCAGATTTCCAAGGTTGCCTTCGAAGCGTTCAACAAAATGATGACCGCTTTCGATGAAGCAGTCGGAAACCGCGAGATCATGTTTAATTACGGCTACCTCAAATCGGATGACGCCAACAGCAAACCCGAATCCGCCAGCGGTCTGGACATTCAGCTTCACCTGAAGAAAAACGACGGCGGCTACGGCTTCATCTCGAACACAGGCTCCTATCAGTGGATCTACCAGAATATGCACAAATACGGCTTCGTGCTCCGCTACCCCAAGGGCAAGGAGGACGCAACCGGCGTCAACGGCAACGATATCTGCATCCGCTATGTCGGCAAGCCGCACGCTGCATATATGACCGAAAATGACCTCTGTCTGGAGGAATACCTTGATCTGCTCAAGGAAAAGTACGCCTACGGAAAAGGCACGCTCTCTTATACGATGAGCGACCAGAATTACAGCATTTACTACGTTCCCGCCAGCATGACGGGCGATACACAGGTTCCCGTCCCGCTGAGCGGAAATTACGAAATTTCAGGCAACAACGTGGACGGCTACATCGTTACGGCAATTTCCTGAGTACGGAAAGGAGGCAGGGAGATGCCTCAACATTCGGAAGGCTCGCTCTTTGAGCGGCTTCGGAACTTCTTCCGTAAAAAAAATAAGCAGGCACAGCAGATTTCTGCCATTGCCTATCTGCCGCAGGAAGCGGTGCTGATGAACGGCGCGGTAAAAATCTGTCTGCCGGTGGATTTTTCCATTTTACGCAGCACCTCAGAGCAACTGACGCTGTTTGGCAGAAAATGCGGACTGATCCTCACGGTGACCCGCACGCCCTTTCACGGGCAGCTGCAACAGATGACAGAAGCTATTTTTTCAGATGCATTTCTCGAAAAATCCGCGGTTGCGGAGATCCTCTCATTCAAGCACGATTTTGTGAGATATTCCCCACGCCTGACTGTCCACTATATCAACAGGCGAACAGACGGTAATCCGCACTGTATTGTGGTTTTGCTCCAACGCAACGAACTGGTCTATAACCTGCTGTTTACAGGAAATGTCGAGCAAAATCTCTCCACGATCGAAATGATGATTGCCACCATGCAGCCATAAAACAACCCGCTCAGAAAAATCTGGGCGGGTTTCTTTGTGATCAATTTTCGCGGTAAATCGCAGCCGCATCCATGGATTTGACCTGTCTGGTCAGCAGACGGTTGAGCGGCAAAAACAGCCAATATACCACCACGCCAGCCAGCAGCGTCAGCAAACATGAGGGAATCTGTATCTGCTGCCAGTAGATTTCTCTGCCCTCATGCTGAAACAGCACCTGCGTCAACAGATAGCCAATGCCTGCACGCCCGAATGTGCCTGCAATCAACACCAGCAGATAATTGAGAAACGTATGCCGCAGAAGGCTCGCAAACAGGAGCGAAACAAAGGTACAGAAGCAGACCAGAAACATCGCATTGGCGCACAGGATACCGCCGCAAGCCAAGTCGATCATCAATCCCGAAAGCACGCCTGCAAACATAGAAAAATACACATCTTCGTTCATACTGATGCAGATTGCCGCGGGTATCACGCCCAAAGCCTGTACACCGCCGCCCAGCATCGGAATCCCGCACAGCAGCAGCAATAAAATACTCAGCACTTGCCGTCCAAGGTTCATCCGACGCTTTTTCTTTTCCGCCGAAGTGCGGCTCTTGCGCTTAATCTTCATGGAAAGACACGCCCTTTCCCTCAAAATCAAGCAAGACCGTCACGTTTTCAAGGTTTTCGAAGTCAACTGCGGGCTTCAGTGTCGCATAGGCAGTCAGACCTGTATCCTCCATACCTGTTTCCACCACATTTCCGATTGCCAGACCGTAAGGAAACAGACCCGTTGTGCCTGCGGTAATGACAAGGTCGCCCGAATGCACGGTGCTGTCCTCATCCAGATAGATCATTTTGGTTTTATCTTCAGCGGCGCATTTCAGGGTGCCCTCTACAATGCCGCTGTCGCCTGTTTCCAGCACGACCGCACCAACGGAAAGGTCAGGCGACAAAATAGTGGTTACGGTGGAAAAATGCTCGCTCACCTGCGTCACAACGCCAATCAGACCTTGCGAACAGATCACAGGACAATGCTCGGTAATGCCGTCCGCAGTACCATAGTCGATCAAAAAGCCGCCGCTCAGATCGTTGGTCAACGGCATCAGGTTGATGCACGGCTCGCTCAGTACAAATCCGTTGGTTTTCTCCTTGATTTGCAGTTGATCGCGCAGGGCATCCAGTTCACGCATCGCATCATCATAGCCGATCAGGCGTTCATTGAGCTCTGCGATCCGCGCACGCAGCTCCGCATTTTCATCACGGTATGCTTTCGCTTCGTAGTATGTATCCAGCTTTTGGTTGACATCCCCCGAAATCGCCGCAGAAAATTTCCGCACAGGCGCGGAAATGGTTTGCATCGACCGCGTCAGGAGGTCGGTGCGGCTGCCGACTTTCAGGGAATAAAGCATGATGCCCGTCAGAAGGGCAAGCACACAAAGCAGCACACGAAAACGTACACTGCGGAAAAATTCGCCCAGTTTCATGGAAAACGGCTCCTATCCAAAAGGTTCGCTCTGCATCATGCAGACATATATATTTATTATATCACAGAGCCATGCAAATGTCCAGTAGTTTCCCTCGATCACACAAAAAAATCCCACAGCCGCTCTGGCTATGGGATTTTGAATTTCAGAAATGGGATGTGCCGCCGCCGTGCGAGAAGCCTCCGCCCGATGAGTGCGAAGAACCACCGCTGAATCCGCCACCGCCGCCTCTGCTGCTATCGTTGATCAGCGTGCGTGTGGTACGCGTGCGAAGGTACAGGTCATCCTTCACGCTATAATCCGCGTCTTTCCCACTGGTATATGCGGTAGGCGTCAAAGCCTTTTTGTTGCGGTATTTCACTTGCACCACAATAAAACAAATCATCGCAACGATAAATCCGATAATCAAACCTGTTCCGATCAATTGTCCCCAGTTGATGCCAAATGTTTTGGGCAGTGATTCCGACTCGACGATCTCACCATGTTTCTGGTAACGATACAATCCGTCATCGGAATTATAAGTGAAAGCATTGTTCGGAATGCCCTCCTTGTAATACTTCACGACATCATTGCAGAACTGCGTTGCCATACCCACAAAGTCCTGATTTCTTGCCGTGGTCATCAGATTCTCACGCATCACGGCGCAGCGGTCATTTTCCACGCCATTAAAATAATACAACTCGCCCATGCCACAGGTAGAGATCGTGATGGCTCTGGTGGCGTAGTCGATCTGCAAGATCAGACCATCCGACTCAAGATCCGGCTCCAGATTGAACAATTCGTCGTAAAGGTCATCTGCCGCAACAGTACACTGATAGTCATTGGAAAGACCTGAATCTTCACCATAAACCGCCATTGCCACGTACATATCGACTGCATCACTGGTATTTTGCAAAAGCGTGTTGATCTTTGATTCTTCCTCATCAGTCAGCATTTCACCTTTGTCATAGACCTTGCAGTTTTTCATGGCACTGGAATATTGCCGCACCGCAGCAGCAGGCATTGCCATTGCCACAACTGATGCAGCGGTCACCACAGACAGACAGAGTGTTTTCATAACAGAACGCAGTTTCAATTCGTAAGCACCCCCAAAGCAACCACAAGTGCCGCCGTCAGCAGCCATGCTCCCAGCGAGAACAAAAACTGCTTTTTGCGGGAAAGCGGCGGGGTTCCGACAAATTTGCCGCTTTGTCCATTAATGGCAAATTCGTAGACTTTCCCCTGATATTCATAGCTCAAAAACCACACAGGCAGGAGCATATACTTCCAATCCACGTTGAAAATGTTGATGTCTGTATGCGTCACGGAAACGGAATCATAGCCTATCATGGAGTTGCGCACCAGAGATTCTGCCGCCGCTTTCGCACGTTTTTCAATGCGGGGGTAAACGCCCTCCTCATCCACATCGTATTTCTCCGCCTGAAATCCGCTCATATACTGCATGGCAAACGGCACGACCTTGTTATAATCAAACGGTTCGCACGCCTCCATCAGTTCATCCTCGATATTGCTTGCGCCGTCTGCGGGGATACCGTTCACTCTGACATTTGCTTCTCTGGCACACGCATATTCGTCGGTTTCGGTGATACGGTAATTGCCCGATACTCTGGAAGAAGTAGTCTTGCAGAGTGCATCCATTTTAACACCCAGTTTGCAGTCGGTGACCCAGAACGGTACGTACAGACCAACCATTTTGCCCTCCTGGTTCTCGTAGTTGAAATCAGAGGGCAGAAACCATTTTTTCTTGCACCATTTCTTAAAAATATCCTTTGCCTGCGGGCCTGCGATCTGGAACGGCAGAATCGAATGCGGGCGGTATTTGCCCGTCACACGACCATTCAAAATCACAGGGCTGTGGCAGTAATAGCAGAATGTAGCTGCCGTATTGCCGTCTGCCATGATCTCCGCGCCGCAATTGCTGCACGAATAGACATTTGTGACGTTTTCAAAATCAGAATCAAAGGTGTTTTGCTCGGGTGCTTGTTGACCTTCAGTGGGTTTGGTGTGTTGATGTGCTTCGGTTTTTTTTGCGACTTCTGCCATTTCTTCGCTCGAGAAAGCGGTTTTGCAGTAATCACAAGTAAAATTCTTCGTTGCTGCGTTGTATTTCAGTTCTTCACCGCATTCAGGACAACGGTACGCAATCGCTTCAATTTCTTTGGGGTCGTCATACATAACAAATACTCATTCCTTTCTGATGAATTTCAAAAACGCTGACTTTATTATAGCACAGTCTGCTGAAAAAAGCAAGTGCCCCGCTGAAAAACCTCTGTGTCAGATTCTGTCGAGTGCGCATAGAATACATCAGCCCGTCAAATCAAAAGGAGGCAGCACAAAATGGAAACCACATTCCGAATCGCATCGGAAACCTATGCCGAAAAAACACGCCGTCTGCTGACACGGCAGCAAATCCCCTTTCGGGTACAGCGAGCGACCACTCCCCAAGGATGCGCTGCAAAATTTCACGCATCTGCGTCCCCTGAGTATCTTGCGTCTTTGCTGCGCACGCATCAGATTCCATTTCACATGGACGCTTGAAGCCCATATTCCGCACAGAAAGGAGGAACGGCGCAATGTACAGGAAACGAACATCCGATTTTGTTCACGCGCCGACCTATTTTGATAATGCAGCCACAACCTTTCCGAAACCAATGGCAGTCAGAGAAGCAGTCAAAGAGGCGATTGCGAAAGTTGGCGGAAATCCCGGTAGAGGCGGTCATCCTTTGGCACAAGCAGCCGGAGAACTCGTCTACCACGCGAGGGAAACCGCTGCGGCATTCTTGGATGCGCAGCCTGAAAATGTTGTCTTTACGTCCAATTGTACGCACGCACTGAATCTGGCGTTGTGGGGAGTGCTGCGAACAGGCGACCATGTCATCATCAGCAATCTTGAGCATAACAGTGTCCTGCGTCCGCTAGCCACCATGGCAAAGGAAAACCGTATTACGTACAGCATTGCGGAAGTATCTCCGCACTCTGCCGAAACCGTTGCTGCGTTTCGACGCTTGATTCAGCCGCGCACAAAAGCAATCGTCTGTACCTTAGTAAGTAACGTCAGCGGTCAGATTTTGCCTTGGCGGGCAATCGGTGCGCTTTGTCGGGAGTATGGCATTATGTTCATTGCAGACGGCGCACAGGGCTGCGGGATTTTGCCGATTTCCCTTTCGGATGGCATTTCCGTCCTGTGTACGGCGGGACACAAAGGATTATACGGCATCATGGGAAGCGGTCTGATGGTCACTGACGGCACTGTACGACTTTCTCCGCTCATGCAAGGCGGCACAGGTTCCCTGTCCCTGTCACCTGAAATGCCTGATTTTCTTCCCGATGCCTTAGAAGCCGGTACGATATCCGTGCCCGCAATCGCCTCTCTGGATGCTGGAATTCAATTCATCAAGGAGAAAACTCCCCAACAAATCGCGGCGCATGAAGCGAACCTATGTAAGCACCTGATGGAAGGATTGCAAAATTACGGTCGTGCAACGATCTATCGTAATACGAAAGCGGAATATGCGCCGCTTGTTTCATTCACATTAGATGGAGAAACGCCGTCTGATACCGCAGCACGGCTTGCAAATGCAGGGTTCTGCGTCCGTGCGGGACTGCACTGTGCGCCTCTTGCACACGCATCGCTTGGTACAACCCGAGAAGGTACCGTGCGATTTGCGCCTTCTATGTTCAATACCATGCGTGAAGTAGATGCATTTCTGCGAGTTCTCACGTTCCATGCATAAGTTTTCAATCCGCAAAAAGCCGCCCGATTGTAACTCGGACGGCTGATTTGTACTCATAAAAAGCACCCACAGCAGCTTGTGTGAACAGGTAGGAAATTCAATACGAGGATGCCGCCAAAGCATCGAAACTGCGCGGGGAATTGGCATGTAGCTTTTGTTCCGAAACCGATTGTTTCGTCGCACGAAAAATAATCATCAAATTGCTGTTTTTGAATCCCGTTTTTAAAATTACGCGCTATCCCTAATGCAGAAAAATCCCTCCAACTCCGCCTGTTCACGCCTCGATTGTATTCTAGCACAAACGGTGCTGAAATGTCAATTCATGCGACAATATTAGACCCGAACCGACGAAATTCGTCGCACGCCTACGCAATTGGATGCCATGATAAACAAAAAGCCACGACTCTTTCGAATCGTGGCTTATTTTGGCTCCCCCAACTGGACTTGAACCAGTGACACCCTGATTAACAGTCAGGTGCTCTACCGACTGAGCTATGGAGGAATATGCGTGTCGGCATTTTTCTATCTTCCCGGGACGTCTCCATCCAAGTATTTTCGACGTTAGTGAGCTTAACTTCCGTGTTCGGAATGGGAACGGGTGGGACCTCACTGCAATTAACACCGACTAAGCAATATATTTCAAAGGCAAAGCCTTATGAAATCAATTTTGATGACCCGTACGGGAATCGAACCCATGATTACGCCGTGAGAGGGCGTCGTCTTAGCCTCTTGACCAACGGGCCATATGGATGCACCATCGGGGACTCGAACCCAGGACCCACTGATTAAGAGTCAGTTGCTCTACCATCTGAGCTAATGGTGCATTTCTCAACCGCTATACTAGTATAGCACAAATCGTTCGATTTGTCAAGGGGTTAATTTCAGATACCTTGAAAACAGACTAGCAAGCATTTTGCAACTCATGATCGCTTTGGATCTTCACTCTTGGAAAAGCCCTCGACCGATTAGTACACGCTGGCTACATATGTCACCATACTTCCACCTTGTGCCTATCTACCTCATAGTCTTTGA
>JAZRXM010000010.1:0-36045 GCA_045600205.1 Oscillospiraceae bacterium | reverse complement strand
TGCAGAAGTGGCTCGGTAATACAGGCTATCTCTATCTGGGGGTGGAATGAATGCTGACCAATGCAGACTGCACGCTCTACCGCTGGAACGCTGCAAGCGGCGGCTATGACCGATTCTATTTTGAAACCTGCTACTGGGATGAGAACGAGGGAGCAGCCGTTCGCAAGCTTGGAAACCAGCATCAGACCTCGGTGACTGTGTTTCTCTATGACGACACCAATCCGCCGCAGAATCCGGCCAAAGATATGATGGTAAAAGGCAATTGCCCGTTCACTTTTACAAACACCACACCTGCAACCGTGTCCGCATCGCTCAAAGCGTTCATCACGGCATACAAAGTTCGCACAGTCATGGCGGTAGATAACCGAATGTTCGGTGGTCTGCCACATATCGAGGTGACACTCAAATGAAACTGGATGCGAAGAAAATCGCACAGCGGCATGGCATCACAAAAGGTGGTGCTGTGCAGAAGTATGTGGATAATGCCTGCATTCGTGCCATGAAACCATATACGCCTGCGCGAAACATGATTCTGACGCAGTCTGCAAGGACAGGCACGGTCATCGGTTCGGGTGAGATCGTTCAGAACACGCCGTATGCGCATTATCAGTATGAGGGTGTCGTCTACGGTCCGAACTTTCCACAGTATGATGAAAGCGGCGAGATCATCGGGTGGAAGTCACCGCGCAAGAAATACCGTACAAGCCGAGAACTTGTATACAGCAAGTCAAGGCATCCGAAAGCGGGAAAGCGATGGTTTCACCGCATGAAGGCGGAGAAAGGCAAAGAGATTCTCGCAGCAGCGCAAAGACTGATTGACAGAGGTGTGAAATGAACATTATCGAAACGATGCAGAGCATTTTGAATGAATATCCGCAGATTGGTACTGTTCGCGTCAACTATGTGGAGAATGAGGACGATTTCGGCATTGCTCCAAACGGTGACAGCCTGGTACGGGAGGATTGCATCGGGAATGAACACCGCGCACACAGCTTTGTGCTGTACTGCAAATTGCAGTCCATGTCTGACTATGACCGCCTGAATGATTCGGGGCTGCTGCTTGATTTGCAGGCGTATCTCGAATCTTCGGCTCAGGAGCAGCCGGTCAGCTATGGCAGAAAAACAGGAACGCTCGACAAGATCATCTGCGAAAACGGAATGCTTCTGGAGGCACCATCTGAAACGCTGACAGATGGATGGATCTATCAGATGCAGGTACGGGCGGAATATACGATCCCTGCGTGAGCAGTGGAGAAACGGAGGATACAATGAGTAAGATCAAGCGTAAAATGATGGCGCACTTTATCGATGCAGCCGTAGTCGGTGCGGCAGCGGAGTATGTACGCCTTGGCAAAGACCTTGAAGAATTCAACACGGAGATGTCCGCCAATGTTGAGAAGAAAAACAACATCCTCGGCGAAACATCCGTGACAATCGACAGCTACGAGAAATCTGCAACGGTTGAGCCGTACTATGCTGATGCGGCAGAGCCGTTGTTCGCGCGGCTTCAGTCGATCATTGACGAGGAACAGACCATACATCACATTCGGTCTGATCGACGGAGAATACGTGGAACTCAACGGCACGATCACGCAGTATGCAGGTTGGAAACGATCCGACTACCTCGAGATACCGGAGGACGCAACTACGCTTCGGTTTGACACCGGTTCGAGCACGTATAACGACAAATACAACTGCTTCTACGATGAAAACAAAAACTTCATATCTGCGTTTACGATCCACAAAGGTGACAGCGAAACAGTGTCGATACCTGAAGCAGCAAAATATGTCATTTTCAGCGGAAACAATAACTTTATTTTGCAGCTCCGTGTCAGCTACGAATCACACGGAATCGGAGGCGTGCGAGAGAACCTCGGTCTGCCGTTCACACTGAAAGTCATGTCTTACAACGTAGGTATGTGGTCTGACGGGACAAGCGAAGGTGTACCAGCAGAGGATGTAGCGCAGAAAGCTGTAGAATGGCATCGGTTCCTCGGAGCATACGACCCGGACTTTCTGTTACTGGAAGAAGCCGTTGAGCACTTTGACGAGGACAAGACGGTGAACGCCTACAATAAAATTCTGAAATTCAAGTACCCGTATGAGTGGCATGACACCAACACCACACACCCCGCATCCACCAAAGAGGTCATGCTCCTGAGCAAATATCCGCTCCAGGCGGTGCAGGTGCACGCATTCCGTAGCGGGTCGAATCGGGCATTCGTGACGTTCAAAGCCACAATTTGCGGAAAAACGATCAACTTCGTCGTGGTTCATCTGTCCATCGAAGCCTCGTCCGATGGTGTAAGACAGCAGGACATGGATGAGATCGCCGCACTGCTCGAAACGTACCAGTATGGAATCGTGACAGGAGATTTCAATGCGTTTAGCATAACGGAGTTTGATACGCACTTCTCTGCGTTTGACAAAGCGAATCACGGCGCGTTTGGCGACTTTCCTACTTGGGACCACGAGCAAGGAAGCTGGAACAAATGCCTCGACAACGTGATCGTGTGCAGAAACACATCAATCCAGGACGTCAAAATGGGGAGCGTCGGGCTATCGGATCACGAGCCGATCATGGCAACGCTAAGAATTGATTAAAAGGAGGAATGAACATGGCGATTACAAAATCTTATTTCGGACTTTGGAGCTCTGCAAAGTCGCAGGATATGGCGGATTGGCTGCGTGAGAAACTTGTGCCGACATACGCTGATTCTGTCGAATATACGAATGAGAATGTGGACGTCATCAAGGACGGGCACCTTATTTTCCGCATTGGTCTTATCAGTTCCATAATTAAGCCGCGCATCTATTACACAGATTCCAAGAACAAAGAAATCGGAGTATCAAATAGCGACGTCGCAACAACTGCGATCTACGGGTTCGAAACGGCAACGTCATTTGTGCTCGCGGCATACAAAACAAATGGAAATACACCCGGACGAAATACCCCGTGGGAGGGTGTAATTGTCTTTACGAAAAATAATGACGGAAATACGGTAATCGTTGCGCCAAGAACATTTATCAGCTCCAACAGTATGTACGTGTCCGAATTCAATCAAAAATTCAATGTCAGTATGTTTTATGCGAACGACTTGCCTGCCTTGCCGGAAGAAATCACTACAAACTATACGATTTTTTCGGTTACAACACTCGTACCGTTCCCTGTATATACAACAGATGATTCTGTGGCATATACGCCTGACGTATTCTATTGTCCGACATACGAATGGGGAGAATACGGCAAAAAGGTTGATATCAACGGTGTAACGTATCTCATTTTCGGACCGTGGCTTATCAGAGATGAGGAGGCAGCAACATGAAGTATATCATCATGATCCTGATCGTAGTCGGGCTTGCTCTATCTGATTTTGTGACCGGATTTATCAAAGGATGTATCACGGACAGACCGCGGTCTGCAAAAATGCGGCGCGGCGGATTGAACAAACTGCTGGAAATTACAGTCATGGTGACAGCCTGCGGTCTGGAAATCGGAATAGAGTTTCTCGGCGCGTACTATGATGTTGAGCAGTTCTCTGTTTTTGCAGGAGCAGCTACGGCAATTTCCGTGTTTGTATATCTGGTTCTGATGGAAGTGGTTTCCATTCTGGAAAACTATGCAGCGTGCAATCCGAATGCGAAATGGACCAAACGGATGATTCAAATCTTTTCGGACAAGCTGCATAAAGAAGATGATGCCGAAAATCAAGAGGAGGTGCAATAAATGGCGACAATGATTAAGAAAAGCGGCGCAATTACAGAGAATTTTCTCGCTGAGGAATTCCGCTGCAAGTGCGGATGCGGTGTAATCCTGATTTCCGAAGAACTTGTGCAGAAACTTCAGCAGCTCCGCGACCATTTTGGTACGTCAATCACGGTGTCAAGTGGCTATCGCTGCCCGATTCAGACGAAAAATGTCGGTTCGGATTCTTCGAGTCCGCATCTGCTCGGTGTCGCGGCGGATATTCGTGTCACAGGACATACGAGCAAGGAGGTCGCTATTGTTGCCGAGAAGATCGGCTTCGACGGCATTGCCTATATTAACGACAACTATTTGCATCTTGACCTCAAGGGCAGGCGGTGGTACGCCGATGAGCGCACAGGCAAGACTTTCAAATCATTTCAGCCTGCCGCAAGAACCCTGAAGCAAGGGATGACCGGCGATGATGTCAGAGCACTCCAACAAGCTCTTGCCGATAAAGGGTACTTCTATGCAGATAAAGTTGACGGAAAGTTCGGGAACATCACGTTCGGTTTGCTGCGTGCATTCCAAATGGACAACAACCTGACCGTTGACGGCGTCTGCGGTCCTGCGACGAAAAAAGCCCTCGGTATATAAAGTATATAAGAAAGCACCCGTCAGGCAGCTGTTGCCTGGCGGGTGTATTTGTTTATTCTCATTTGAAACGTGTCATAAAACGTGTCATAATTTTTATGACATAAGACGTATTTGACGGTATTTTTGTGTCACGGTTATGACATGAAACATAAAGAAAAGCCGCGTATTTCCAAAAGAATAACGAAGATGCGCGGCTCTTTGAATGAAGCGGGCGAGGGGAATCGAACCCCCAACCTCAGCTTGGGAAGCTGATGTTTTACCACTAAACTACGCCCGCAAAATACAAAACCCTCATACCAGAAGTATGAGGGATTGTGGTGCGGATAAGAGGACTTGAACCTCCATGAAATTGCTTTCACATGGACCTGAACCATGCGCGTCTGCCAATTCCGCCATATCCGCATATACCTTGTGTCGGAGGTTTATTGCCTTATCCCCTGACGACTATATTAGTATATCACATCTTGACGGATTTGTCAAGTACTTTTTTGAAATTTTCAAAAAAATTTTTAGACTGAGAGGATATCATTCCAATCTGCGTGATCATCCAGTATGGATTTCGCGTAATAGCGTAGGATCATGGTTGCGTCCACATCAGAAATGATGTTGTCGTCGTTGATATCACCGTATAGAAGCTGAGAGAGGGTCGGTTGAACATCGTCCAGCATGGAGGATGCATAGCAGGTCAGCGCGGCAGTTGCATCCATTTCGGATACCAAACCATCGCCGTTCAAATCGCCGAGCCGACCGTCAAGCTGCGAGAAATTCACGGTGATTGTTTCATAAATCGTGTTTTCTTCTATGGTCATTTTATTTGGAAAATACAATGAAAATCTGGTGTAGGGGTTCGTCTGGTATCCGATCTGAATTGTAGCCACAGAGTATTCCACTGCAACATCATCGACGATTTTGCCTTTACGCGGCATTTCGACTTCCACTTCAAAAGTACAAGTACCTTCGCCGTTTTTGAGGTTTGGTGCATGAATGCGGAGGAAATATTCGCTATCATCCAGTTCGCATACGTATTGTGTGTCGGGTTTGCATTTGGTGCAGTAAATAGTCTGTTCGGCTGCTTCCTCCGAGGATTGTACAATTTCGAAAGAAATATTGTTCGCATCTTGGGGCGTACAGACCACAATTTCGCCGCAGCATGGATTATCAAGCTGATAATTCGGCTTCAGCTTGACGTTTTCGGCAGCATCTGCGTGTATGGAAAGGCAGGATACAGCGGTTGTGAACGAAATGACGGCAGAAGAAAATTTAGAAAGAAACGGTTTCATTCAAATACCTCCGTGGCAGGTTGTAGTGACAAATTTTGCGTGCCCAGGTCAAAATGTTCGGTACCACGCTCCGTTACAATACGAATTGTATCGCCGTTTTGCGCGGCATCCGTGGGAAGATAAAGGGAAAATCCGTTTGGTGAGCAGTGATTTTCTCCCAACAGCGTGGTTTCATAGCAAGGAAATGCCTCATAGCAATGTCCGTTGATCTCACAGAAAACGCGGTCGCTGTCTGAACAAATCTCGTGATAAGTGCCGTAGATGTGCAGATAACCTTCGGATTGTTCGGCAAAAACCTGCGGCTGAACGGCTACATGGGAATCTTTGTCCGCAACCATGTGCAGCGCATTGTTCAGCGATGCGGGATCATATTCAGGGGCAGGCTGCACCGGTGCGTACTCCAGAAACTGCGGTAAATTTCGTTCAACGATCTCAATGATAATGTCGTCAAACTGCGTATCTTCAAGTAATTTGAGCGATACGCGGTCGCCGCGCAGGTAGGTGCATTCAGCGTAGCTTTGTGACAGCAGGGGAATCAGCGCACGACCAAAGGAATCGCGGTACATCAGCAGGGACTGTGTACCGTCTGCACAGGTTGTCTGTATTTTGAGGTCATCCACGGAGCGGAAACGCCCCTTGTACGTATAAGTCTGCGGAATGTGGTAGACGATATTTTCGTCTGTCCGGGAAACGGAAGGGGATAGCATCTTCCAGAGGTCACCCTCAAAATCGTGTGTCTGCGATGTTTCAGCATTTGAAAAACCACAGTCGCTCCTGCCGAGTGCTTGGCGGAGTGCAAAAAAACCGAGCATCGCACCTGCACCATTCCAGTGCGTGTCCAGCTTGTGATAAAGTTGCGTATGATCGGCGTTTTCACGTAGCACAGTACGCAAATCACAGTAGGGGATGCTTGTCTGTACAAGTTGCGCGGTGACAAGGTCGAGGTTGTTTGCGCCCCCTGTTTGCAGAAAACGCGCAGGCAGGTATTCGGGATAGATGCTGCCTTTGTCGGGTGCAACGGTAAAAATCAGGTTGGAACCATGTTTTTCTGCGTATTCACGCATGATTTCAACTGTTCTTACGAGATGCTTCGCGTCTGTTTCGGTCATAGTCGCCACGCCCGTGATGTCGTCTGCGGTGGGGGTGTAGTATAACCAGCCGTCTTTGCCTGTGATGACATCGTTTTCGGAAGATGTTGCGAAGATTCTGCGTGTCAAATTACCATATGCGGTGACCAGATTCTGCCGCAGACCAAAGGAATCGGAAAACCAATTGTCCAGTTCTTTGGCGTAGTTCATATTTATCGTATCTGCGTCTGTTTTGAAGGACGGGAACTCAGCACGGGTACGATTTTCCGTATTTGCTGCATCGGTGCTGATTCTTGTCAGTACAAGCGGCAATAGGAGCGCACCAAGCGTGACCGTACAAAAGCCGAGGCGCAGACCGGTTTGCAGTTTATGATTCATAACGCGCCTCCTCAGAATCGGAAATAGATGAACGGGTGGTAGTTGCTGGCTGCAACGTTCATCATGCAGAGCAGCAGCAAAACGAGTGCGCCAAGAGATGTACATACAACCGCAGCATCCTTTGATTTTGATGCAACTGCGCGGATTCCAATGCGCAGAATCGGCGTTGCAAACAGGATTGCCAGCAAAAGCGTCACGATGACAAGCGGCGAAAGCAATTGCGTACAGTGCGTCAGGGAAGCCATGGAGAGGGATGGGTCATAAAACATGGTGCGATAAAAACAGACAGCTTGCGTGAGGTTGTCTGCCCGAAACAGTACAAATGCAAGGCATACCGCAAGAATGGTATAAAGATGCATGAAAAATCCGCGTTTGCGAGGCTTTCCGCCTTTGCAGATGACTTGTTCAAGCGTCATGAGGGCACCGTTGAGCAGTCCCCAGAGGATGAAATTCCAGCTTGCGCCGTGCCAAAGACCCGTGCAGAAAAATACAATCCATTTGTTGAGGATGGTGCGCGCATTTCCTTTGCGGTTGCCGCCCAGCGGGATGTACAGATAACTGCGAAACCATGTGGTCAGGGAGATGTGCCAGCGTTTCCAGAACTCGGTAATAGAGCATGAAATGTACGGATAATCGAAGTTTTCATCGAATACAAACCCGAACATTCTGCCCATACCGATTGCCATATCGCTGTAACCTGAAAAATCGTAATAAATTTGCAGCGTGTAGCAGATTGCGCCAAGCCATGCGATGGGGAGCGACAACTGATTCTCCATGCCGAATGCAGTGTCAGCGATTTGACCAAGCGTGTCTGCGAGCAGAAGTTTTTTGGAAAGACCAAGGATCATGCGGCGCAGACCGCTTGTGATGTCGGCGAGGGTAAATTTGCGCGATTCCAGAGCCTCCGCAATGGTGCGGTAGCGGACAATGGGACCCGCGACCAATTGCGGAAAGAATGAAATATAAAGCAGCAGCTTAAAAAAGTTGCGCTGCGGCGGGACTTCTTTTCGGGCAGTGTCAATCAGATAAGAAACCGCCTGAAAGATAAAAAACGAAATGCCGATTGGCAGCGAAAGATGCGGCAGCGGCAAATGGAATCCGCTGACTGCATTGAATGAGCCGATGAAGAAATCGGCATATTTGTAGACGCAAAGAACGGAAAGATCACCGATAATTCCAAGCGGATACGCGATTTTTCGAATGATTCCGCCGCGTCCGATGCCGAGTGCGGTGCAGTAGCTTAGAAACACAACACCGAGCATCAGCAGCATGGCAAACGGCTCGCCCCACCCGTAAAAGAGTAGGCTTGCAATGATTAAAAGTGCGTTGCGCAGGCGGAGAAACCGATTCGGGATCAGCGCGTAGAGCAGGAAAACGATCGGGAAAAAGCAGAATAAAAAAATCGGACTGCTGAATGTCATGACGTTATTCCAGCGGCTTAAAGATGGCGATCATCTGAACGGTATCGTTCTGATACGTGAATTCCACGGTGCTGTCGCCGACTTCGTAGCGGTCGTCATCGGATTTGCCGTAAATGCCCTCGATTTGCGCACGGGTCATGCCGAAAGCTGCGCCTTTCATATCGGTGTAGCCCTTGCCTGTGATGTCAACTTCAGTGAGAATTTCTCCTTTTTCGTCACGGTAGGTGTAAAGGGAGTAGCCGTTATAGAAATAGGAGCAATCTTTTCCGTCACCCAGACAGCTTGGTGCCTCGTCTTTGGAGTTGAACTTCTGGTGCGATGCGATGTATTGAGAGCAATCCTTGCCGAGTGTCAATTCAGCAAAGAGGTTGCTGTCAGCGGGAGCGGGCGGAGGTGTGGTCTGTGGGGTTGCGGTGACCTGTGGCGGCTCTGTCTGCTCAGGGATGGTTACTTCCGCTGAAACATCTGTAGATACAGCAGTTTCCGTTGCTGTTGCTGCCGTAGTTGCGGCAGGTGCCGAGGTCTGAGCGGCAGTTGTTGTGACAATTGTGGTTTCAGCAGTGGTGACCGAAGTTTCTGCGGGGAGAATGGCAGTATTATCTGAATTTTCGTTTTTGCCGTTGCACGCGGTCAGCATCAGAGCAGAGAGAACCGCTGCAGCGGTCAGTACGTAATGTTTCATTTTTGATATTCCTTTCATTGATAAGCCTTAAAATCGGTGCCGAGGTAGGTACCGCGTTCATCATAATTGACTGTGATATAGCCGTAAACGGTATAGGTGCCGCGGGCGATGATGGTATCCCAGGCGATGTTGCCGCGGTTGGAGTAGGTCGGGTCATAATTGAGCCATTTTCCGTTGATCAGCACCTGATTCCAGTAGTGGTCGCCGGTGGAATGCGTTGCGTGTACGATACGGGTTTCGTAGCCGCACATATGCATGAAGTAGTCGAGTGTTGCGGCAAGGTAGTAGCATACGCCGACACGGTTTGCAATGGTTGACGCAACAAAAGTATCCCAGCCGACCGTGTTGATTTCATCGCGGGTACGTGTCTGTTCGATTTTCTTGTAGCGATAGTTTTTCGTGACGTAGGCGTAGAGGTCATCGGGTGTCTGCTTGACGGTACTCAGAATCGTTTCCACTTTGTCGTAAAGCTCCGTATGTGCGGTGCCGTCCTCGCGGATGACATAGCCGTCCACGGTGGTGGAGGTTGCCATATAATAAGTATCTTCGTTGAAATAGTAGTAGTTATCGTCAAGAACCTGCCAGCCGCTCAGAGGATGTCCCTCCGCATCAGCCAGACAGATGCCGTCTTTCAGAGTGACCTTTCCACTTGCAAGACAGCCGTTTTCGTCAAACAGCAGCAGGCTGTCGCCCACGTTGACAACGCCGCTTTGTGTGCCTTCCAAACCATTCAGGTAGTAGGTTTTGCCGTTGATGGTCAACAGTCCGTTGCAGAGCTTTCCGCTTTCCTTGTCAAAGTAGCAGTGTTTGCCGGCAATCTCGCGCCATTCGGTCTGCATGATGCCGTTTTCGTCAAAGCAGTAGATGTCACTGTCAATGGTCTGTACGCCGGTGAGCATACCGCTTTTTGCATCGAAATAGTACGTGCTGTCGTCGATTTCGGTAAAGCCGAGCAGTTCCTCTCCAATGCGCGGACTGAAAAATCGCGTGATGCCGTCAGTAGTCTGGAAGCCCGTGAGGAGTGTGCCGTCCTTGTCCCCGAGGAAGCATTTGCCGTTTTCATCGGTATAGATTCCGACAGCGAGGGTGCCGTCAGCCTTGGCGTAGGCGAGTGCGCCGTCCGTCATTTCAAACAGCCCGTTATGCTGTAAAATGCCGTAGCTGTCGAAGTAATAAAGCGAACCGTTTTCGTCATAGGTTCCGCAGAATTTTCCGTTTTTCTGCGTAACGAGGTAAGTTTCCCCGCGCCATTCAAACATTCCTTCGGCGGCAAGACCTGTATCAGGGTCAAAAAAGCGGCGTACACCGTTAATATCCTGCCAGCCTGTCATCATAACGCCGGTTGCGTCAAAAAGAAAGGCTTGTCCGTCAATGGTTTGTTCGCCGATGCATTTGACGCCGTTTGCGTCGATGCAGTAAAACAGACCGTTTTCTTCGGTCAGGGTCAGAGGGTCTGCATAGGTGATATCAGCAGGTGCTTCGATGACGGGGTCATCTCTGTGCTGAAAGAGCGAGAAATCCGCAGCAAAGGCTTTGTATGCGGGGCAGCAGGTCAAAGTTGCCGATACGCCGATGCCTGCAAAAAGCAGCTTTCCGATCAGATTCATATGGTTCTCCTTTGTATCTTTCATGGTTCAGAATGATTATGCCGTATTTGCGGCAAAAACTGATTTTCAGAGAACGGGAGTATGCGATGTCTACGCAAAAACCGACCGTACAGCAGAACAACGGTACGGTCGGGCGTGCGTCAGATATCTCAGAGAGCGGCACAAATTGCGTCAAAAAGCTCGTCGTAGGTTTCGAAAGCGGGATACTGCGGGTAATCTTTTTTGATCTGCTCGGTGGAGCGGAACAAAAAGCCCGCCTTGCTTGCCTCGATCATGCCGAGGTCATTGAAGCTGTCGCCGCTGGCAATGGTCTGGAAACCGATGGACTGGAGTGCCTTGACGGTAGTCAGCTTGGATTTCTCAATGCGCATTTTGAAGCCGGTGATCTCGCCGTTCTCAGCAACTTCGAGGCTGTTGCAGAAAATGGTGGGCATTCCGAGCTTTTCCATGAGCGGAGCGGCAAACTGGGTAAATGTGTCGCTGAGGATGATGACCTGTGTTTTTTTTCGCAGAGCATCGAGGAATGCTTTTGCGCCTTCCATCGGCTCAATTTTTGCGATGGTTGCCTGAATTTCCTTCAGACCAAGACCATGTTCTTTCAGGATGCCGATTCTCCAGCGCATCAGTTTATCATAATCGGGCTCGTCGCGGGTGGTGCGTTTGAGTTCAGGAATGCCGCTTGCTTCTGCAAAAGCGATCCAGATTTCGGGCACCAGTACACCTTCGAGGTCGAGGCAGACGATATTCATATCATTGGTCATTGCAAATTCCTCCAAAAAGATTCAATATAACCCTATTATACACTATTTTTTCTGCTTTGTAAAGTGTCGGAAGCAGATTTTGCACTTTGACTGATTTTTCGCACAAAATCGCCGTAATTCATAGATTTGTAACAATTGAAGAATGTGTGTTTGTTATAATAAAAGAAATATATATTTTAAGGAGGTACACTATGCAGCATTTACCAAGCAAAATCCATCAAAAAGGGGCTGCGTTTCTGACTGCTTTGGTGGTCACGGCAGTGGGCATTCCGCAAATGAAATTGCCCCAAACGCTCCAATCTTCGGCAAACAATCGAAGCATCACTTCATCGGACAGCATCACGGAATTTATGGCAAAGGTTCGGGATATGAAGCAGGAGTGTCCGCCAAAGGTTCTCTTTTCAGAGCTGACTTTCGACCCGGAGCGCGGCATCTCCTGTGACGGCAGCAAACCATTGCCGCAATGCGGTGATTTCATTGCACATCATCATTCTTTGTATTACCGCGATTCTGACGGAAAGAATCTGACATTGGAGGAAGCCGCCAAACGCATCGGCTGCACTTATGATACGGATGCGCAGGGTGTCATTACAGTCAGTTCGCCGTTCCAGAGTGCGCAGTTGATTGTCAGGGCAGAGGGCGAAATAGATACGGCAGGTGCAACCGATGTCACCGAGGGATTCGGCGACCTGCACGTTTTACAGTTTGCAGATGCAGAAGCAGCTTACACTGCCTATCGCAGCTATCAGAATATGAGCGGCGTTTCTCTGGTGACGCCCAATCGTTACTATCATGTCTGCGCAGAGGAACAGGCGCATCGGTTTGGTGTGCCGGAGCCGTCATGGGGCTATGATTATGTCGGTGCGGAGTCATTTTACAAGACCTACCTGAAGCCGCTGGAGGAAAAGAATCAGTTGCCTGAAATAACGGTCGCGATTCTGGATACTGGTATTTTTGAGGAACACGATTGGTTTCAGGGCAGAATTGCAGCAGGCGGAGCATCCTTTGTGGAGGGGACTCTGGAAAGCTATGAAGATGAAAACGGGCATGGTACGCACTGTGCGGGTATTGTCTGTTCGGTGACGGATGACAACACCAAGATTCTGCCGATTCAGGTGTTGGACAGTGAAGGCAGCGGTGATTCTCTCGGTGTTTACTGCGGTATGCTTTATGCGGTGGAAAAAAATGTCAATGTCATCAGCATGAGTCTGGGCGGCTTTGGTGAGGATCCGTTGTTTGATGAAGCCATTGCGCTGATCGAAGAAAAGGATATTCCGCTTTGTGCAGCAGCGGGAAATGAATCGGATGATGCAGACAGCAGTTCGCCGGGACGCAATCCCTATTGCTTTACGATTTCGGCAATTGATTCGGACGGTGATTGCGCGTATTTTTCGAATTACGGTTCGCTGATTGATTTTGCCGCGCCCGGTGTGGATATCATGAGTGCGGGGCTTTCCGATCCGGACGCACAGGAAATGATGAGCGGCACCAGTATGGCAACACCGTATGTGGCAGGCTGCTGTGCGGCAGTCTTATCGGTTGCGCCTGAATTATCCGTGGAGCAGCTCAAAGAGGTGTTGATTGCCAATTCCGTGGATCTGGGTGAGGTCGGTTTTGATGACTTTTATGGTTATGGCGCGATCAACCTTGCAGACTTTGATTTTCAGGCGAAACGTCTGGTACGACCGAGCGGCAGTGTAGAAAGCGGTACCTATGAGAAGGCTTTTTCGCTGGCACTTTCTGTGGAAACGGAAGGCGCAAAGATCTACTATACCACGGATAATACTGCGCCCTCTGCGGAAAACGGAACCGAATATACAGGACCGTTTACGATCAGTACGTCTACGATCGTGCGTGCTGTATCCTACCTGAACGGGAAGTACAGCGGAGAAACGCGCCTGTCTTACCGTTTGGGCGATGAGGATATTGCGCATCCCTATCGGGTAGAGGGTACCAAGCTGCTCTCCTATGATGGTGTCCTGACGGAACTTGATCTGACCAAAAATGCCGATACTGCGGGTATCACGGAAGTGGCGGACAAGGCATTCGAGGGTCAGGAGGGAGTGGTACGTGTGAAACTCCCTGCAACCGTGACAAAACTCGGCGCAGATGCATTTGCGGGTTGTTATGGTCTGGAATCTTTGGATGCGGCAGGTGTGACCCAAATTGGCGAACGCTGCTTTGAAGGTTGCAGATTCCTGGAGGAATTTACGGGATTTGACAATCTGGAGGAACTTCCTGACAAAGCATTCTCCGAGTGCTGGCAACTGCGTGTCAGTCCGAAAAATCTGCGTAAAATCGGGGAATACGCATTGCAAAGTGTAACGATTGCGACTGTGGATGCTTCGGAATGGAGCCATGTCACTGTGATCGGGAAGCACGGACTGGGTGGCATTTGGCTGGAAGAATGCACAAGTGCTGATTTTTCCAATGTGACATCATTGGGGGCATATGCATTGAGTTTTACGCCGTTTGAGGAGATCACGCTGCCGCAGACCCTGAACGTGATTCCGGAAGGACTTCTTTGGGGCGCAGACCAACTGCGTAAGCTGTCCGCACCGAATGTCACTTCTATTCAGCGGATGGGTCTGGCATTATGGAAAACATCCCGTGAGGAGTGCAGTCCCTGTGAAACGGATATTGATTTCGAAAACAAGCTGACATCTGCTGCAGCGGGTGCATTCTACGGTTTCTATTTTGCGAATGATGTCAAATTTTCCGCTTTGACGGAGCAAACGCTGGATTTCATCAGCGGTGCGCTTGGCAGTCGGATTTCTCTGCCGTCGGTCACCGTGATGCATGATGTGGTGTTGCCGGATGATGACTTGGGAATCACGCAGCCTTATGTCTTTGCGGACGTATTGTGTCTGGAGAATCTGGAATCCATTTCCGAAGATATTGTATGTGGTATGGCGTATCTGGTGATTGGCAACAAGCTGAATCAAATTGACATAAACCTGTTCCATTCCGTGGAGATGGATGGATACCCGATTTTTGCAGGTCCGAGCAATACCAGACTTGCAACGCTTGCGGAAGAACTGGGATACCCCTACGAAACGCTGCCGTATGCGGCTATTTCTGTCAGTGATATTGCGTTGCGTCAGTATGAAGTGGAGTCGGTATACGGCTATGTATTGGATCCTCAAATGACAGGAAAATGGTATCTGCTGGATGAAAAGGGCAACAAAACGACAATGGTGTCAAGCAGCACTGTTTTATCCGTTGATTCGCAGAATACCGGAACATACCGATATGTTTTTGAGGTGTATCAGGCAGACGGAACGCTGTATCAGAGTTATCCGCTGAAAGTTATGGTCATGGAGCGGCTGATTCAGGATCCGAAGCTGGAAGAAACACGCATATTCCGTATTCAGGATGGCGGTTCTTATGATTCGGATTTTGGGGAATATAGTGCGACATTGCATTTTCAACCTGAACAAAATATGGATGTCTGTATTTATGTGACAGGCGGATACACTGTGTTGCGTGAGGGTATGATGACAATTCATTATGTTTCGCCCTATCAAACCGAAAAGCAGCTGTTTGCGTTGAAGCAAGGCGTTGATTATTTCTTGGATGTGACATCCATCGAACCGTCCGTTGTATCTGTTCTGATTACCGAGGATGAAACAGAACGGAAACAGCTTGATGATCTGTGGACACGGTTGGAAACCAAAGAAAATACAAAGTATCTGGATGCAAAGCAGCTTTCTTTGGAATATAAGAACCTTCTTGAAAAAGTGTACTTCCAGGAGTATGATCTCGAACTGGATGAAGCAGTGGGAGAGGAGATCTGTCTGACCGAGGGAAAAGATTATGACGTTTGGACGTTTGAAACAGAGGACACCGTATATCTTGCCGCCTATGGCATTGGAGAATACTACGGTGCGGTATATCTGGTACTTCCGATCCTGACAGCACTGGAGGAAGATGCGTCATTCACAATCCATTGTGATGGCGATTCATGGTTTATGTTTACACCCCAAAAAGACGGGATGTATACCTTTATGACCATGTTCGATGAAGATACTTTTGATGAGGGATCATGCCAGGAAGATAGTCTGGTAGTGGGCTTTAAAGAAAACATCACGATTACGTGCAAAGAGAATGGGAATTTCTTTGTGACATCCATTTCGGAAGATGAGCATGATATTGCAAACAGCGAGTTGATATCTCTTGCAGTGGATTTGCAGGCAGGAAAAACTTACATCATTGATGTGTGCGCATCTTTCCCGTATAGTGTGATACATTCGCTGACGGTTACACGAAAAAACAATCTTCTTTCCGTCTGTGAAGTGTCTTATCCATCTACGCTATCGTCTTTGACTGATGAAATTCTGGAACAGCAAATCACGCTGACGGCGAAAAATGGGAAAAAACTGCAAAACGGAGTGGATTACAAGCTCTATTATTCAGAGCCGGTAGATGAAGAAAATGTGTTGATTCTGCTTTGCGGCACCGGTTCGTATTGCGGACAGATTTCTTTCACGATCTTTTTTTCCTCGTATGAATTGCAGGAGATTACGCTGGAAAAACCATTTGTGATCAATGAGAAGACCGTAGGCTTCGAACTGTATCTGGAGAAACCATCCCTTCTGAAATTTGACGCAGAAGAAGGAAAACCAGACCTGATCGGATCTTTCTATGACGATTCGGAAGCAATGTATTATGCGGATGAGAATAGTCTGGTAGGAGAATATCACCTGACAAAAGATTCCATTCCGCTGGATGCGGGAACTTATCAGTTGTTTGTGGAATTTACAGATGAAATGGAGGGACAATCCTTCACGTTAACCGCCCACAAAACGGGTACTTTGCGTTCCATTCGAGATGTTGATATCGATTTTACCAACATTGTGCATAGCCATGAGGAATTCCGTGTGCTGTCCATTACGATGGACGGAAAACCGTTGATCACACCTGATGATTATAGCGTATGTTTCTGTGACGAAGATGAAAATATGGATCAGATCGGGATGCATCAGGTGATGATTCGCGGTTTCGGAGAATACTGTGGTATTCTGCGGATCTGGTATCTGATTCTGCCCAATGAAGCGGAGAATGCTCCTGTTGTAAAAGAGGGAAACAATCAGGTCACGATTGCAGAAAAGTCGGATACCGCGTTCTTCCGTTGGATTCCGACCTCTGAAAATGCATTGATTCGTGACAATACGTTGTTTGGTACGGAATACACAGTATACAGCACAGATGGTGAGCAGATCGGCTTTGATTCGTCACTTTCCCGAATGGAGATACCGATGTCGGTAACGGTTGGAGAAACCTACTATATCTGCACGAATTATGCGGAGCACGCACACACAGGAAATTACGAATTTACGATGGAATACGATAAGGTATCGCTGGATGTCTGTGCATGGGAATCCGAGCGGTATCAGGCGTATACAGGTGAGCGTTTGAAGCCGTCAGTCAGCTTCTCTTATCGGGGCGAACCTTTGGTTGAGGGCATAGACTACGTGCTGGAAACGGATGCGAATGAAGCAGGCGTTGGTCTTGCGGAATTTACGTACCGCGGCATCGGCAGATACTACGGAAAAGTTTCCATAGAATATCTGATTTACAACGAACTTGCGACAGATGCGGAAATCGAGATTTTGTTCCCGTCCGAGAAAGCGGAAATCGAAAGCACGGGTATGTATGATGAGTACTGCTTCTGCGTGACGAATGCCGAGGAAACCGAGCAGTTATATCGTTTCTCGTATCAGGCATCCGATGAAGCTTGGGAGTATTATGATTGGGAATATCGTTCAGATTATCCCGGATGGGATCTGGATACACGCAATTATGCAATTTTCGCGTATGACCAGAATCGGGAAATCATTCTGGACGAGGAAGAAACCTATCTGTTTACGCTTGCACCGTATGAAACGCGTTATTTCCGACTGATTACGCGCAAATACGATACGGATCTTTCATTGACGGATGGTTTTGTATCCGTGGAGTATGTGACCAATGGCGCAGAGCAGGTACTCAATTCCGTGCATTACGTCAGTATGAATGGCTATGCTTACGCAGACAGAATGACAGATGATACGTTGGGCTGCGTCATTCTGGATGAGATCATTTTGGATGACGGACGTTCCTATCAACTTGGCGGCATTGACGGCTGTCTGTTGGAGCAGATTGTCTACGGTAAATGCATCGTGTATGGCAACGCAGGTGGTCTGGCAGAGGATATCTGTAATGAGCATGGAATCCCGTTTGTTCCGTTGGATGAAGAAATCATGGAACGGGGTGACCTCAGCGGAAATGGCTGTATAGAAGCAACAGACGTCCGCATTATGTTTATGCTGTTGAGTGAGGGTGACGGAATTCTGCTGCCGCCTGCTGTCATAGCACGCGCAGACGTCAACAAAGACGGCATTCTGGATCTGACGGATGTCAGGTGGATTGCAGAACATAATGAAGCGATGGGCTGAATCAAACAGAAAATCCCACCACTGTACGAAAAGTGCAGCGGTGGGATTTTTTGTATATAGGTTTTCAGGATTTGGACTGGAATTTCTGTGTGAGTTGTTCGTAGGTGATACCGTATTTCTGTGCAATTTCGTGCGCATAGCTTTTGCCGTTTGGTTTCTCATAGCGAATGCGGAAAGCATCGGATGAGCCACGCTTGCCCATAATCAGGCTTGCAGCGCCGCAGACTGCATCGGGCGGGAGCAGCTGTTCAGTATGCTCTGCAAGTTCATGCATATGGGTATTGAAGCAGGTGCGTGCGCCGAGGCAGCAAAGGCATTTGAGGACGTCCTCCGAGATATACAGAGCTTCCGAGTGACTGGTGGAAGCAAAGGATTCGTTCATCAGGAGCAGGCTGTCAGGCGTGGCTTGTTTCCAGAGTTTGCTGAAACGTTCTGCTTCTTCGCCAAGGCGTCCGAGCGTGACGGTCTGATTTTCGTCAGCGGGAAAATGGGTGAAAATGTTGTCGCAAATGCGGATTTCCGCGCTGCTGCAAGGTACAAAAATGCCATGTTGAAACAGCAGCATGGTCAATCCGATTGCCTGTGTCAGAATGGTTTTTCCGCCGCGGTTCGGACCCGTCAGGATCAGTACGGTTTTGTCCTTGGTGAATTCGAGATCATTGCAGACAATTTGTTCGCTGTTTTCCGTGCAAAGCGCAAGTTTGACGTTGTAAAAATCGTGAAAATGCGTATCCGTATCGGATATGACAGGAATGCAGCAGGGCAGACCGCGTGCTGACAGTTTTTCCTCCAGCGAGATGCAGCGCATATAGAACAGGAGTTCATCTCCGAGTTTTGCCAACGCCATGCCGCTGATATCAATGTATTTTTCGAGTTCTTTGCGCAGATGCTTTGTTACTTTCGGCATCATTTCCTCGACAATTTCGGTGAGGTTATTCATCAGCGGCGAGGGGTAGCCGGTAATGTATTTTTCCTGATGCGTAAACATGACAAATGGTGTCGGTTCGGACTCGCTTTTCGGTACTTTCTGCCGATGAAAGTCGAAAAATTGCTCCAGTAGACCGCGTTCGGCAAAATCGTAGCGATTGAGGCTCAGAATGCCGACTTTGGTCGGTTGCAGGTTTGCATCCAGATTGACACCGAGGGTCAGGCTGTGGATGGTATCCACGCCTTTGCTCAGGGATTCAAGGTCTTTGGTCATGGCATCAAAGCCGCTGTCCGAGTAGATTTTGTCGATATAGGCAGAGAGTTTTTGCAATCCCTCTGAGGCAAATTCTTTTCCTTTCAGCAAAGCCTGCATCTCCGTAATGGAATTTGCGTAATTTTGCAGACCGCGCAGGCGATTGACCAGATCCCAGATGGTGGCACTATCGAAGCCGTTGGTGCGTTCATCGCGGATGTAGAACTGCATCTGGTCGAAAATCTCGTAAAGCTTGGCAAAAATATCGGGGAACCGCTTCAGGTCGCCGTAAACGGACTGGCGATAGGCGATGGTTTCACGGTCTGTCGGTACATTGCGTAACATTTGGAGAATTCTGTTTTGTTCATCCTTGGAGCAGGAAAGATAGGATGACACCGTTTCGAGTGAGAGGTCATTGACGGCAGTGTCACTCAATTGAAAACAAGGGGTGTCCTCTTGGGGAAAAAGCAGGCTGAAATGGGTCAGGGTCTGTTCCATATGCGATCCTCCGTTGTAACAACATATATTGTACATTTTCAATTATATCAGCAAATCAAATACAAGTCAATGCAAAAATTGCGGACAGTTCAACGCTGTCCGCAATTTTGTTTTATAATACTGTTTTGATTTCGGTGTGATGTTCCTTGATATATTTTGTCCATTGGATGTAGCCGTAGGTGGTGTTGGTGAGGTAGCCTGCTTTCAACACCAGCAAGACGTATTGTCCGGACAGAATATTGATGACGGTTTCAAGAATTGCGCTGAGATACCATGCAACCCACTGTTCACGAATGCGAAACAGAATAAACACGCCGTTGCAGATACCGACCGCAGATACACATGCATCCAGATAGCAGACAAGCGTTTCGAGAAACTGGTCGCCGCCGAATAAATCCGTGCCGATATCCAGAGTGGTCAGAAAGTAGCCGATGCCTGCGGTCCAGAGGACAATACCGAGGAGAATGGCGATCTCAACCCAGCCCGAAAGCCTGCGGACAACGGTCAGTTCCTCTTGCTGATGATCGGGATGTTTGTTCCAACTGATGAAGCTGATAATGTCAATCGGCAGCCAGAAGAACAGGGTGGAAGCCATTGTTGCAAAGCGGTAGGCAAGCACCACACAGATGGCAATTTCCGTAATTTCAACAAAAACCGATACGATAAAATTCCATTTGCTTTGCTTGGAAATCAGCAGTTCGCAGAGGATGTTGAGGAAGGTGTCGGCAAGATAGAGTGCCATGATGATGCCGCCCTTGACGCCGTTGACATCTTCTTCCGGAAACAGCACCGCAAATACTCCTGCAAGGATCAGAATGCTGAAAAACCACACTTTTTCGTATGTCGTAAAGAAATTCCAGATTTTTTTGATACGTTCCGCAAAAGAATGATTCCCGCCGCGGACAGCGGATGCCTGTTTGGTCATGAAAATACCTCCTGAAAAATTGAAAACACGGCTTCAAAAAATACCAAGCAACATTATAGCACACTCCATTCGGAAAAACAAGTGTGATATTATCGCTGCGTTGGGATGCGATCATGTTGGAAAATCCGTGCGATGAAACAGCAGAAATACGTGGTGAAGCCCGAATCGGCTTCTACGTGATGATAAGAAAGGAGGAAAACAAACAAATAGCTGTAGAATTGTCACCTTACAGCATTTCAAGCGGCAAATGTTCATGCAAGGATTTATCACCGGTTCGTTTCAACGACACAACCAGCCGTTGAATTTATGGAAATATCATTGCTTGATTTCAACGGAATATTGTGATATACTATGTAATAACAACCGCAGTTGTAACGCGATCGCAAAAAACAATTGAGGAAGTGATGATATGGCATATAAGTTCAGCGAAAACCTGACGAAGTACCGCAAGCGCAGCGGTCTGACGCAGGGTCAGCTTGCAGGGAAACTCAGTGTCACCCCGCAGGCAGTGTCCAAATGGGAAAACGGCAGTCTGCCTGACTGTGAGCTTGTTCCGTTGATCGCAAACGTACTGGGTGTTTCGATAGATGTGTTGTTCGGTACTGCCGAGGAGCGCGTTGAGCCTGATCTGGAGCAGTTGATTACCGACAAGATCCATCAGACACCCGAATCAGAGCGTGCAGACCTCATCATGCAGCTCTGCTATTCCATGCTCAGTGCGTATCACGATCACCGTCTTTCGAAAGTATCGTACCCGAAAGAACTGGAACAGGAAAGCTACGCCGAAGTGAAAACCGACCACGATTTCGGTATCGCAAGATTGAATGACGACCTGAAATACTTCTGTTTTATGAAAATTCCGGAAGAAGGCGTGAATTCGTATGTCGATGCTTCAGAACGCATGGTGGATCTGTTTGAAACGCTGGCGGATGCCGATACCATCAATATCATCTGCTATCTGGGCAGTGGCGTGAAGAATCGGATGCAGTCACTTGGGACGATTTCCAAACGCATCGGGATACCGATCGACAAGGCGCAGTATGTTATGGACCGTCTTGACCGATTCGGGATCGTGTGGCGGGTTTCTGTCGAGGTCGATGACAAGGAGTCGATTGTCTACGGCTACGGAAACAGCCTGCCGCTGACGTTTCTGCTGACGCTGGCAAAATCGCTGACACGCTATGTCAAGTTTCATGATGTGCTTGTTGACATCTGGGAGAAGGGTCCGTTTCGCATGAAGCAGATTGCCAATGATACCCCTGTGGAACAGGTATCTCTGTGGAGTGAAGAAAAAGAATATCCGAAAAGGAGAAAAAAGGATGAATAAGCTGAAAGCATTTCTGATGGCGATGCTGGTAACGGCATCGGCTGTATCTACGACAGCAGGCAGCCTGACTACGGTATCCGCAGCAGGCAGTTACGATATGAATGTGACGATTGATCTGGCGGGCGAAACCAAGGAAATCAGCCCGTATATCTATGGCATCAATCAGTATGGCAATGAATCGATTTACAAGCAGGTCACGGCAACCGCGCTGCGTCAGGGCGGCAACCGCATGACCGCATATAACTGGGAAAATAACGCCTCGAATGCAGGCTCTGACTGGCAGCACAGCTCTGACAACAATCTGACGGATTCCAATGAGCCCGCAGATTGCGTTCAGACGCTTTCAAAAGATGCAGCCAACAATAACATTGATTATAAGCTGACCACTTTGCAGCTTGCGGGTTATGTTGCCGCAGATAAGGATGGTACGGTTGAACCGGAGGAAGCTGCACCATCCAAACGCTGGAATGAAGTCGTATTCACGAAAGGCTCTGATTTTGCAGATACCCCTGACCTGACCGACGGCAAAGTATACATGGATGAATATGTCAATTACATCGTAAACAAACTTGGCGATGCCGAAAGCAAAACGGGCATTCAGGGTTACAGTCTGGATAACGAGCCTGCACTTTGGCATCACACGCACAGCCGTATGCACACGCAGCCTGTCACCTGCGAGGAATTGCGTGATAAGTCCGTGGAAATGGCAAAGGCAATCAAAGCGGTTGACCCGAAAGCGGAAGTGTTCGGACCTGCACTGTACGGCTACACGGCATTTGACCACCTCGCGGATGATGAAAATTCCGATGAGTGGGAAACCATCAAGGCAGCGGGCGGTTATCACTGGTATCTGGACTACTATCTGGATGAGATGAAGAAAGCTTCTGAGGAAGCAGGCACCAGACTGCTGGATGTACTGGATATCCATTACTATTCGGAATCTGCAAGAAACAATGCTGAGGACAGAGTACAGTCTGTGCGTACTCTTTACGAGGAGGGCTTTGTTGAGAATAGCTGGATCGGTCAGTGGTGCATGGAAAACGTGCCGATCCTGCCAACCGTCCAGAAGTCGATCGATACTTATTATCCCGGCACCAAGCTTGCCATTTCCGAGTATAACTACGGCGGCGGAAATGACGTCAGCGGCACAATCGCAGAGGTCGAAACGCTTGGCTGTTTTGCAGATGCAGGTGTTTACTTCGCCTCTCTTTGGGATTCCGCACCGTACATTTTCTCCGGCATCAACCTTTATACCAACTACGACGGCAAGGGCGGTCATTTTGGCGATACGCTCGTACCGACCAAGACGGATGATGTATCTCTTGCAAGCTCCTATGCGGCAATCAATGGTGAGGATAGCAGTGTTGTTACCGCTATGCTGACCAATAAGAGCATGACCGACAGCGAGCAGGCATCCATTTCTCTGAAAAATGCCAAGGGCGAGTACAAATCCGCTGCTGTATATGCAGTCTACGGCGATGATGAAAAAATCAAGCTGCTGGACATTGTGGATGATGTAACCGACAACACCGTCCGGTTTGAACTGCCTGCATTTTCCGCAGCAATGGTCGTGATCAGCGAAGATGCTGACGCATTTGCAGATCTGGAAATCTACGATCCGAGCAAGTACAGCAAAAAAGTCGAGGAATACACCGACCTTGCGGACAGAATCAATGCAAACGGTTT
This sequence comes from Oscillospiraceae bacterium, assembly GCA_045600205.1. Lineage (GTDB taxonomy): Bacteria > Bacillota > Clostridia > Oscillospirales > Ruminococcaceae > Firm-04. Next base: position 12,433 of record JAZRXM010000010.1, on the reverse strand, counting down.
TATCGAGCTTCCGATCACCGATGCAGAGCATCTGAGCAAGATCATCCTGACCGCGGATGTGACATCGACTATGGGTTCCGGTTGGGGTACCGCAGGCTGTGCAGTCTGCATTGATGCACAGGATAAAAAGGACGGCACACAGTTCTGGACATATAAGGATTATACCATGACGCTGGGGAAGCCTTCCACTGCAACAATTGCCTTTGACGGTATTTTCAGCAATGACGGCACAGATGTTGAAGCATTCATCTATGACAAAAAAGTTGAGCTGCAGCAGTGGTGGCAGGCAGCCGAAAAAGGCGAAGACGATGTCATTGATGTCAAGTATCTGAAAGCGGAGATCGTCTACGAGTATGTCAACGAAACGCCTGATGATTCAGGTGACAGCGATGATAACGAGGGTCTGCACGGCGACGTCAATCTGGATGGCAAAGTCAGTATTGCGGATGCGGTGCTTCTGAGCCGCTATGTCAGCGAAGATACGACTGTCAACGCAATGTTTACTGATATGAAGCAGAGTCTTGCCAATGCAGAGGTCACCGGAGATACGGACCTGACCTTTGATGATGTCAGCAACATTCTGTTGTTCATTGCGCGTCTGCTCGATACACTTTAATCACAAAAAACAACCTTTCCTCAAAACGGGGAAAGGTTGTTTTTGATTATTTGCAAAATTCAGCAATGGCTTCTTCTAACAGGCGGAATACCTTTGCAACCAGATAGCCGTCTGCAATGGCATGATTCAGGCGTACCGTAAGCGGCATCATCCATCTGCCGTTTTCTTCGCGGTACTTGCCCCAGTTGACGATCGGCAGAAAATAGAGGTAACCGTCAGGCAGCTCTACGTGAAGCGCATCGTAGGAAAGCCATGATACAAAGGAAGCGTCGAACCAATTGGGGTGATTTTCAGCGTCCAGACCATATTCACGGGTCTGCTTGGCTGTTTCGATATCGTGGCAGGCGTTTTCGTAAAACATCGCATAATCGGGATAATAGGTCGTATAAACGGGTGTGCAGGTTTCGGTATCCTCATGGAAAATGTACTGTGTCGGGTTGATCTGGTCATAGCAGACAAGCTGTTCGCTCTGCCAGAGGTAGTTCATTTTGTAGTCATCACGGGAATTGAGCACCTTGGAGAGCAGATACAGGAAATTGACGTAGAATTTGGTGTTTGTACGGGCTGAGTATGCTTTTAGTTCCGTGACATCCACACGGGCGGTAATAGAAACAGAGCATTTGCAGTCCTCGGAAAAATGACGGAATACACCTTTGCGGTAGTATTTTTCCATATCAATGATGCGGTAATTCATGAACTTGAGCTCCTCCGGTCTTTGGGGGTTATTTATGCCAGTGCTCGTTCAGGAAGCTGATGCGATTCCGGAGCCACTCCGCAAGGAAAGCAGATGCTTCCGTATGGTTTTTGCAATTCGCTGCCTGTTTGGACAGCTCCATGGCAAAGGATTCATTGTTGCGGATATTATCCCATTTGTCGTAGTTCTTCGTGAATGCATCCGCGTATTGCGCAGCGTCTTTCTGAACCATTGTCACAGTGCGTTCCAATACGCCGCTGTCGTAGAGTGCAGTCCATTTTTCGCGGATGATATCCTGATACCAGTCCTCGTACATGAGTACGGCAAGCCAGGGATTGATGGTGTAGTAGCCGCCGTTTTGTGGTCCGCCATCAACATCCGGGACAATGTTTGCTGCATAGAAGCCTGTGCCGTCAGCGCAGCGGTCTTTGTTGCCAAGACCGGAATCGAAGTCCCAAGGAGCTTCGAAAGTCAGTTTTTTGCTGCCTTCCGCACCGAAATCGACATCCATATAAAAGCTGGACCAGTAGATATCCGCATCGCAGGTCAGCTCACTGATGAGGTACATATCCGCGAGGGAATCTACATTAATGACCGCTTCAACTGCCTGTTGCGGCGTGATCTGTGTGTTTTCTTCGATGTCCGTGTACGCATCATTGAAACCATATGCTTTGTCCTCGTATGCGGCAGCGTACAGGATGCGGTAGACATTGTTGACGTAGGATGCGATAAAATCGTGCTGTTCCTGCGAATAGATTTCGCTTTTGATTGTGAAGCCGATATCTTTTTTGGTGTCCGTCCATGTGATCGGCAGGCAGCACATGGAGCGGTCGCTGCCGCCTTGCCCGTCATAGGGTGTCAGCTTGGCGTTGTCAGCGTAGTCAACGTGGAATTGATGCAGCGGGTCTTCATTGTAGAAATAGCCGTCAAATTCCAGAAAATATCCGATATCGGTTCCGGTATAGTCTGCTTCCGGCTCTGAAATACTGACACGGTCTTTGTTGACCTGCTGCAATTCCGTCAGCAGATAAACGCCCCAGTACTGCTCATTGATATAGACTTCGACAAATTCTGCATCGGCGGCGTATAATCCGTCTTTCCCGAGCAGTTCGCGGGCAATTTCCAGTGCAGCTTTATCGCGCAGCATGGAGGCGTCCTTATAGCCTGCGAGAAGTACCCAGTTTCGCATTTCTGCGCCGTCGTTCAAGTCAAGGAGATTTTGTTTTTCGGCAAATTTGATGCGCAGCGGTTTCTTGTCGTAGGTGGTTGTCCAGTTGCCGCGCACTTTGACCTCGGCGTCCACATTGCTCAGAGCGGCGGTTTTGTCTGCATTGGTGAGGGAGATGCTGCAAGCCTCGTAGTAGGGGGCAGGGGGAATCTGATAGCCGGGTGTCCAGGAGGCAATGGCTTCCGCGACGTGTGTTGCAACGGGTTTGGTTACGAAATCCAGTACATTGGCATCCTGATTTTTCGTCTGGATGGAAAGAACGGGCAGCTCTGCCTTTTCGTAGGTGGTGTCAGCAGGTTTTGTACTGTTTTCTTCAGTGGATGACTGCGTGCTGTTTTGTGGCTGAGAATTCTGGCTATTCGATGTCGTGCAACCGAAAAGCAAGCAGCTGCACAGAATCAGTGACATAGATTTTAATTTTAAGCTCATGTGTGAAACACTCCTATCTTCGCATTTGCGGGAAAACACGAAAGTATTATAACATGCTTATGAAAAAAAAGCAAGTAAATAAGGACGATTTTTCCTGAAATATTCCCGAATCTGATATAGTTTTAAATATTACGATAAATATTTAGCAAAAGACTTGACAAATCTGAACAAATGATATATAATAAGCGTTAGCAAAAGCAATTACCACAGCAAACAATTCATCCCCAATCTATGAAATACATTTAAAAGGAGCAATTGATCATGATGAAAAAAATTCTTTCCGCAGCAGCACTGACTGCAATTTGTGCAACCGCATTTGTTGGTTGTGGTTCAGAATCAAACGTGTTGGCAACCGTTAAATTAGAGGATGGCGGCAAGGCAATTTTCTATATTGACGGTACTTTTGAGGCAAATTATGGTGGTCGCAATTACTCCGGCACCTATATTGACGATAGCTTATATTGTGGCTGGTATGATTGTGAGGTATTATCTCCGTACTATGATCAAGTTTTCATTACAACTGATGGCGAATGGTACTAATTTCCAATTAATCTGATACAATGTGGCAATGCTTTTGTAAGGAACAGGCAGGGGAGCAGCAATGCTTCTCTGTTTTGTTTTGTGTGGGATTTGTTGTTTTATTTGCAGATATGTGGTTTGGGGGAAGATTTAGATAAAAAAACATCCTGTTGTGTATTTAAGTTAAATGCATATATTTAATTGCAGACAACTTAACGGAGAATGCGTACAAGTGTTGAAAACGATTTGTTTTTTATACATATTTATGCTTGGATATTATACAAACTGCCAAATTTTACAGCGATTCAACAAAATGTATTGACATCCGAATTTTGATTGTGTAAAATAACTTTTATGGAGCAGACCCTGCTTCTGTTCAGTAAGAAACAAATTAATTAGGAGGAAATATTTATGAAGAAAAAGTTTCTTGCAGCATTCCTTTCCCTCGCAATGTGTGCTTCCATGAGCGCGTGCAAGGGCGATGAAAGCTCTCCCGCTCCCGCAGCAAGCACCCCCGATTCCACCACCGTTGCTGACAGCACACCCGACAACGCAAAAAAGGTCGTTGGTATCGCAATGCCGACGAAATCTCTGGAGCGTTGGAACCGTGACGGTGAATACCTGAAAGAGCAGTTCGAAAAGGCTGGCTACGAAGTTGAGCTGAAATACTCCGACGACGACCCCAACCAGCAGAACAACGACATCCAGAACATGATCGCTGACAATGTCAGCCTGCTGATGATTGCTGCAATTGACGGCAGCTCTCTCTCCCAGACTCTGGCAGATGCAAAGGCACAGAACATTCCTGTCATTGCATATGACCGTCTGATCATGAATACTGACGCTGTTTCCTATTATGTATCTTTCGATAACTACACCGTTGGTAAGCTGCAGGGCGAGTTCGTTCGCGATACGCTGAAGCTTGATTCCGAAGCCGGTCCGTTCAACATCGAGTTCACTGCAGGTGACCCCGCTGATAACAATGCAGGCTACTTCTTCAATGGCGCTTATGACGCTCTGAAGTCCTATATTGATGCCGGTAAGCTGGTCATCAAGTCCGGTAAGAAGGATTTTGAGCAGGTTGCAACCGCAGGCTGGTCTACCGACACCGCACTGGCAAATATGCAGAACACCCTTGCTTCCTACTATTCTGACGGCACTGTTCTGGATGTTGCACTTTGCTCCAATGACTCCACCGCACTGGGCGTTGCTCAGGCAATTGCTTCTGACTACGCAGGCAAGAATCAGCCGATCGTGACCGGTCAGGACGGCGATATCGCAAACCTCCAGAACATCGTGGATGGCAAGCAGACCATGACCGTTTACAAGAACGTCAGTGATGAGGCAGGCGTTACCCTGGAAGTCTGCAAGGCAATCCTGGATGGCAACACTCCGGATGCTTCTCTGCTCAGCTCCTTGTCTGCAGATGCTTCCTATGATACCGAGTCCTATGACAACGGCGTAAAGAAGGTTCCGTCCTATCTGCTCGTTCCGTATGTCATCACCAAGGATAGCCTCCAGAAGCTGGTTGATACCGGTCTGTACAAGTGGGACAGCGCAAACAAGTATCTGGAGTCCACTGCATCTACAACCTGATTTTCGAACCCTATAAGTCCATAAGATTCCTGAAAGAGGGCGGGCTCTGCCCGCTCTCTTTTGTATTATGCAACTGAATTTTGAAAACAATTGTCTGTCTGAATACAGGCAGGCATGAATGAATAAGAAGCACAGCACATTTTTCATGACGTAAGGAGGGATATATTTGACCGATTTTATTCTTGAAATGAAGAATATCACAAAGGAATTTCCGAGTGTCAAGGCACTTGACAAGGTCAATCTGCAAGTGAAGCGCGGAGAAATTCACGCACTGGTCGGCGAAAACGGTGCGGGCAAATCCACGCTGATGAATGTCCTGAGCGGCATTTATCCGTATGGAAGCTATACGGGTGATATCGTCTATAACGGCAAGACCTGTCAGTTTAAAAAGCTGCGTGACAGCGAGGATAACGGAATCGTCATCATTCATCAGGAGCTTGCCCTGATTCCTGAATTGTCCATCGGTGAGAATATGTTTTTGGGCAATGAGCGGAAAGGAAAACTCGGCATTGACTGGGATCGTACCTATCACGAGGCGGAATCGCATATGCGTCAGGTGGGACTCAAAGAGGATGCCACTACACTGATCAAGGATATTGGTACCGGTAAGCAGCAGCTTGTTGAAATTGCGAAAGCACTGAGTAAAAACGTCAAGCTGCTGATTCTCGATGAACCGACTTCTTCTCTGAATGAGGAAGATTCCAGAATGCTGCTCGATCTGCTGCTCAGCTTCAAGAAAGATGCAGGAATGACGTCTATCATTATTTCGCACAAGCTGAACGAAATTTCATATGTTGCAGACCGCATTACAGTTCTGCGTGACGGCACGACGATCGAAACCATCGACAATGCTGAACACAACATTGATGAAGCGCGTATTATCCGCGGAATGGTCGGCAGAGAACTGAGTGACCGTTACCCCGCCCGTGAACACAATATCAGTGAAAAGGTGGGTCTGGAAGTCAGCGACTGGACGGTGCATCATCCGCTTTATCCGGACCGCAAGGTGGTCAATCATGTATCCTTCCATGTCAAGCGCGGAGAAATCGTAGGATTTTCCGGCTTACAGGGCGCAGGCCGTACCGAAATGGCAATGTCGATCTTCGGATGCTCTTACGGTACGGGCATCAGCGGCACCGTGAAAGTGGACGGCGTGGAAAAATCCCTGAAAACCGTTCGTGACGCCATTGGAGCAGGCATTGCGTATGTTACGGAGGACCGCAAAGGAAATGGTCTGATCCTGACGGAAAGCATTGCGAAAAACAACACGATGTCGCGGCTGGAAAAAGTCTGCAACAAGGGCATTATTGATGTGGACAAGGAAAATGCCGTTGCAGAGGAATACAGGGAAAAACTTCATGTCAAAACTCCGACCGTGCAGCAGAATGTCGGTAATTTGTCGGGCGGCAACCAGCAGAAGGTACTGCTTTCCAAATGGATGTACGCAGACCCTGAGGTGCTGATTCTCGATGAGCCGACGCGCGGTATTGACGTTGGTGCAAAGTATGAGATCTACTGCATTATGAATGACCTTGTTGCACAAGGCAAATCGGTTATTATGATTTCCTCGGAAATGCCCGAATTGCTTGGTATGTGCGATCGAATCTATGTTATGAATGAGGGCAGCATGGTTGCGGAAATGCCTGCTGCTGAGGCCACACAGGAAAAAATCATGGCCGCAATCCTCCAATCCGACAAAAAATGAGCGAGGGAATGCAACATGAATATGAAGACATTTATTAAGAAGTACACCATGGTCATTGCGCTGGCAGTGGTGTTTGTCCTCTTTGCGATTCTGACAGACGGCAAACTGCTGTATGCGCAGAATCTTTCCAACCTGCTTTTGCAGAATGCATACGTACTGGTCATGGCTTGCGGTATGCTGCTATGTATCCTCACTGGTGGTAACATTGATTTGTCTGTCGGTTCTACGGTTTGTCTGGTTGGAGCAATTGCCGCACAAATGCTTGCGAAAACACCGTTGCATCCGGTGCTGGTCATTGTGATCTGCCTGTTGATCTCGGCAGTGCTGGGTATCTGGCAGGGCTTCTGGATCGGTAATGTCCACATTCCGCCTTTTATCTGCACCTTGGCGGGTATGTTCCTGTTCCGTGGTTTTGGTCGTGCGATTCTGGAATCCAAGACCGTTGCCATCAACAACAAGACTTTCCTGAACATTTTTGCATCTTACATTACGGTTCCGGGACTCGATCAGGAGGTCAAGTGGTCCTCGTTTATTGTGGGTATTGCTGTTGCGGTAATTCTGCTGCTGAATCTTTTCAGAAGCCGTGCCAAGAAAGCGAAGAAGGGCTATAAGCAGGCATCGTTTGTTTCTGAAATTGCAAAAATTGCGGTCATTGACGCACTGGTGCTTTATTACACATGGAAACTTGCGCATTATAAGGGCATTCCTGTCATGGCACTGTGGGTGTTGGCAGTGGTATTCCTGTATGCGTTCATCACCTCCAAGACTGCATTCGGTCGTTATTTCTATGCAGTCGGCGGCAACGAAAAGGCAACCAAACTTTCCGGTATCAATACCGAATGGGTCTATTTCATGGCATATACGTCCATGTCGCTTCTGGCAGGTCTTTCGGGTCTGCTGATGGCTGCGCGTATCGGTTCGGTCAACGGCGATACGGGTAACTCCTTTGAAATGGATGCGATCGGTGCATGCTTTATCGGTGGTGCTTCCGCATACGGCGGCAGTGGTACGGTTCCGGGCATTATGATTGGTGCAATTCTGTTGGGTGTTATCAACCAGGGTATGTCCATTCAGGGCTTGGATAACAACTGGCAGTATGTCGTCAAGGGTTCGGTTCTGCTGATCGCCGTCATCTTTGACGTTGTATCCAACCGTAAGACGGGCAAGGCGGGCTGATGCAGTCTGTGAACGAAACGCAAAGCGGCAGTCCGAATCGCGGGAAAGCAGCAACATCAGCGGTGCTGCGGGCGGTGGTTGCCTGTTATATTGCATATCTGGGCGTGAAAATCGTGCAGAATGAGGAGGGTTCCATGCAGCAAACAACGGCACGTCTGATTGGCGGCGGATTCATTCTGGCAGCGGTCGCATTCGGAATTTACATTCTGATACGATTGCGGCAGGATCTGCAAACTGCAAGGGCTGTTCCTTCGGAAACAGAGGCTACGCAAGCCGGCGATGTGTTGTTGCAGGCAGACGCGGATGTGGAAGTGCCTGCAACGCTCCGGACACTGTATGAAAATTACTTTTTGGCGGTGGAGGAAGCAGAGCGTAACTGCAAGCCCACAGACGGTCTGTTCGGGATGGGGCAAAAGGCAGCAGATGCGCCTTGTCACGGGTATTTTGAGGAGGATTTGACCGCTTGGGTCAAAGATTTTGCCGAACAGAGACCATCTTCCGAAGTGGTGTGCAGTGTCATGCGGTATATGTTCACTGTTCCTCAGGAGCATCAGGATTCCAAGGTCGCTTACTGGATGCTGCTGGCGGTGCAGGGGGCAACAATCGAACTGGTGCCGTATCTGAGTGTGCAGGATGCAAAGAAGATACGGGATTTCTACGCAGAAATCTATCCGCGTGCGCAACGTCTGCCCATACAGAAAACGCTCTATGAAGCAATCGAAAACTGTACTTCCGATTAATCAAAAGAAAAACCGATTCTGCGCTTTGCGGAGTCGGTTTTTTGTTGTATCAGACAGATGCAATTGCCCATTGACTTATGCAAGCTGTTATGCTATAATGAGGATGCAGGCAGGCTGCATGGGGCGACCTGCTGTTTTGGATAAGGAGGGCTTTCATGAAAAGGAAAAAAATCATGTCGCTTGGCATCGCGGCGGTTCTTGCATTTACTGCAAATGCGTCGCTGTCAACCAACAATTCAGCGATTGCGGGTACTGTCGCATTCGCAGCAGATGACGGCAATGATGACTGGCTGCACGCAAAGGGCAGCCGTCTTTACGACCAGAACGGAAAGGAAGTCTGGTTGACGGGTGCCAACTGGTTTGGCTTGAACTGTACGGAGAATTTCCCGCACGGTTTGTGGAGTGCCGATGTCGATACACTGCTTTCGAGCGTTGCTGACCACGGTATCAACATCATTCGTTTCCCGATTTCCACGGAATTGCTGCTGAGCTGGATGAACGGGAAACCGTATTCCGCAACGGGCTTGAACGCTAAGAATACCGAAGCATACAAATTCAATCCCGATTTCTGTCACGAAGACGGTTCGGAAATGAACAGTATGGAGATCTTTGATGTCATCATGCAGAAGTGCAAAAAATACGGTATCAAGGCTCTGGTTGACGTTCACAGCCCTGCATCGCATAATTCGGGTCACAACTACAACCTGTGGTATTATGAAGCATCTGCCGATGACTGCGACGGTATGGCAACGATTGCCGAAAAAGAGGGCGATCAGGGTGCCGAGGTCACATGGCAGGACTGGATCGATTCTCTGACATGGCTTGCAAAGAAGTATAGCAATGATGATACGATCCTTGCATATGACTTGAAAAATGAGCCGCACGGCAAACGCGGTACCAATGGCGATACCTGTCCTGACAGCATTGCGCGTTGGGATGACACCGAAAAGCAGAATAACTGGAAATATTCCGCAGAGCAGTGTGCGAACTCTATTCTTGCGGTCAACAAGAATGCGCTGATCCTGATTGAAGGTATTGAGCAGTCGCCAATCACCGAAAAGGGTTACACTTTTGATACACCTGATGTCTGGCAGCCGAAAGCAGGCGAGGAGCGTTGGTATGGCGCATGGTGGGGCGGTAACCTCCGCGGCGTAAAGGATTATCCTGTCAAGCCGACCAGCGGTACCAGCCAGATCGTGTATTCTCCGCATGATTACGGTCCTTCTGTTTATGCACAGTCATGGTTTGAAAAGGATTTTACTACCCAGACTTTGCTGGATGATTACTGGTATGATACCTGGGCATATATCAACGATCAGGAAATTGCACCGCTGCTGATTGGTGAATGGGGCGGTCATATGGATGGCGGCAAGAACCAGAAATGGATGGAATTGCTGCGTGACTATATGATTGACCACCACATCAACCACACATTCTGGTGCCTGAACCCGAATTCGGGTGACACAGGCGGTCTGCTGAATGCAACCTTCTCTGCGTGGGATGATGAAAAGTACGCACTGTTTGAGAAATCCCTCTGGCAGACATGGAATTCTGGCAAGTACATTGGTCTGGACCACCAGACGCCATTGGGCAAAAACGGTATTTCGCTTTCTGATTTCTATTCTTCTTATGCTCACAGCGAGGGCAGTAATCTCGATGGCGGCAAGAAAGCTATTGGCGGCGGCGGTGATGGCGATCATGATCCGGTTGTGACCACCACGGTCGGAACCTCCACTGGCATCAAGAAGACCACCACAACAACTACTACCACGACTACCGGAATGGTGATGGGCACGACGATGGGAACCACCGGAGGCACAACAATGAATACAACTGCGGTGGCTACCACGACCGTTTATTATCCGATGACTACGGTTTGGGGCGATATGGACTGTAATGGCAAGGTCAATATTGCGGATGTTGTTATGCTTTCGCGTTACATCAACGAAGAACCGATTCATCCTTCGTCGCAAGGAATTTCCAACGCAGCGGTCAATGGTAATATGACGCTGAGTGCGGATGATGCAACGAAGATTCTCCGCTATATTGCGAGATTGATTGATACACTTGACCCGAATGTGAAATAAGATCAGCACATAAAAAACGGACTCCGTGTGAAAGCGGAGTCCGTTTTTTCAGGTTTGTGGCTGTTTCGATTTGCCGTAAAGCATGGGTCTGGCAATATGCTGATTGAAAAATTCGATCAGTGGTCCCATAAAGAATGCGGTGATAATGGTACCGATTCCGATGAGTGTCGTGAGCGCACGGAATTGTCCGCCGCTGAGTATAAACAGCGCAGCACCCGCGATTACACAGACAAGATCTGTACAGATGCGGATGAATTTGAATTTGCCCAGTTTCCATTTGTTTGCCAGAATCAGCGCAACAGCATCATAGGTCGATACACCGAGGTCTGCGGTCATATAAATGGACGAGCCGATGCAGATAATGAGAATACCGATCAGCAGGCAGACAATTCGAATCGGCAGACTGGGGGATGGCAGGAGCAATTGTAATTTCTGATAACAGAAATCCGTGACATAACCGAGCAGGAACAGGTTGATAAAGGTCGCAATGCCAATATAATGGCGGTCAAACAGTAAACTGAACAAAAGCAGTACAGCGTTGACAATGGCATACAGCGTACCGAAATCAATCGGAATCATATGGTCAATGCCGCTCATGAAGGATTGAAACGGATCAACGCCGAAAGCGGAGATTTTGAAAATGGCAACACTGACAGCACCCGCCAGTACGCCGAGAATGGACATCAGAATGCGCTTTTTCATTTAGGATTTCCTCCGATTGTGTTTCTCTGACAATTTCAAATGATAGCACATTTTGCGGCAAAAGTCAAGGGAAAACAAAGCCGACCTCCGAAGAAGCCGACTTTGTTCGTGCAACGGGCATCAGAATTGTCCTGTCAGGAACAGAACAAGGCTTTGGGCATCTGCGGAATCAAGTTTGCCGTCCATATTGAAATCGGCGGCTTTTCTGGCAGCTGTATCCGAAAAGCCCTTGAGCAGCCCGTTTTTCAGGAGTGCCGGATCACGGGCGTCAATCTTGTCGTCCATGTTCACATCACCATAGAGGATATTCTTCATCGTCTGCGGAAAACAAGGAACTGCAGCAGCTCATCGGTGCTGTCAAGGCGCAGACCAAGGACGAATTCCGAAACATCACGCAGAGCATGGGCTTTGCACTGCCGAGCGGAGAAAACGGAAAAATCGAGTTTCATCCGCTTGCCGACTACTACCAGCAGACGCTGGACGGCGCGGTCATGGACATTGCATCGGGGGCATTCGACTACAACACGGTGCTGAAGCGCATCACGAACGAGATGACCAACAGCGGCGTGCGGACTGTCGCATACGCATCGGGACACACAGACCGCATCGAGGTCGCGGCGCGGAGAGCGGTGATGACGGGCTTCCATCAGGTCGTTGCAAAGAAAGCCGAACAGGACATGGCGGCACTCGACACGAACTATGTGGAGGTCACATGGCACCACGGCGCAAGACCGACGCATCAGGTCTGGCAGGGCAAGGTGTATTTCTGGGACAGAGGATTTGAGGATTCTCTCGCAGAACCGCCAGAAATGCTTGACAATTCTGGAAAAAGTGGTATAATAGACTTAGAAGATATTCCGATTGGTCGTTCTGTTGGAGCGAAAGCTAAGAACTATGATATTATGGATTTGCAGACAGGCGAATCATTCAAATTTGCAGAA
>JAZRXM010000009.1:0-6051 GCA_045600205.1 Oscillospiraceae bacterium | reverse complement strand
AAGGGTGATTGATATAGCATTTTCGCCAACAAAAGCGGCGAACAGGGAATGAGAGGGGGAAAGAATAAGGTGTTTCGCGCTCTGCGGATGTAGCCGCTTTATCACGGGATTCCAAAGGGACACCGTCCCTTTGGCAGAGGTTTGGGGACGGAGTCCCCATTACAAATGCACCGCAGGCACCTTTTAAATCAGTCCCGTTTCTTCAGGAGCACCCGTCATGATGTTGAAGCACTGAAGTGCCGCACCCGATGCGCCTTTTCCAAGATTATCCAGTCTGGCGGCAAGCAGGATCTGCTCCTCATTGCCGCAAACAAAAATTTCCAGCAGATTCGTTCCCGCAAGCGTATTTGCAGGCAGGAAGCCGTTTTCCAGCACATCCGTACCCTGAATTGCACGGACCTTTACAAACTGCTGTCCCTCGTAATGCTTGCAGAACATCTCGTGTACCTGTTCGAGGCTCGGGTTGCCGTTCAGCAGGCGGCGGTGCAGCGGTACGGAAACAACCATACCTGCGAAATAATCGCACACCATCGGATTGAACATCGGCGCAAACTCCAGCCCCGAAATCTTCTGCATCTCAGGCAGATGCTTGTGCGTTTGCCCCAGTGCATACTGCCGCGGGCTGCCGTATTCTTCGGGTCTGTCCGCGGATTCATACGTTGCGATCGCGCCCTTGCCTGCTCCGCTGTATCCCGAAACCGCATGGCAGGTCACAGGGTAATTTTTCGGCAGAAAACCACTCTGCACCATCGGATATACCAGAGAATTGAAACCCGATGCATAGCAGCCCGGAACGGCTACCCGGCTGCTGTTCACGATTTTTTCGCGGTGCGCAGCCGATAGTTCCGGAAAACCGTATGCCCAATCGGGATTGGTGCGGTGCGCCGTCGAAGCATCAATGATTCGTACATTCGGATTGGTGATGAACGATACCGCCTCTTTCGATGCCGCATCGGGCAGACAGAGAAACGTCACATCCGATTCATTGATCAATCGCGCACGTTCATCATTATCACGATGCTTGGCAGGGTCGATCGTCAGCAGCGTGATATCTTTGCGATCCTTGATGCGGTCAAACAGTTTTAAGCCTGTTGTGCCCGCCTGACCGTCAATATACACCTTTGTAGTTGTCATTTGCTTCATCCTCCTTGGCTTTCTGATCCTTGCGGTAAAAATGGATGATACTCCAGATGCACGCCAGACTGAATACCGCAATGACCCAGATGCGTGCGATCGTCATGGACAAGTCGCTCAGGATAATGACCGCCTCGCCAGCGATCCATACGAAAAATGCAATCAGCGACACAATCACAATATAGAGTGTCCGCGATTTCATAATTGAATCTCCCCGATGGCAGCATTGGCGAGTGCCAGCTGCTCCTTCACCGCCTGCGCAGACGGTCCGCCCTCGGAAATTCTGCCGTTCAGACAGGTTTCCAGCGCAATTGCCTGATAGACATCCTCATCAAACTGCGGTGCTGCCTCTTTGTAGACATCCAGCGGCAGCGTTTCCAGCGTGCAGCCGTCTTGGATGCAGCGGGCAACCAGTCCGCCGGTGATTTTGTACGCATCACGGAACGGCAGTCCCTTCTTCACAAGGTAATCCGCGCAATCCGTTGCATTGATGAAGCCCTGCGCTGCTGCTGCACGCATCTTTTCCTTGTTGACGCGCATCGTTGCAAGCATCGGGTCAAAGGTTTTGATGCAGAGTTTTGCCTGGTCGATCGCATCAAAAATTGCCTCTTTATCCTCCTGCATATCCTTATTATATGCAAGCGGAATGCCTTTCAGCATCGAAAGCAGCGTGGTCAGGTCACCGATGACTCTGCCCGTTTTGCCGCGAATCAGCTCGGTGACATCAGGATTTTTCTTCTGCGGCATGATCGACGAACCTGTTGCATAGGCATCATCCAGCTCGATGAATTTGAATTCCCACGAACACCACAGAATGATCTCCTCGGAGAATCGGGAAAGATGCACCATCAGCAACGAGAGCGCATTTGCCAGCTCCACGCAGAAATCGCGGTCGGAAACCGCATCCAGAGAGTTGGCAACCGGTGCTGTAAAATCAAGCAGCTGCGCCGTTTGCTTACGGTTGATCGGATAAGTCGTACCTGCCAGTGCGCCTGCACCCAGCGGACAGTAATTCATGCGCTTTGCCGTATCTGCCAGTCGGCTGTCATCGCGCAGCAGCATCCAGACATACGCCAGAAGATGATGCGCCAAAGTGACAGGCTGCGCACGCTGCAAATGCGTATAGCCGGGCATGATCGTTTCCGTATGCTCTGCGGCGAGCTTGGTCAGCGTTTTTAGCAGAGAAAGCAGCAGCTTTCGGATCTCAGCAATCTCATCCCGCAGATACAGTCTGACATCCAGTGCGACCTGATCGTTTCTGGAACGCGCCGTGTGCAGTCGCTTGCCTGCATCGCCGATGCGCTTGGTCAGTTCCGCCTCCACAAACATATGAATGTCCTCGGCGGTCGGGTCCATCAGCAGTGCGCCCGATTCCAGATCTGCCAGAATCCCGCGCAGACCCGCGATGATTTTCTCCTTGTCCTCTGCGGGAATGATGCCGCAGTCGCCCAGCATCGTTGCGTGTGCGATGCTGCCGCGGATATCCTGCGCATACATTCTGCCGTCAAATGAAATCGAGGAATTGAACGCATTGACTGTTTCGTCCACTTCCTTCGAGAATCTTCCTGCCCACATTTTTGCCATTTTACGAACTTTCCGTCCTTTCCTGAAAAGCAGAGCAGGGCGACTCCTCAAGCCGCCCCATCTCTGTCAAAGTTTTGCTCAAATCAGCCTTTGCGCTTCTGCTCCAGCTTTGCCTTGACCTTGATCGGCAGACCAAACAGGTTGATAAAGCCTGCGCTGTCCTTCTGGTCATAGACATTATCCTCGTCGAAGGTCGCAACTTCCTCATCATAGAGGGTGTCCGGAGAGGTCAGACCTGCGGTGATGATGTTGCCCTTGTAGAGCTTCAGCTTCACCGTGCCGTTGACCGTTCTCTGGGTGCTGTCTACAAATGCGTCCAGAGCCTCACGCAGCGGTGTGAACCACTGTCCGTTGTATACGATGTCTGCATACTGGATCGCGATCTGCTGCTTCATACGGGCAGTTGCCTTGTCGATGCAGATGGTTTCCAGTGCGTCATGTGCGTAGTACAGAATGGTGCCGCCGGGAGTTTCATATACGCCGCGGCTCTTCATGCCGACCAGACGGTTCTCAACAATATCGGTGATACCGATACCGTTTTTGCCGCCCAGCTCGTTGAGCTTGCGGACAATATCGCTGCCCTTCATCTTTACGCCGTCCACTGCAACCGGTACGCCCTTTTCAAAGTCGATGGTGACATAGGTGGGGGTGTCGGGTGCCTGCTCGGGGGATACGCCCAGTTCCAGGAAGCCCGGCTTATTGTACTGCGGCTCGTTTGCGGGGCTTTCCAGATCCAGACCCTCATGCGAAATATGCCACAGGTTCTTATCTTTCGAATAGTTGGTTTCACGGGAAATCTTCAGCGGGATGTTGTGTGCCTCTGCGTAGTCGATCTCCTCGTCACGGGACTTGATATCCCAGATTCTCCAAGGTGCGATGATCTGCATATCAGGGCAGAATGCCTTGATGGTCAGCTCAAAACGAACCTGGTCATTGCCCTTACCGGTGCAGCCATGGCAGATCGCATCTGCGCCCTCACGCATTGCGATCTCTGCGATACGCTTTGCAATGATCGGACGTGCAAAAGAGGTACCAAGCAGATATTTGCCCTCATATACTGCGCCTGCCTTCACAGTCGGGAATACATAATCGGTGATGAACTCATCGGTCAGATCTTCAATATACAGCTTGGATGCGCCGGTCTTCAGCGCCTTCTCTTCCAGACCATCCAGCTCCGTGCCCTGTCCGACATCACCCGAAACGGCGATGACTTCACAGCCGGGATAGGTTTCCTTCAGCCACGGAATGATAATCGAGGTATCCAGACCGCCGGAATATGCAAGTACGATTTTCTTCGGGATTTTCTTCTCTGCCATAATAATCATAGTCCTTTCTGAAATTCAGATACGCCCCCAATCTCTTGGAAGCGTATCTGTTTGGTTCCATATTCTATTATACACCCCTTTTTTGATTTGTCAAGGGGTTTTTACAGGGCTTTGCATAAAATCAGAATATTCATGTATAATATGCGGTGTTTTATGAATATTATTCACCAAATGCAGTGTAATAATCCTGCGTTCCGTAGATTTTATACTGGCTGTTCGCGTAATACGCAAATCCGATGCCAACATTTTTATACGATGCAAGCATATTTTTGCGGTGTCCCGAGGAATTATACCAGCCATCCACCGCCACAAACGCATCCTGATAGCCGCCGTTGATGTTTTCTGCACACGATGACCAACTGATTCCCGCTTTCGTCAGGCGGTCAGAGAACTTGACACCCTTTTTGTCCGTATGATCGAGATAATTGTTCGCCGCCATATCAGCGCTGTGTGCCTGCGCACACTTCGATGCCGTATCACTCCAGCGAATCGCTGCCACGTTGTTCAGGGCGCGGACTCCATTGGTCGCATACCAGCAAACCTTCGAATATGTACTCAGATCGTTCAGATTGCTGATCTCCGTATACACCGTACTGTATCCGCGAAGCATCGCAGTTGCCGCATATACCTTTTTGGTGCCAATCGAATCTTTATACGTCGTTACGATCAAATCGCCCTGCTGCGACACATTGCCGCCCAACGCATAATATCCCACAACATTGCCGTTTGCCGACATCGCGATCACCAGATCGCGCGTTGCAGGCGAAAATATACTGTACGTCAGCGTGTAGCCTTTGCGTGCCTCAGATAACGTATCTGCGACATTTCCAAGCGTTGCGGTCAGGCTCGATACCGGCACGCCCAACGGCAGACTGCGCCCGCCTACGGTCAAAGTCGCAGTCGGCTCTGCCGTTTCACCGCTCGTATATGTTCCCCAATTGGTCGGAGCTTTGCCCAACATCGCCTTTGCATAATAGTTCAGCACCCTGACGGCATCCGTTTCCGTAACATCGCCGTTTTTATCCGTATCTGCGATCTTTAACTGCTCCGCATTCAAAATTTTTGAACCGTCGTTTCCCATGATCCGCGTCGCATAATACCGCAAAATCAATGTGGCATCTACAGGATCCAGCAAGCCGTCACGGGTCACATCCCCAAGCAGATAAATATTCGCCGCAGATGCGCGTATTTCATCTACGAGCGGCTTTTTTTCCGCCCCCATGTTCAGGCAGCCGCACGCGAAAATTCCCGCCAGCAGCCCCGCTGTCATTTTTTGCAATGTACGTTTCATCATCAAAGCTCCTTTCCATATCGGATTTTTGGTTGGCTGATTTATCGACGGAGCGTTTCCTGTTCCGATTCCGCCGGATGATACACCATGATATCCCGCAGCAGACGGTACTTTTCATTGTAATCCAATCCCCAGCCGATCACAAACAGATCGTCTATCGAAAAGCCCGTATAATCCGGAATAATCCCGGGTACTTCACGCCTTGACGGCTTATCCAGCAACGTGCAGACCCGCACACTCGCCGCGTTTTGTCCGCCAAACCGCTTCAGCATCGTGTCCATCGTGTGTCCTGTATCCACAATGTCCTCCACAATCAGGACATGACGCCCCGCTACATTGATTGTTTCTCCTAAATCAAACACCGGCACATCCGCAGGCCGCGTGCCGCAATAGGAGTGGACTTTCACAAAATCCAGCTCACACGGGATCCTGATCTGCCGCACCAGATCCGCCGAGAAAAAAACCGCGCCGCGCAAAGTACACAAAATTAACGCGGGGTTCTCCTCCGTGACCTTGCCGCGGTAATCTTCTGTAATCTGCGCCGCCATCTCGCTGATACGCTTCGTGATCTCATCATGGTCAAACAGTTTCGTCATTTGATGTTCCATTCGGGTTCCTCTCATCTTGCTTGTTTTTTCAGCAGATATGCGGGTATCGTTGGTTTATCGCTCTGTGGTTTCATTCCTCCCTGAAACCATATACAGGTTGACGGGAACC
>JAZRXM010000008.1:0-9514 GCA_045600205.1 Oscillospiraceae bacterium | reverse complement strand
GTAGTCGCAGTGGTTTTAGCCGTCGTGGAGGTGACCTTCGCGCTTGTAGAGGTAACTGCCGTAGTCGCAGTGGTCTTAGCCGTCGTGGAGGTGACCTTCGCGCTCGTAGTGGTGACCGCCGTAGTCGCAGTGGTCTTAGCCGTCGTGGAGGTGACCTTCGCGCTTGTAGTGGTGACCGCCGTCGTGGTGGTCGTTGTCTGAGTCCGATTTTCGCCCTCTCTGCACAGCAGCAGCAGGCGTTCACCGGTATTGCCTGTTGTGCAGGTCACCAGCGATACGATGTACATACAATCGGGATTTCCCCGAATCGTTTGCAGCAGTTCTGCGGAATACTGCATCGCGTTTTCTTCAATATATGCTGCAATTTCGTTGATATTTGTCTTGTCGGGGAAAAACAGTTCAGGCGTGCTGTCCGCGGCTTTCAGTACGGCAAGCACGTTGTAGTCGTACTGCTCGTCAGGCGTATAGATGAACGCATCCGTATTTTCCTCGAAGAACTGTTGGTTCTGATATAAATGCAAATCTCCGAACATCAGATGCTCCGTCATATTATGACCGTAAATCATCGAATATTCGTCCGAAAAATCATTGCTGCATCTGTTATCGAGATAGATACTGCCTGCCATGGAGTAATTCCGATACACATCTCTGTTCAGATAATAGGTATTGGAGTCACTCTGAACGATCGGGTAGTCGATATTGCTGTTTGGAATTGTGAGCCAGCCGATGACATCGGGATTCTTCTGCCTTAGCGTATCGAAACCGTCTGTCTGGTTTCCGGAATCGGGTTTATATTCATGCAGCTTTTGATTTTGCACATTTACGTTTTGATAAAACTGTTGATTATCCCATATTGCAAAACCGGAAACGGCTATGGCTGTTGCTGCGATTGCTGCGATTGTTTTTCCCAGAATGGCGTTGGAAAACTTTAGGATTGAATGCAATGACATCACCAGCTTTCCGAGTGAGTTTTCGTTGAATCATAGTTTTCTGTGCCGAAACAGTGCGATTACTTTGTCATCGACATCATCCAGCGGGATGCAGCCGAATATTCTGCTGTCAAGTGCATCTTTCCGGTAATCTCCGAGAATGAAAACGGCTTGATCCGGGACAGTGAGTGTTCCGTTCCAGTTTTCGGGCGGTTTGGTATCGAACCAGATTTCGCCCGCTTGCGCAGTACCGTTGACCAAAAGGGTGCCTGATTCGGAGATATCCACCTCATCGCCGCCTTTTGCCACGATTCTTCCGAAACGCTGTTCGCCGTCCGCCGTATAGAATACCGCATCATTTTTCTGATATTCGTTTTCTTGACAGCACAATACAAGGTCGCCGTCTGAAAATTCAGGGAACATATCGTTGCCCCTGACGAATCTCAGGCTGAAAAAGTGCAGGAACAGTGCGAGTGCCGTGCCGATCACCAAAAGGATGGCAAGGTCGCTGAGGATCAGCCGCCGTGTTTCCTGCCGCCTGACCGCTTTCAGAATGCGTTTGTTCAATGCCTGTTCTATATCGGATAGGGGAGTCAGTAAATTGCTCATTTTAATGTTCGTCCTTATCGGCAGGGTGTTCCTGCGCAATCAGTAATTTTTCGTAAAGGCTGTTCAGTTCCCTGATTTTTTTCCACACGTCGATTTCATCCAGACCGCCGAAGAATCCGCGTTTGAATTTGACGGAATTGAGCCAATCGAGGATCTCGGCGTGTGCTTGGTTCATGGGCTGACTGTTGATTTTTTCTGAATCTTTCACAATAACCGCAACTTTCCGTAGTATTTGAAGATCCGGTGATACTGCCACACCGAAATGTGGCAGTATCCCGAAAATGGAATCAGAGATCAGAGGATCGCAGCATCATCGACGCGCTTTCTTCTGGAAATGAATGCACCGGCTGCCAGAACGGATGCGGTGCCGAGAATGATCATAAACGGCTTGTTTTCTACGAATACGCCGACATCGAGGGCAACGTTTGCGGTGTTGGAGATGGTAATTGCATCGTTGTCATCGGAGATGGTACCCTTTGCGTAGCAGTCCGACAGTTCGTTGCCGAAGAAAACAGCATCCAGTTCGATGGTTGTTACGCCGTCTTCATCCAGCGTGGTATCCACGTCGGAAGTGTAAGTAAATACAGGATTCTGGAAGTAATCGCCAAGACCGCTTTCAGAGATCTGATAGGAGATACCGTCGGGCAGATCGGTGAACTTGATGATACTGCCGCCCGGAACATCCTTGAACGTCAGGGTTGCAACATGATTTTCCCAGTCCGGAGTCAAAGCGTAATCTTCCGTAATATCCTTGCCGTTATTCGTGATGGTATAGTTGAATTTGGGTGCTGTTTCAATCGTATCATCAAACGTGAAAGCGGTGACTACGGTGAATGTATCCGTAGCGGAGGTTGCGGTACCGGTTGCGGCGACATTGATCGTCAGCGCACCGCTCGGTGTCATGGTACCTGTCAGGGTATCGGTCTTGTCAGCGGGCAGGAGTGCCAGAGAAGCAATGATTGCTTCCATTTTGGATGCGGCGTTTGTATCTTCCGAATCCAACCAGAACACGAATTCAATGAGGTTGCCCTCACCGTCGTCGATGATATAAGTTCTGGTGGCGTAAGCCGTACCTTCAAACTCCTCCTCATCGTCATAGAAGACTGCGGTGAACGGGAAGTCTGCAATTTCCTCGATTTTGGGAGCTTTGCCTTCTTCGTAATCACCGTCAGCGATTTCCTTCTCTGCGACCGACTTCGGCGTTTCGAGTGCGCCCTCGATGGTTTCCTTTTTCCATGCATAGAGGTCGAAATCCATATCAGCGTCGCCGGCGTAGTAGTAGCCGACCTGATACTGATCGTCCTCGCCCTCATTCCAGACGAACAGGCTTCCTTCCTCGCTGTATGCGTTGCGGTAGCCCTTAGGGAGAGCAAAGGTCATATTGGTTGTGACATTTGCGCCCTTGATCTGTTCCACATTCTGCTGATAGGTCTTGTGGAGAACAGCTTGTGTGACACCGATATTGTCTGCTTTGCCCGGTTCTGCGATATTGGAAGTGACGATGTGGAGATAGTATGTATTCTGATCGGGGATATAGTTTGCGATGTCAGATGCTTTTTCCTTGATTTCGTACCAGTAATCGCCAAGCGTTGTGAAATCGGCTTTGGTCAGGTCAATGGTGCTGATGAATCCCTTGGCTTCATCGTTATACTCCAAGACGCCGCCTGTACCCAGACTGGGAGCATCGCCGATTGGAGTAATGGTATATTCGAATTTCTCGTCCTGAATGGAGTCGGGGATTTCATATCCTTTCTTTGACTCAACGGTATGTTTGAGCGTGAATTCTGTCGTGAAATCGTCAAACGGCACGCCTTCCAACTTGATGCTGGATGCAGCAAATGTGTTGCCAGCCATCATTGTGGTATCATCCGTGACGTTCAGCAGGGTTTTCCAATCGTCAAGCTGTTTTTCCGGCACACGAAAGATGAAATTTCCACCATTCTGAAAAGCGGCGGGATCGATTGATTTGGGCATATGTTTGAATTCCACGATTTTCGTTGCATTGTTATTGGTATAACCAAATGCCCATTTTCCAATGGATTCCAGTTTTCCCAAAATGGTGATAGATTCAAGACGTTCTCCTGAAAATGCACAGTCTTCAATCTTTGTGATTTGCGCGGGAATGGTTACCGATGTGAAACGACAACCATCAAAAAGATTCGCTGGGATGGTCGTAATGGCAGGGGGCAATTCCGGCATGGTTGCCAGAGGGACATCAGAGAAAGCCCTTGCGCCAATTGATGTAACGCTTTGGGGAATCGTAAAAGACGTCAGACCACACCCCTCGAAAGCACCCATGCCAATCGTTGTAAGGTTTGGTGAATATGTAATGGATGTCATCATACAATGTGTAAAAGCATTTGCGCCAATCGATGTTACGTTTGGTGCTTTTACAGTTCTCAGTGAATCAAAATGGGAAAAATAATCATCAGGAACCTTTGTTGCATCGGGGAGCACCAGATCGATTGAAAAATCTGGCATGCCTTGCAGATACATATTATAATAGAAACGTCCAAAGGCCGGGCTCCCTTCCTTAAAGACAGGTAATTCGCCCGGAATAATCAATCTGGCAGATGAGATACCTTCCATATCTTTATAAGTTTCTGCGATCCACTCCGGAAGCGAATCGCAGAAGAGCTTCAAATTGTCTGCACTTTCGGCATTTTTGATGTCTGCGATGATCGTGCCATCTTCATAGAAATATGCCATGCAAGGCCAGTTTTCATATCGTTTGATCCGATCAAGAGTTTTTGTTTCGCTGCTGCCATCGGAATCATCGGTATAAAGTGTCAGATCAGAGCCGACATCTGTGTATACAGTTTTCGCGCTTGCGGTGATGCCGCGGAAAAGGTCTGCGCTGTAAAAGGCAGGTGCCAGCACGGAAGAGCTGACTGCTAAAACTGCCATTGCCGAGAGAACGACTCTGCGTGTGTGGGAACGTCTTGTTTTCTGGTTTTTCATGTGAATACCTCCTGTTTTTTCAATTTGATTTTATTGTGATTTTACGGAATTTCGTAGGATTCATTGTGCGGTGTCGCGGCTTATACCATCATGTTTCGCCCCTTTCGGTTGTCAATTTGTTTTTTATGATTGTTTCATATGTGTTCATTATAGCACATATATACAGGATTGTCAAGCATATATGAAATATTATTCTCCATATTGTACAAAACGCGATATTTGTTTTGGAATATACCATTTGTTGATTATCCCCGCATGAAATCCACTGCCCGATGCGCGGCTCTTGTTCAAACTGCATGATCGCCTGCGATTGTAAATCTGCATTTTATATTTTTCACTGGAAAAAACGCTCCCGCAACTATGGCAGTTCGGGCAGCTTGCGGCAATTGCCATGATTTTCGCAACCGTCAATTTTGTCGGGCTTACAACAGGTCAGGAGGGGTTCCCCATATTCTATCTCAGGCACAGAGTAAAACTATATTTCGGAGCAGATAGAAAAAAGGCATAGCAAAAAAGGGCAGAGAAGTTGGAATTTCGCACTTCTCTGCCCGAATTATGATATGATCCAGCCCCTGCATCGTGCTTCCGTACCCATCCTGATTGTGTTCAGAGAGAAGGGTGTTCTGCGCTCTGCGGATGCGTGTATATTGCAATGCCTGTACAGGTCATCAGAATCAGTAGCAGCATACCAAGCGGAAATATATCGCCTGTTTTGGTGCTGCCGCCAATCGGTTTTGCTGTTGTGGATGCCGTTGTCACACCCCCCGAGGATACCGTCGTCGTGACCACCGTGGTGACAACTGCCGTTTTCTGTTTCGTGACAATGTCAAGCGCGATATCCTCATAGACAGGCTCCAGAATGAGCTTGCCATCGCTGAATGTACTCGTGACATCCTTGCCATTGGCGGTCACTGCCGCCACGACCTTTCCATCGGGAACCAGAATGTCGATTTCCGGCTCGGAGAGCCTGTCAATATCGAAGCTGGTGCCGCCTTGTCCGTTGACCAGAATCGTGACATCCGCAGGGGAATGCACCGTCAGCGTGTGCAGACCCGGGACGGACAAATGAATGACCGCGTAGGTATCAGGGGATGGGGAATCCTCCGCATGGGCGGGGAATGCGAAGCATGGGAGCAGGCAGAGCATCAAAGCGAAAACTGCCGCTTTTCTCATAGAATCGCCCCCTTTTATTTGTTAAGGAATTCAATTAGGAACGTCACGGTGTCCTTATAATCACCGGCAAACGCATGATTCCAGTCATCCTGCGTAATGGAAACGGTCAGGTCAACGGATTGTCCTGCGGTTGTGAAGTCAGCGGAAACGAACTTTGCGCCGACCTGATCGGCAGTGCCCTGATTGATGGAGTAGGGGATGATTTTGGTGTCGTCATCCACATGGTTGAGGGTGTAGTCGGAGATCAGGGTGATTCTGACAGCCGAATCCGGGGTGAGATGCGCCGAATCGAGGGAGAGTGCGCCGAAATCGGTATTGAGCGTGTTCAGCTCGACATCGAGGTTACTCGGAATCGTGACGATATAGGCGGGGTCAACGGAAGTGGTGATGACCGCACTTCTGTTATCGTCGGCGGCGAAAGCAGGCAGCGCGGTAGCGGAACACATCATCATGAGCGCGGCTGCAAAAGCGGGTTTTTTCATGGGATATCCTCCTTTCGTCAGGAATCGGTGACTGCGATGGTAAAGATGACAGGGTCGGAATAAACGCCTGCAAACTGAGGTTCTTCGTCCGTGGAGAACGTGATTGCAGCAGTCTGCGTAGACTTGGCGTTGTTGAATTTTGCGACGATGCCGCCTTTTTCCTTATCGGACAGCTTGCCGAAATCAGTGGTGGAAGCGGTATAGGGCAGTTGATATTCCGCAGTATCGGAAGTTTTCATATTGAATTTGCTGGCACTGGAGAGGGAAACGACAATCGTTTGCCCCTCTTTGAGAAAGACGTTATCGGCGGTGATATTTCCGCTGTTGGTATAGATGCCGGTGCCGTCATCGGCGAGGGCGATTTTTGCGGGAATGGTGACCGTATAGGTGGGATTGACGCTGAATTCAACGGTTGCGCCCGATTCGGAGAGGGCAGGGGTGCTGCCATCGGTGGGTGAAATCGTCGTATCTGCGAAAGCCGCAACGGGTACGAGCAGTGCAGCCGAAAGCATCGAGGAAACCGCCGCGCAAATCAGTTTCTTCATGGGGGTCACTCCTTTTTGTCATTTCGGGGTCTTGTTTTTATACTGCTGCTGTGAAGTTTTCGGTGATATCCTGATTGTTCAGCTTGAAAGTAGTTGGGAGAGGACATTTACTGGATCCGTCGTTCAAATTAAACTCTAATGTAATACTATATGCCTGTCCTATCTCAAGATTGGTGATCTGAGGCAGAATCGTCAGGATTCCGGAATCAAAACTATTTTCAATTTTTGTGGATTCCCAACCATTCTCCGCTTCGAAATTCGTGAATTCAATAGCAGAATCAGAAGTCATAGCTCCGTACAGCGTGACATTCGTAATTTCATCAGGCAATGTAATCCCGATTGCAATCACATCGCCTTCTTTTAAGGTCAGCGGGAAAAAGGCTTCCGATTCTTCCTCTTCAGCTTCTGCCGCCAAGGTGGAGATATTGAACGTGAGGGTTTCAGAATGCTTGCCTGCGGCGGTCGCGCCCTCCGCTTTCGAGAACGTCAGTGTCTGCGAACCGTCAGCGTCAAAGTTTGCGACCTCATCGCCCACGGCAATTGCGGTATCGCCCGAGGAAATCGTATAGTTTGCAGTAGAGTTGCCGTCCGCGGTTTTCGCATTGAACGAGCTGCCGCTTTCGGTATTGCTGGCTTTTTCCAGTTTTACGGAAATCGCCGTGCCCGATTCGAGCATCACATCTTCCGCCTTGATGTCCACGGTTGCGTCCGCGCTGCCGAGGGTCACACTTGCAGGAATCGTCACGGTATAGGACGGTTCGACCATATACTGCACTTCGAGTAAATGACTGTCTGTATCTTCCAATTCCAGATACAGCGTGCTTTCTTTCTGGATGTTGTAATCAGAAAGTGTGTGGTTGTCCTCCAACTTGCTGACAGTATCAGATTTCAGTGTCTGCTGATCGGGCGCGATGCCCTCTTTGTCCTGAATTTTGGTTTTCACGTTTTCAATGGTGTCAGAGGGTTCCACATCCAATGTGATGGTCTCGCCATTTGGTGTTTTGACAAAAATCTGCATTGCATATGCGGAAATGGTTGCAAGTGAGAATGTCATTGCAAGTGTAGCAGCTGCCGCAATGGATTTGATTGCTTTTTTCATGCGTTTCAACCCCTTCGCAATTATTTGATTGCAACATTAAATGTCAGTTTATCGGAGTAATCGCCTGCATTTTTCACATTGGTAGGTGCAGTAAACGTCAGTTCCTGCGAGAATGTGTTCGTAGTACCGTCAAATGTGAATTCTGCGGCAGTATCGTTAAGTTTCAGGGCAATGTCGTCTTTTTTCACCTGATAATTGGCGGTAGAATTTCCGTCTGCGGTCATGACCGTGAATTGTGCGTCATTCACGGGGTTTGCCGCTTCTGCGATGGATACGGAAATGGTCTGACCCGTTTCCAGCATGACGTCCTCTGCCTTGATTTCCGCCGTCACATCCTCGCTGCCGAGGGTCACACTTGAGGGAATCGTCACGGTATACGTCGGATCGGGAGCAAACTCCACTTCGATTGCATTCCCGCCGCGCAGCCGTAATACCAGATGCAGCGTGGATTCCTTCTGGATGTTGTAATCTGCAAGCGTCCGGTTGTCCTCCAACTGCTTGCCTGCAAAAATGAGTCGCTGCTGATCGGGCGGAATGCCCTCTTTGTCCTGAATTTTGGCTTTCACGTTTTCGATGGTGTCAGAGGGTTCTACTTCCACCGTGATGGTTTTGCCCGTCAGCGTCTTGATGAAGATCTGCATTGCGCTTGCGGGAATGGCAGCGAGCGCGAACGACAGCGCAAGTGCTGTGAACGAAGCAATGGCTTTTGCTTTCTTTTTCATGTGTGTGTCAACTCCTTTGTAAATTATTTTGCGATCAGAACTGTTTCTACATTTGCACCGTTCAGTGCGGTTTGCTGGTCCATGACGATGGTGGAAATTTTGATGACCGCAGGGTATTCTCCTGCTGCCAAAGGTTTGGTGAGTGTCACATCATAGATGGACTGCCCCGGCGGAACGTATTTGGATTCGTAGATGGTTTCATTCGTATCTTTCAATACGATTTCGAACTTGAAGTAGCATGGATTTCCTTCCGGATTGAGTAACGCCATGGTCACATTTTGGGTATCCTTGGCGATGGAAATGGAAGGATACCCCGGAATTTTGATGCCGACATCGGCACCGCCTTTATTCTCGGGCTGTTTGCCCTCCCAGTTGCCGGCATTCGGGTCGATATCGAGGGAAGGTTTTGAGCCGCCCGTATCTGAATCTGCTTGTGAGGTTGCAGACGTTGTGTTTCCGAACCATTTGTGCCAGTTTGCACCGATCGTGATGCCGCCGATGAGCAGAAGCAGAATGATGATTATTGCGATGACAATGTGTTTCTTCTGGATCGTGATGCTGTTTTTGTTTGTGTTTTCGTTCATTGCGATAATTCCTCCGATGGTTCGCGGTATACAGACTGTATCACAGATGCGTAGGGAAAAACGTGCGCTGTTGTGTATATCAGTTATCCATCCGTTGAACCTTATTGTGATGACGAACAATTTATCTCCGATATTGGAAACATAAACCATCCACATTGATAGTATAGCATAGGGGCATCTGAATGTCAAGATAAATATTTTTTGGCTGTATATTAGAAAACAATATATACATTATGTATATATTGGCGTAAAAAATGGGGGGAACCCCTTGAAACAGCCCCTCATAAAGAAGTTTTCATGATTTTCAGATAAGGTTGCGTAGGAAACCCTACGCAGCCTTATTATTTTGCCTGTATTTCTTGCTGTCCGCCACTGCAGTCATTACGGCGACATTGAAGCGATAGTGGATG